>CAYUGX010000448.1:0-2514 GCA_964444375.1 uncultured Porphyromonadaceae bacterium | reverse complement strand
CTGATGCCGTTTGCTAACCGCTACTAACGTATTGCTAGGGAGTGCATGGCACTCCCTTTTTTTTTATGGATAAGCTGATAAAACACCTGTCTGAATTTGTCTTGCCTCGCAGGCTTCAATTGTTCGAAGAGATTATCGAAAAAAGAACAAGATACATCACCGTGGCCCTGGAAGACATTTACCAATCACAGAATGCCAGTGCCGTGCTGCGTACTTGCGAATGCTTGGGTTTTCAAGACCTCCACATCATTGAAGCCAAGAACCAATATAAACTCAATCCAGATGTGGTGATGGGTTCATCAAAATGGCTGACCCTGCATCGCTACTCCAATGTCCCAGATCCCACCACCGAAGCCATTGATTCTCTTCGTAGTAAAGGATACCGGATCGTGGCAACCACTCCCCACAAAGACGATGTGGATTTACCAGACTTGGACTTGGCTAAAGGTCCCATGGCTTTGTTTTTTGGCACTGAACTCACTGGATTGACTGAAAAAATGCTGAGTCAAGCCGATGAATTCGTCAAAATTCCAATGCATGGATTTACAGAAAGTTTTAACATCTCCGTTTCAGCCGCCATCACGCTATACGAGTTGGGGACTCGTCTCAGGAATACAGAATTACCATGGCAACTCACAAAGAATGAGAAAGAAAGCTTGATGCTGTCGTGGTTGCGACAATCTATAAAAAAGGTTGACCTAATAGAAGAACAGTTTTTTTCATCAAGGGGTTCTATCGAAAAAGAATTTTGACTAACTTGAGGAAAAATTTGACGAACAGCTCATTTTGCACTCTTAAACTATTAGGTTATGCCAAATCAAGCCATGAACTGTATCATCATCGAGGACTATGAAGAATCTCGAAAGTTAGTTGAGGTATTTGTGCACAAAACACGAATGCTCAACTTGGTCGGATCGTATGAAAGCGCAGTCGCTGCGATTAATGACCACGATCCAGAACGCAAGGTTGACCTGGTTCTACTGGATATTGAATTACCTGAAATGTCAGGAATGGAGTACTTGAGAACACTTCAAACTAAACCGGTAGTGATCATCCTATCTGCTCAGGAGAAATATGCACTGGAGGCCTATGAGTATGATGTAACGGATTACATTCTGAAACCCATTACGTACGCTCGTTTTTATAAGGCTGTGTCTAAAGCATATACACGCTGGCGGAAAGATAAAAACATCCAGAAAACCCAGGATGAGATATTTGTTCGTAAAGGAGCCAGCCTGGTAAAATTCAATTACAATGAGATTTTGTGGATTGAAGCTCTCGAAAATTACGTGATGTTAAACACCACACGAGAAAAACTAACAGTGCATTTTACCATGAAGGCTATTATGGAGAAATTACCGGCTGATTTTTTCCAACAGGTTCACCGATCTTACATTGTTAATCTGAATAAAATCCAACTGATCAAGAACAACAACCTGTTCATTACCGAAGGACCTGAAGCCAAGCGTATTCCGATCGGAAAATCATTTAAAGAGCAGCTGCTCGCCAGCTTAAATTTAATGACACATTAATGAATTCTCGCAAAGGTGATTTTCTTCACTATCTTGGACAAACCAACCCCAATCCACTTGGAATTGAAATTGAGCGAGCCGAAGGCATTTTTCTTTATGGCCCAGATAAAAAGCGGTATTACGATCTGATTAGTGGATTTTCTGTCAATAACATCGGTCACGGACATCCGGCTGTTAAAGAGGCCATTCGCGATCAGCTCGATCGTCACCTGCATGTAATGGTTTGGGGTGAGTATATCCAGAATCCACAAATTGATTATGCCAAGTTATTGTGTCAGCACCTACCGGATTCATTGAACCAGGTTTTCTTTGTGAATTCAGGTGCCGAAGCGGTCGAAGGGGCCTTAAAATTAGCTAAACGCCAAACCGGCCGATCACAATTGATTTCCTTTAATAAAGCTTACCACGGTAGTACCCACGGTGCACTCAGTCTGCTCGGCAGCGAAACTTTTAAAACAGCTTATCGGCCTTTACTCCCCGACACACGGCAATTGACTTTCAATAGCTTCGATCATCTTCAAGAAATTACTGAACGAACAGCTGCCGTCCTTGTAGAACCTATTCAGGCGGAAGCCGGAATCATTGAACCCTCCTCAGGGTATTTACAGGCTTTGCGTGAAAGGTGCAATGAAGCTGGTGCGCTGCTCATTTTTGACGAAGTTCAAACCGGTTTTGGACGTACCGGATCACTTTTTGCCTTTGAGCAATTTGATGTGGTTCCCGATATTCTTGTTCTGGCTAAAGCGCTTGGTGGCGGATTACCTTTAGGTGCCTTCATAGCCGATCGGGAGGTAATGATGAGCCTGACACATAATCCTATGCTCGGACACATCACTACTTTTGGTGGGCATCCGTTATCGTGTGCTGCAGGAAAGGCCGCGCTAAAAGTCATTATTAATAATCACCTGCCGGATCAAGCCAGAAAGAACGGAGAGTGGATGAAACACCGCCTGAATCATGAGATAATACTAGAAAAGAGGGG
>CAYUGX010000447.1:0-2526 GCA_964444375.1 uncultured Porphyromonadaceae bacterium | reverse complement strand
CAGATTGAACCAGGCCTTCGCCGGCGACTGGTCCTTCGACATCGTCGAGCACCGCCTCCTGGACAACGAGGTCGTGGTGCTGGGGAAGCTCGCAGCCGGCGAGATCCACAAATCCGCATTCGGCTGCTCTGCCATCACGACCGTCCGGGAGTCCGGGGAGAATGTCTCCCTGGGCGACGACCTGAAAGCCGCAGCGAGCGATGCGCTGAAGAAGTGCTCGTCGCTGCTCGGTCTGGGCTTGCACTTGTACGGGAACCTAAACGAAGCCGACACCGCCCCGCCGGAGCTTGAGCCTCCCTCCCCAGAGGAACTTGAGCGCCGGTGTCGGCTGGAGATGGAGGAAGGGAAGAAGCTTGCGCCAATCATGCGACGAAGACGACCGCCAAGCCGGGAAACCTGCAAAGACGGCCTTGGGCCCTGTCCATTTGTGAGCTGCCGATATCACCTCCAATTCCGTGTGCACGGAGACCCTCCGGTGATCCGTGACCGATTCCCGGGGGCCGTGCACTGGGAGGTACCGTAATCTTGTGGCCTGGACGTGGCGGACCGGGGCCCCCGGGAAGTCTGGGACGTTGCCGAAATCCTGGGCTACGAACCGGGCGCTCTGTTGAACTTGGAACAGCAAATAGTTAGGAAGCTTCGACGCCACATGGAGTCGTGACGTTCCCATTCTCGGCGGCAACTCTGACAAATCGACGGGGGCGCTTCCGCCCTATTCCTCTTTGCAGTACCCGGCTTTCTGGACCGCATAGTAGTTACTGCACGTCGGGTACTGCCCACCAGGGTCGCAGGATGGTTCTCCACCCTGCATGCTGCAGAATTTGCGGCACATGTAGTCGGAGCCCAGGGTGGGCAAGCACACCAGCCCTGCGGCACAGTCGGTGGGTTCGCCATTGCAGGGGTCGCCTTCCTGGCCGTCACCGGCGTCACTGCAAACCGGTAACCCAAACTCCGCGTCAAAATAGCAGCCCTCCAGCTCGCCGCAATCCTGCTCCAGCAGGTTGCAGGCAAAGGGACACTCCCCATCATTGGCAGTCATGGTGGTCTCCTCGACCGGCGCTTCGTTGAGCTGCTTGAGGAGCAGATCGACTAAGCACTGGGCGAGTTTGCCGTTGCTCTTGACGAGGAACTTCTCCCCAACGTAGGCTAGGTTCCCTAGGGAGAAGCCCGTCAGGTTGCCATTTCCGGTGATCTCCAACCATCCTCCGATTTCAGCCAGAATGGAGAGAGAGAACTCCTCCAGGGAAGCGTTGCCGTTGACCATCAACGCCCAACTCAACTCGTCCAGTTGGTCGAAGCCGAAACTGACGAGGAGAGGGTTCCCTGCCACGTGAACGGTCGATGCAGTGGCCACGCTCGGCAACCCAATCACCTCCAAGGAGTTGTTGCTGCTGAAGGTCACGCTGCCTGCTGATTCGAGGTTGTTTGCGTAGACTTCTACCAGTGATTCGTGGTCCTTCACCGTGAAGTTGCCGCAGACGTACAGTTCAGGAAGTACTAGAACCAAAAGGTTGTCATTGTCGTCGATAGCAACCTGCGAACCGACTGCTCCAAGCAAAGGCATATTCA
Source organism: uncultured Porphyromonadaceae bacterium (assembly GCA_964444375.1). GTDB lineage: Bacteria > Bacteroidota > Bacteroidia > Bacteroidales > UBA12481 > JABHCC01. The sequence continues at coordinate 957 of CAYUGX010000447.1, read as the reverse complement.
ATGTCGTCAGTTCCCAATTTTCGCGCACGGACAACTCTCCGCCAATGTCCGTGAGGACGGGGAACTCAATCGCGGTCAGGGCGAAGTTGGCCTCGATGGTCACGTCACCGCCGATGTGCTCGAGTGCGTCGAAGGTGGCCACGGCATCTATCATCCCCTGTTCCTCGACCACAAAGGCACCCCCCAAGGTTTCTAGCTTAGGAGCGGCAACCGAGGTCAACAGCGAGTGCCCTTCCCCAACTTCGAAATCCCCGCCCACATTCATAAGGACCGGCAAGTCGAGGGATGCCAATGCACTGTTTCCGAGAAACATCATTGTGCCGCCCACTTCGACGAGAGTACCCACGTCCAAGTCGACCAGAGCACTGTTTTCCTCCACAGTGAAACCTCCTCCCACGGATGCCAAGGATGATAGGCTGACGGTGGTCAGACTGTTGGTATAATGAATCCACAGGTTTCCGCCGACGTTGTTGAGATTGGGCAACTCCACTGAAAGGAGGCCGTTGGCCTGGATCACCACGTTTCCGGTGACGGAGGTGTATGGGGTGAGAAAGACCAAATCGAGGCTAGATTCCACCGTGTAGCTTCCTTCGAGGACAAGCTCACCCTCCCCCGTAGGCAGGAACGGTATCAATATCGGTTCGCCATCGGGGCATATGAGCGTAGCAGTCCCATCACCATTGTCGACTAGCTCACACGCTTCCCCATCCTTGCCGTTGGTTATAACCACGCTGTAACGGTCGCCACCCGCGACTGTGAACGTGCCGTCCTCGTTCTCTTGAACGGTGCAGGAAGTTCCATCTTGCCCATCGGTCAGCGTTACCTCGGAATCACCGCAAGAGATGGTATGGGTGTTGTCTCCATTGTCGGTAACCTGACAGGTACTTCCATCCTCTCCATCACTGAACACCACCTCGGTGCCGTCCTCGCATGAAAGCAGGTAGGTGCCATCGTCGT
>CAYUGX010000446.1:0-2566 GCA_964444375.1 uncultured Porphyromonadaceae bacterium | reverse complement strand
GGAATTCTCTTCCAGAATACTGTCTTGAATAATCAGGAATTCAGCATAATCAACCACATTACTAATCAAACCAGCCGCTGGACTGAAGCCACTGGGATAACTAGATTCACGGGCCGAACCATCCGATTCTACTTGGTAATGTGCTGCCAACAAACTCGAATTCAAACCCAGGCTTGAATCGCTGAGAGCCAGCTGCCAACCGGTCAATCCAGGACCAGATATCAGGCTGTTTAATCTGTATGGAACAGCCAAATCATGTTTAGCTGCCTCTTGAAATGAGCGGCCAGCCACTTGCCTGAATACCGAATCCAAGGCCCCAAAGCGATAGCCATTATAATGAAATCGCTTACCCGGATCCTTTTCACTGGTATGGCTAAGCAGGTGATATAATCGTAATTTCCCAGACTGGCCAAAATCTATCGAATAGTCCATTGCCTTATCACCAAGCGACAACATGCCTTTTTGCTGATACAGATGCAGCAGAAATGCCGTTACCGGTTTGGTTAGAGATGCAATCTTATAACACGAATACGGACTGGCCTGGTTAAGTTGCACCAAATCTGCATAGCCATATCCTTTAGCAAAAACGATCGAATCTCCCTTTACCACGGCCACAGATAAGCCAGGAATGTGTAATCTTTGCCCCAGTGCTTCTAAAGCCACATCAAAAGACCGAAGGTCGGCTTTGTCCTGAGCATGACCCTGTATTGCCAGAACCGCAATGAATATAGCTGACACCAGGGAAAGACGGCATAAATTGTTTTGGCGCATGCAGAAAACCTATTAATCGCTAAATTTACGAATTCATAGTATTGATCAAAATCAAACTTACACAAGAAAATCATGAATAAGCGAAGACTATCGTATTTCATTGTCGTAATTGCTGGATTCTTTCTCATAGGGTGTCAGAATGATCAACCACACGAGGCACAATATCCCATGAATGGTGATATATTAACTGACAATGCCCTGATCATGCTTCCGGTTGGTGATATTAAACCAGAAGGCTGGTTGAAGGATCAATTAATCGCTCAGAAAAACAGCCTAACAGGTCACCTTGACGATTTTTGGCCAGACCTGATGCAAAGTGCCTGGCGAGGTAAAGAGGGTGAGTCGTGGGAACGCGGTCCCTATTATCTTGACGGACTGGTACCACTTGCCTATTTGTTGGATGACGAAGAACTGAAGACAAAAGTAGATCATTGGATGAGCTTTATTTTGAATAGTCAGCAGGAGAATGGCTGGTTCGGACCAGAAAAAAATAGCGATCGATGGCCATTGGCAGTTGCTTTGAAAGTACTGAAACAATACTATGAAGGTAGCGGTGACGAAAAAGCATTGACTGTGATAAAAAACTATTTCAACTATCTATATTCGAATGAGCCAGATTGGCCTGACGATGCTTGGCGAGGAGTGCGGGCAATGGAGAATGCTGTAACCGGGTATTGGTTGTACAGGCAGACTGGTGATTCCACGCTGTTAGAGGTGGTAAAATCGATTCATGACAATTGCCGAAACTGGACTGATTACTTTGTAGAATTCCCATGGGACAGTAAAGCCAGTGAGCAAGGAATCATACCCGATATCTGGGATGCTACTGGTTTAACCGCCCACGTTGTCAACATTGCCATGGCCGTGAAGTATCCCGGAATCTGGTACCAGCAATCAGGGGATACAACAGATTTAACAGCCTCTTTTGATGGGATTGAGAAACTTGATTTCCACCATGGTCAGTTAGGTGGTCGCTTTTCGGGTGATGAGCATGTTTCTGGAACGAAACCTACTCAGGGTACAGAGATGTGTGCCATTGTTGAATATATGTTTTCACTTGAGCAATTGATTGAAATCACGGGAAGCAATGAGCTATCTGATCGTCTGGAATTACTGGCATTCAACTCCCTGCCTGGAACGCAAACGCCTGATGGCTGGGGTCATCAATATGACCAACAGAGCAACCAGGTTTTGGTTTCCAACGATCCACGAAATTGGTCATCTAATCGCGATGAGTCAAATGTCTTTGGTGTTGAACCGAACTTTGGGTGCTGTACCGCAAATATGCATCAGGGATGGCCAAAGCTGGTTCAGTCGCTTTGGATGGCCACTACAGATGGTGGACTCGCAGCGGTATCTTATGCCCCGTGTTCGGTTAGTGCTAGTGTCGGCAACGGGCAAAACCTTGAAATGAGTTGTGCAACTGATTATCCATTTAAAAACCAGGTTTTATTATCACTCAAACTTGATCAAGACAGTCGCTTCCCGCTCATTCTTAGGAACCCAGGATGGTGTAAGGCACCTCAGATTTCAATTAATGGTGAAAAATATACCTGGAGCATGGAAGAAAAAGTTCGTCTTATTCGTAATTGGAAAGACGGAGATCAGGTTGAGATGGTATTTCCTATGCCCCTTGAAGTCGAAAAACGCTATAACCAAGCAGTAGCCATTAAGCGAGGCCCACTGTATTTTTCACTACGCATTGATAAGACCTATTACGAAGAAGATCTGGGTGCCCATACTCATCGCTATAAAGGAGCCACAGATTGGGGTATTCGGGCTGCCTCACCCTGGT
>CAYUGX010000445.1:0-2579 GCA_964444375.1 uncultured Porphyromonadaceae bacterium | reverse complement strand
GCCTATGGAGTCGAATTTTCTCCGACAGGTAATTATTTATATGGCTCAACTCGACGTGGTGGTCGCTTGTACCGCTGGGATCTCTCGAAGCCAGACCAAAATGCAATGCGATCTTCGCTAGAGGTGATCAATCCCAATATGCGCGATCAAACCTGTGGCGCCATTCAATTGGCTTTTAACGGAAAAATTTACGTGAGCTTTGCAGGCAGGCGATATCTGGGTGTGATTAACTCTCCAACACAGGAAGACTGTAAGTTCATGCAGTTGGGCGCCAGCCTGATCGACAATGTGGAAGGTGTGGGGGGCAAGGCCTATTACGGCTTGCCAACGTTTCTACCTGATTTTTTTAAGGCAGCAGAATTCTATTACGAGAACACCTGCCAGATGGACACCACCCTCTTTTATTTATCAACGATTTACGGGATTGGACGAGCTCCAAAATGGCAAGTCTTTGATGAAACCGGAAATATTAAAATTGGTGATGCTCAGGTTAACCCACAAACCCTTGAGGGTACTTTTCAGTTTCAACAAGCGGGCACGTACCTGGTTGAACTGGATGTAGAACAAAACGGTGCTCAGATCAAGCAGCGCCGTGAAGTAACCATCCATGCCTTGCCAGAGCTGAACTTTGCCGATACCACCGTATTGTGCGCAACCAAAAGCGTTACACTTGATGCCGGTGATGGTGCCTTTTATTATTGGAGTGACAACGTGAACTTGCTTGAACGCTTCCGCACCATTGCTACCCAAGGTGAATATGCGGTTCGTGTCACCCACAACAATGGCTGTATAAAATTCGACACCACCCAGGTGGTCGAGTTTCCTTTGCCCAAAGTTGAAGAGGTGATCACCATAAAAGCTTCTTGCGGCTATGAAAACGGTAGCGCTGAAATCAAAATGGAGGGCGATTTAACGAATTACATTTTTGACTGGCACGATTTCCCCGACAGTACCGGCAATTTCATCCGCAATTTGGGAAGAGGAGTATATGACCTCGATATTATTTCGAAAGAAACCGGATGCAGCCTGACCCGCAGAATTCAAATCTCAGAAACCGGCGCTCCGCCAGTTGCAGTGAAAGCCAATACCGATGGTCCGATTTGTGCCGGCACTCCTGTGATCCTAACTGCTGAGGGTGCAACCTTTTATACCTGGACCTTCCCCGAAGGAATTGAGACTCCTGAAATCGTGGTCACTCCCTATTCCACAACGACTTACATTGTCGAAGGATACTCCATCGACGCCCAAAATAACAAGTGCTCTGCTTTTGCCGAAATCACGGTTGATGTGTATCCCTATCAGCCACCTGAATTGGGCAGCGATCGTCAGGTTTGCGAAGGCGACGAAATTGAATTCGACGGAGGAGGCACCTATGCAACATGGAACTGGAGTACGGGTGAAGACACACGCTTCATTACCGTTGCCGATGATCAGCAAAATCTTTGGGTTGAAGTCACTGACCAGAATGGTTGCCAGATGAGCGATACTGTGAATGTCGTTTACAAAGCCCTTCCTGTAGTAGAATTAGGTCCTGACAGGGCCATTTGCAGGGGAACAGAATTCATACTAAATGCCGGAGAAGCAGATCAGTGGCTCTGGAATACGGGCGACACGACACAATTTGTATCAGCGACTTTTTCAGGTAACTACTCAGTGTTGGTCACACGGGAAGGATGTTCAAATTCAGACGATATAATCATTGCTGTCAATAGTCCCGATTCACTCCGGATAGATTCGGTAGTCGCACACGACATCAGTTGCTTTGGAGCGGCTGACGGCGAAATCCTGGTATTCAGCCGGGGTGAAGGCAGCTATTATGAATTCAGTATTGATGATGGTCTCACATGGGAGGCCAATTCAGGAGTATTTAAAGATTTACCTACCGGATCTGATTACACCATCCACGTGGTAGAAGATTCGGCCTGCTCCATTAGCTATCCCGATCCACTAATCATCAATGAACCGGATGAGATCACCGTTGAGGCACGCCTGGTATCACCCAGTTGCGACCTTTGTGAAGACGGACAGATTTACATTGATCTGTCGGGTGGTACACCGCCATATGACATCCTGTGGTCGAATTTCGAAACCGGTCGTAAAAGAACCGGTATCGGATTGGGACCCTATTCGGTCTCGATAACTGATTCAGCTAACTGCAAAATACTGAAAACCATTGAGCTGGGCATGGAAAACCAATCGCTCTCCATTCCTGATGCATTTACCCCTAATGGAGACGGTATTAACGATACCTGGCTCATTCCGGCCATCGAAGGTTTTCCTGATGCAATTGTCAAGGTAGTAAATCGCCGCGGAAGAGCTGTTTTCGAATCAGCTCCTGGCTATCCCCAACCCTGGGATGGCAAATACAACAACAGCTATTTACCCGTCGGCACCTATTACTATGTGATTAAACTAAATGATTCACTAGATTTGATCCCAGGATCGATTACAATAATTCGATAAACCTAATTTGCGAAAATGAGAAACACTTCAAACATAGTCTTCAGTTTTCAGTTTTTCGCCATCCCAATAAATCGGAATTTCCGTTTCATTCCGACGTGCCTTTCGCCTCTCGCCTT
>CAYUGX010000444.1:0-2584 GCA_964444375.1 uncultured Porphyromonadaceae bacterium | reverse complement strand
CCTGCTTGTAAGGCAGGTGCTCTGAACCAACTGAGCTAATCGCCCGAGAATATTTTAAGAACGCTGCTGGAACAGTGAACCTCACGAATTGTCGGGATGCGCTGAACCAACTGAGCTAATCGCCCCTAAAAGCGGTGCAAATATAGAATGATTTTTATTGTGAACAAAGATTGGGACTCTTTTTTTTCTATTTCCCTTTTGGAACGGTAAAATAGAAGCGAGATCCTTTGCCTTCCTCGGATTCTAATCCAATTTCTCCACCCAATTTTTCGACAATCGCTTTGGAAATTGACAATCCGAGACCTGTACCTTCAACACCAATCGTTTTCGAATCGACGATACGTGTAAACCTATTGAAAATGACTTCCTGATCTTCCTTCCTAATACCGAGTCCGGTATCCTCTACATAAAACTCCACAAATTCCCCACTCGATTTGCAACCAATCTCTATTGATCCCTCGTTTGTAAACTTTAATGCATTCTTGATCAAATTTGAGAAAACCTGAAGCAGGCGAATTCGATCTGAAATAATGCTCAAGCCAGTTTGACAAACACACCCATGAGAGTTAAACATAATACCTTTTGAAGCTGCCTCAGTACCAAATTGCTGAGATAGGCGTTCACATACATCAGAAACTTTAAACTCACTGTAAATCAGGTTGATTTCTCCGGCTTCTATTTTTGAAACATCTATTAAATCATTAATCAAAGATAACAATCGCTCGCCACTGTCCTGGATGACCTCTACTGCCTGTTTTCGATCAGCAGGAGTGATATCTTCAACCTCTCGTAGAATATCCGTAAAACCCAAAATCGCATTCATAGGCGTTCGAATTTCATGACTCATGTTCGCCAAGAAAGCAGATTTCAAATGATCGCTTCTTTCAGCCCGGTCTTTTGCCTGCTTCAATTCACTTTCAAATGTCTTTCTTTCTGTGATATCCCGAATGATGCTGATCCAGGCCGGTTGTTGGTTATAGAGAAGCTCCTGAGTATGTATCTCTACACTAAATATGTATCCTGATTTTGTTATGTGGAGGTATTCATTTGGAGCAATATTCTTTTTGTCATCAATGTTCTTTGCAACTTTATCAAAATCATCTGGTGGATGGAGATCAAAAGGAGTCATTGTAAGAATCTCCTTTTTTGTATACCCGTATGTTTCCAATGCAGATTCATTGCAATCAAGAAATTGATGCCCATCCTGAGCAAATATCACTATGGGATCAGCAATCTGATTGAACAGTTTCTCATACTGTATCTGACTTTCGCGAATGAGTCGGTCTGCTTCTTCTCGCTCTGTAACATCAAGAATTATAGCCACAAAAACGGGGTCTCCAATCTGGATCAACTGCAGATAAACTTCAACCGGATAGGTACTGCCATTCTTTCGTTCATGAACCGTAGAAAATCGAATCATTTTCTCGCTGCCTTTTCGTAAAGGTTCAACCAAATGATTAAACTTTTCCAATGTAAAATTGGGTTTAATATCAAGAGGAGTCATCGCGGATAACTCATCCATAGTGTAACCAATGTTACTACGAGCACCAAAATTGACCTCAGTAAATCTATAATCAGTTTCATTGAAAATATAGATTTCGTTAAGTGAACTCTCAATCAAACGATGAAAACCAGCACTCTTAGTCTCATGAGCTATTCGTTGACTTATATCTCGACCAATTGAAATGAAGTATTGTACTTCACCCTGATCATCTAAGACACTCGATACATTATATTCAGTCGGAACGATTTTACCGTCTTTACAAATGAGATCGAGAACTATAGAGTCAGAGCCTGTTTTGATGACATTCTCGATAAGTACCCCAGCACGCTTTAGATCCTGATCACTGTAATATGATCCAGGTGCTGGTAGTTTTGCGATCTCGTCATGAGAATATCCCGATACTCTTTCAAAAGCCTTGTTCCATTTAATTGCTTCTCCAGTAGACGGATCAAAAAGAAAGAATGTATCCGTTTGAGCATCCAAAGACATTTGAGTAAATCGTCTTTCTGCAGCAATTTCGGTACGAGCCTTTTCTGTTTCAGTAACATCTAGAATTAAAGAGGCGACTCCGATAGATTGATTACTCTCATTTCTTAAAGTGGTATTATACCATTCACAAAAAATGTGCTCTCCATCCTTATTTATATTGTAATTTGAAGATCGACTACCTCCCGTTTGAGCCAATAAAGATTGCCAAACACCGTCGACATGCTTTCTCGCCTCGTGAGGTATTATGAAACTAGCGTGGCATCCCAATGCTTCGTCTTTGGTATACCCAAAAACCTGCTCTGCAGACTTATTCCATTCAATTACCTTGAATTCTAAATCCCACTCAATAAAAGCAAGAGGAGTTTGCTCTAAATGGGCAAACAATCGATCAATGTTACCATAATCTGCCATAAACACTCAATACACACCTGTTATGAAACAAATTTATCAGAATAAATGTGTTTGTCCGAATTCAATTTGATAATGTGGAATTCTTTTTGACGAATAGAGAGCTTGACTATGAAACCAAGTGACAATTCAAGCTAAGTATAATCAGTTAGTAACTACTATCCGCTTAGATCCGAGCAGTTC
>CAYUGX010000443.1:1061-2595 GCA_964444375.1 uncultured Porphyromonadaceae bacterium | reverse complement strand
ATAACAGTCATCTGACAAATAAACTCACCTGGATTCCCTGGGACAACAACGAAGCGCTAAAAGAAGGCAAAATGGGTGGGGCCGTGAGTTTGGGATTCTCTGAATTATCAAGCGATTGGCCACTGATACGCTATCTGATTGACCAGGAAGAATATGAACAGCAGTACAAATCGTATTTGAACCAATTCACAAATGAGGTTTTTATCCCAAGCGAATTACAAACTACCTATACAAACTGGCAATTACTTATTCAATCCTATGTCGATATGGAAGAAAGTGGGTACACCTTCTTAGGATCTTCTAATGACTTCTCACAGGAAATCAACTATTTAATCCAACATGCAACGAATCGCAAGAACGCAGTTGATAACTATCTGAATTAATAGTTTCTGGCGGTTTGAATGAAAGTCAACAGATTCTCCTCGGGGGTTCCAGGGGGTAAAGCACATCCAGAATTCAGCACAAATCGGTTGGTCTTGGAAAAGACATCCAGCAAAGCAATTGTAGCGTCCTCTACCTCCTCTGGAGTACCTAGTGCCAGCAACCCAGATGGATCAACGTTACCGAAAAACGTGCATGTATCATGCATGAGTTCATACGCTTTAATAACGTCAGTTTTATAATCCAATTCCAATCCATCAGCACCTGTGGTAATCATTTGAGGCAATATGGCTTCGGTATTTCCACAGATGTGCAACAGGTATGGTAGGCCAGCATCATGGGCTGCATCAACCACTTTTTTCTCATAAGGTAGCGCGAATTTCTCATAAAGTTCAGGAGGAATCATGTCAGGTCCTGCTGGCGAATCTCCATTCGAAACCATATCGCAACCGGTTTGGGCCATCAATCGAACAAATTGAATACTCACTTCAGCGCAATAATCAAGCAACTCCTTCACGATTGATTCTTCACTCATATAAAAATCAAGCATCCAGTTTTCAGTTCCCCGAATCATGCTGGCCAATGAAAATGGTGCCTGATCGCAGTTTCCTCGCACAAATAGTTCATCTCCAAAATGTGACTTGATTAGTCGGGTAGCTTCAAGCCAATGAATCGCGTATTTATATCTTGATAGATCTGGAATTTTCAAGGATGGCAATTGGGAATACTCTGTCAGGCATCCCTGATGTGATCGTGCCGGATCATTCTCAGGATAGTCAGCCTGTACGCCACATGCCCCAGCCAGTGTAACGGTATCAATATCCACCAGCACTCCATCGTATTGATATTTTTCCACCGATTGGATGAAGGCATCAGCGATAGCTCTCGGGTTTTCACGGTATTCCTCCATGGTCAGTCCAGCCTCGCGCGCCACTGGCATGAAGTTGTGAAGCATGATTGGTGTTGTATCGGTTGACTCGCCTTTTAGTGCTGCGGATATTCGTTCTTTTCCAGTCATCGTGCTTGATTTTCAGATTTCAGTTGTCCTGTTGACCGGTTGTCCAGTTGTCTAGTTGTCCAGTTGTAGAGTTGTAAGGTTGTATAGTTGTGGAGTATAAGAGATATTCCGATGTTTCGTTTTATGGGTGGTGGG
>CAYUGX010000443.1:0-1051 GCA_964444375.1 uncultured Porphyromonadaceae bacterium | reverse complement strand
TGTCTTTTTGTGTATTTGTCCCTTTGTCTATGAGTCTTGTTGTCCAGTTGTCCGGTTGTCCGGTTGTCTAGTTGTCAATTTGTTGTCGTTTTTCTATGTATTGGGAAGCTATGTCTGAGCAAAGCGTAGATTCCGATTTATCGGAGCTGGCCTCGCTCTGGGTTGATTAATTGAATTGCCGAAAACTGTTCATTGAAAATTCACTTAGAAAGTTTCCATGTCTCAATCGCAAAAGCCCCAAATTTTAGCATGGGAGCACCTTGCAGATCATTAATGTGTTGTACTTCTTCAATCAGATTTGTTTTGCTCAATTTATCGAATTTGAAATGCGACTGAAGTTTGGTCAATGCTGTAATCCCTTCAACCTCATATCCTCTGATCACAATATCATTGCTGTCTTCTGCCTTTTTAATGACTGAAAGATTAACATGAGTAGATTCAAGGCTAAAGAAACTCATCTGCTCGGGTAATGTGGCATCCGCAAAAGGTCTGCAATCACTTACTACCAACAGTTTTTCGTTGGCTTCTATCCCCTTTTTATAGCCCTGTTCCCATCCGGCAGGGTGAGAAAATAAACTGAAATTGAATTCATGATCACCTGTTTGGAGGTATTCATTGCCGAGCCCATGACAGCTACGACGCGAGGCAAAAAGGATGGGCTGCACAAGTGTTGTTCCATAACTTGTACCGGTGACATCAATGTAATCAAAAGCAACAACACTTGAGCTGAGAGTCAATCCAAAGTCTTCATGACTGACATTGATCCAGTTCTGAATAGCTCGGGGATGGATTTCTTTACAATCAACCCCATAGCGTTCTCCAGCCGCACCTTCCATTTCGTCAACTCCTACCTCGAGCTTTCCATAGGGTACCTCGTACACTACTTTTCCTTCTTCACCATCTATAGGGAGAGCCATCCGGTATTCACGATACAAAATTCCTTCCCAGTTTTTCACAGCCGTTTCAAAATCAATTTGTTTAATGTTGTTATAAATAATCACCTTCTGCTCAGCAACCGCGTTTCGAATGGGCTGTCTATATGCATACGCGG
>CAYUGX010000442.1:0-2604 GCA_964444375.1 uncultured Porphyromonadaceae bacterium | reverse complement strand
GCGAGACGGGACAAGGGCGAAAACGAATTCCTGCGGGGCGCAGCGGAGAATGGCTGGCCGGTGCACTGGTTCTAGGGGGCCATGGTCAATGGTCCATGGATGATGGTCAGGGACCCCGATTAGAGCAGGGTGGGAGTGAAGATGGGTGGATTCAAGGACAAGGCCGTCTTCATCACGGGGGCGTCCAGTGGTATCGGTGCAGGGCTCGCGAAGGAGTTTGCCGACCGGGGCGCTTCACTGGTGTTGACGGCGAGGCGTGGGGATCGCCTTCAGGCGCTTTCGGAAGAACTGAAGGCGGGTGGTGGAAAGGCGCTGGCCGTGGCCTGTGACGTCACGAAAGATGGCGACCAGGAAGCGGCGGTAGAGGCGGCGCTGGCGGAGTTCGGCCGGATTGACGTGTCCGTGGCCAATGCCGTGTTCGGTGTGGGCGGGACCGTGGATTCTCTGGGTCTGGAGGACTTCCGGCGACAGTTCGAAACCAACGTGTACGGTGTGCTCCGGACCTTCTATGCCACAATCGAACAGTTGAAGAAGAACCGGGGCACGCTGGTCCTCATGGGCAGTGTGAGCGGCCACCTGTCGGGGCCCACCACCGGGCCCTACGCCATGTCGAAATATGCGGTGCGGGCCTTTGCCGAGGCGCTTCACGGCGAACTGGAGCCGTCCGGGGTCCGTACGGTGCTGATCAGCCCGGGCTTCGTGGAAAGCGAGATCCGGAAGGTGGACCGCAAGGGGAAGGTTCACCCCGACGCGAAGGACGCGGCCCCCCCCTGGCTGGTCATGTCTACGAAGAAGGCGGCGCGGCAGATGGTGGACGGCATCGAGGCGGGGAACCGTGAACTGGTGATCACGGCCCACGGCAAACTGGCCGTGTTCCTGAACAACCACTTCAGACCGTTGATTTCGCTGGCCATGCGGAAGAGCTACAAGGGCAGGAAGAAGGGTCGATAGTCCATGGTCAATAGTTGGGGATCTCGTGAAGGGGTCTGTTACTTGATCGACTATCGACTATCGACTATCGACTATCGACTACTTGGCTCCCTTGGGTCGGACATTCCAGAGGGTGGCCATCATGAGAGCGGGTATGACGGACAGGCCCGCCAGCACGTAGAACACCAGGTTCCAGTCGCCCCCCGTGACGTCCTTGAGCCATCCCACGCCGGCCCCGGAGAAAATCGCGCCCGCTGCGCCCGCGCTCATCGTGAGTCCCGTGGCGGCGGCGGCGGCCCGGGGGTGACTGAAGTCCACCGTAGCGGCGCCGCTCATCAGCATGTCCGGCCCGTAGATGAGGAACCCGGCCAGTCCCAGCAGGGCGGTGCCCAGGACCCAGTCACCCTGGGGAACCTGCACGAACACGACGCACAGGGCGGCCAGTCCGAACAGCATGATGGCGCACAGGGGCGCACGACGGCTCCCGAAGAGGTTGTCCGATGCCCAACCGGCGGAAATGGCCCCGACGGATCCGATGAGAGGCAGGGCCACCGCCATGAAGGCGCTTTCCTTGATGGACTGGCCGTGAAAGTCCTTCATGTAGGTCACTGACCAGTTCATGAAGGCGTAACGCACGGAGTTGGCACAGAAGAAGCCGATGGCCAGGATCCACAGAATGCGGTTGGACAGGGTCATCTTCAGGACCTGGGCGGCGGACAGACGATCTGGAGCCGGGGACGATCCATGGGAGGTGGCCTCGGGTTCCTGGTCCTCGCGGATGGGCGCAAAGTCGGCGTCCTCCGGTCGATTGCGGAGGAAGAGCAGGAAGAGGGCGGCCATGGGCAGCAGCCACAGACCCGGCACCCAGAAGGCGGCTCGCCAGCCGAGTTCGCCCACCAGGTAGCCCGCCACGAGCCAGGCCCCCACGTTGCCCACCAGCTAGCACCTGGAAATCAGACCGATCGTCATGCCCCGTCGTTTCACCGACGTCCAGTGGGCCATGGTTTCCACGACGAGGGACCAGCCGGCCGACTGAACCCAGCCGTTGAGGCCCCAGAAAATCAGCATCTCGGCGTAGGAGTCCGCCTGGGCGAACAGCAGGTTCATGGACCCGGCCACCACCAGCGAGAAGGTCATCATGGCCCGGGTGCCGAAGCGCTCGGCCAACTGGCCGTTCACGAATTGGCCGATGGCATAGACGCCGGCGTAAACCGACGGGATCAGCCCGATCTGGGCATCGGTCCATACGAACTCGTCCCGAATGAGGGGCTGCGCCACTGCGAAATTGAGGCGGCACAGGTAGTAGGAGGCGTAGGCGCCCCACAGGAGCATGAAGATCCGTGCCTGCCAGGCGAATACCGGTTGCTGCTTTTTCTGGTTTGTCGTTTCCATAGCCGTCTTTTGTAGACCATCGGTGCGTCCGGAGCAAGGGTCAGTCCAACATCGTGGCGCGATAGGCGATAGGCGATAGGCGATGATCCGCCTCAATTGACCGTCCCGGTGGAAACGTGCTAGTCAAGCCCAATCTTATCGGACAGGGGAACCGAATGATGACGATCCGTTTGTTGATTGCCGGTGTGCTGGTGCTTTATCTGGCCCCGGCCTGCGGGGGCGGCGACGCCGCGGAAGAAGAAGGCGTGGTGGTGCTTCCAGGCAAAGAGGATAACTTTTTTT
>CAYUGX010000441.1:0-2632 GCA_964444375.1 uncultured Porphyromonadaceae bacterium | reverse complement strand
ACATCAGAAATTGAATGGTGTGGGGCCCTAAATGGCCTTTGAATAACCAACGACTGCCGCTTGCCCAGCTTACCGGCTACACTGTGAACCTTGGTAGTTTCCAATGATTCAGAAAGACTTAACACAGGCAGAATCCCAGGAATTCGTTTGGCCAGCATGGTTTTGCCAGCACCTGGTGGCCCAACTAATAATGCATTGTGCCCTCCGGCGGCCGCTACTTCTAACGATCTTTTGACACTCTCCTGCCCCTTGACATCAGCAAAATCCAACCCCATCCATTGCTTTGAATGGGTCAATTCCCGGTTTAAATCCTGTTCAATCTTCTTTAACTGCTGCTCACCGTTCAGATGCCTGACAACTTCCCCCAGACTACCGGCCGAATACACAGCCACTCCTTGAACCACAGCCGCCTCTCCAGCATTAGCTTCGGGCAAAATCATATTTCTGATCCCTTCTTTACGGGCCTGAATAGCCATAGACAGTACTCCCATAACCGGCCTGAGTGATCCATTTAATGACAATTCACCCATGAGCACTGTCTCATTCAAATCACTCGCTTCAACTTGTTCATTAGCAGCCAATATTCCAATGGCAAGCGGTAAATCATAAGCCGCTCCTTCCTTTCGTATATCAGCAGGTGCCATATTGATCACCACTTTTTTCCCCGGCCATTTCAACGACAGGCTTTCAAAAGCTGATGCTATCCTTTGCTGACTCTCCTTAACAACTACATCCGGCAGGCCAACCAAATGATAAGCAATACCCTGTGAAATGTTAACTTCAATGCGTACAGTTGTGGCCGATATACCAAAAACTGCACTGGCTAATGTATTTACTAGCATTTTTTACCTTTATCTTCTGTTGATATAGATGCAGTTTTTGAAACCGATGGAAAAAATCGGATAACTATTTACAGAAAATGAACAAAGAACTCAAAGAACGCGTGTGGGAGGTCATCTTCAAATCTGACACTACTTCAGGAAAAGTTTTTGATGTGATGCTGCTGATCACGATTCTCATCAGTATCCTGGCCGTTGCTCTGGAGAGTGTTGAAAGTATCAACGAACCATTCAGACAGTATTTCAGAATCCTGGAATATGTAATCACAGGGATTTTCACCTTGGAATATATTCTTAGAATTTATGTCGTTCGAAGACCCAGGCGGTACATATTCAGCTTTTATGGTATTATCGATTTTATAGCGATTATTCCAACCTACCTCGGACTATTCCTGGTCGGTTCACAGAGTTTGCTGGTTATCCGGGCTCTTCGATTGCTGCGGATTTTCAGGGTACTCAAGCTGACCCGCTATACCAAAGCCGCCAATACCATCACTTCAGCCCTCCGTTCAAGCATGATGAAAATATCCGTTTTCCTTTTTGGGGTATTAACGCTTGTGATCATCATTGGAACCATCATGTATCTCATTGAGGGCAAGGAAAATGGATTCAAAGACATACCTACTTCAATCTATTGGGCTGTCGTAACACTGACTACTGTTGGCTATGGTGATATTGTACCGCAAACCAGTTTAGGACAAATAATTTCAGGCTTCGTCATGATTCTCGGATATGGAATCATTGCTGTTCCAACCGGTATTGTCACCGCTCAGGTTATTTCAGATCAGAAAATCCAGGAGCGCAAGAAGTGTCCGGGCTGTAAGAATTACAATCACCTACCGGATGCACTCTTCTGCCAAAACTGCGGACACGAACTGAAATAGGAATTACGGATATTCAGGCAATTTTATACCTTTACACTTGATTTCAGATATTGAAAATTAGATAATTATGGCATTTCTTAAAACAGAAAAACCGAAGCAGTTTACCTATATCCCAAGATTTTACGATGAACAGAAGGAAGATCTGCAAGATCGCATAAACCGAGTAAAGGGGGAGATGAAATCGAAAGATACAGGTGAATATGTTCCGAACATCAAAGGGCAATTTAGGAAAAGGCACGAAGCCTTCTGGGGACAGCCGGCCAAATCTAAAGGTAGATCGGTAAGCAGATGGATGCTGTTGATCATTTATGCTGTCTTGGTTATTGCCATTATTTATCTCTTATTAAACATCCTGTCTGCTTTGGCGTAAGCCGAATAGTATGGCTGATATTGTTAAAGTCCTACCGGATGCGGTAGCGAACCAGATTGCTGCTGGAGAAGTTATTCAGAGACCCGCCTCTGTTATCAAAGAACTGGTAGAAAATGCTGTAGATGCAGGTGCTGACAACATCAAGGTAGTCGTCAAGGATGCAGGCAAAACCCTTATCCAGGTCATTGACAACGGTTGTGGTTTGTCGGAAAATGATGCCCGGCTCTGCTTTGAACGTCATGCTACCTCAAAAATCAGGTCGGCTGATGACCTATTTGCCATACGCACCATGGGTTTCAGAGGTGAGGCATTGGCTTCTATTGCTTCAATAGCACAGGTTGAGCTAAAATCGAAAAGAACCGAAGACGATAACGGAACCCATATTCGAATTGAAGGATCTGACCTTCTCTTTCAACAACCCACAGCTTGTTCCAATGGAACATCTATAGCCGTTAAAAACCTGTTTTTCAATGTACCAGCTCGCAGACGATTTTTGAAAAGTACAAGCACTGAATTAAAACACATCATCACCGAATTTC
>CAYUGX010000440.1:0-2644 GCA_964444375.1 uncultured Porphyromonadaceae bacterium | reverse complement strand
GAGAATTTTTCATAATCCTCAAAGTATATAGCCTTACCCCCGGTAAGATAAAATATATCATCACTAAGTTCCTCAACAAATTTTTGATTGTGTTCAATTTGGATTATGGTTTTGCCTTCGCTCTTCAATTTGATAATCAAATTGTAAATTCTAGAATAGTTATCCTCATCAATACCTGCAATGGGCTCGTCCAAAAGTAAAATTTCTGCATCATTGGCAATACAACAACCAATTGTAAGAAGTTTTTGTTGTCCATATGATATTTCACATGCAGGATTATCACTTACTTCCATCAAGTGGACAGTATCTAGAATCTCATTTGTTTTGTTAAAAAACATAGAATATTGATTTTTATAAATTCTAGATGGTAGAATTGCATTGAAGATTTTCTCTCCTGGATTGTTTTTAAAAGCTAGTAATAAATTATCCCTGACAGACAATTCTTTAATCAATCTTAAATCCTGAAAAGTTCTAGTAATACCAAGATGATTTATTATAGCTGGACTTGTCTTCTGTATAGGTTTTGATTTGAACCTAATATGTCCTTTATCTGGTTTTAGAAATCCAGTAATTAGGTTAAAGATTGTTGATTTACCAGCGCCATTGTCTCCTAATATTGTATATATTTTCCCCTTCTGGAATGCAAGGTCTATTCCTCTAAGAACATGGTTTTCTCCAAATGCTTTATGAATACCGTCAAGTTGAAGCATAATTATTAAAGGTACTCTTTTTCTAATGATAACCAGAGTTTCAATGTTATGCAAATACCCAATGTGTCAAAAAAATATCGATTAGGTCTTCAGATTTAAGGTCAGAATCCCCCAGGCTGATAATCAACTTTCATCCAGTCCAGTATTGGTCACGCCTGCCCCCACCATGCATATCCATTTGCATACGCGACATCCCCCCATCGCACAGCTTCACCTCCTCAGTCCCATCCACAGCAGTGGCAATAGACAGCCTAAGTCGGTTCCTCCGTCCTATCCAAATTCCTTACCCTGCGTGAGATCGTTTTAGATTCGACTAAAGATAATGTTTTGATATTCAATCACAAATGCTGTTGGTCAGGCTAACAAGGAAAATTATCCTGATTGGAGATCATTCATACAACGATTGGGCCTCTCATACAGAATTATAATGCGTTCATGAAGTCAAGAGAACTTTTCTAGGGATTTGAAAGTTTGTAAAACTGGGGATCATGTAACCATTCCATGTATCGGTCACCCTTATCCATACCTTTATTAAAGGATCAAATTCCATTCTACCTTCAACTGTTATGGTTTATATCTATTAAGTCAGGTTAAAGCTGACTTCTTTACTACGATACATAAGTGTGTAGATTATTTTTCGTATAATAAAAAGATCAATCATTCCTGTCAAATGAGATGAAAACTGCCTATAAAGGTGCTTGAAAGGAGATAATGACAATAGGAATTATAACCTAAAACCTCAAAACCATCCCAACACCGTTGGAAGTTAGGCCAAAGTTTAACTCCATTGGTTGAACTCTTCCTGCAATTCCACCCAGGGGGGAGTTATACTCATTCACCGCTCGATCCATTGCTTTTGCAACTTTGATGGAAAACGGAACAGATGCAAAGTAAGCCGCACCCCCAACCAACAATATGCCTAATCCAGCACATCAAGTTCTGGGAAAATGGCCCGCTGAAAGACGTTGAATGTTTTGTATGGTATTTACAAACGACACGGCTGCACCAACACACATCAGTCCGGCACCCCCCAAACTCAAGGCTGATCCAATCATCTGTTGATCCTTCACTGATTGAAGGATTTCTGTGGCTTTTTGATCATTTGCCACAACATTGTTCAATGATTTCCAGTTTAGCTTCTGGTTGTTTTGGTAGAACCCGGCTGTCAGCAATCCGGTTTTCTTAATGATTTTGTTGGTTTGTGTCACCTGGCTAACAGCTCCGATAGAGATACAGATACACAATACTAGGAAGAGTAAGCTTTTCTTAGTCATTAGTTGTAAGGATTGGTTTAAGATCATGTAAATGTAGTGGATTTTCATCAGCAATAAAATGGTGAAGTTGAACCTTATACAACAAATCCCACACACGGATATCTGATACCGTAGGATTGAGAAAATCAAATATTTGGACTAACTTTATCCATCTACCACTAATGCTATTAACTATGAAAATTATTCGCTTCTTATTATTGGTATGCGCTATACTAATGACAGTAAATGCAATTGGCCAAGTTAAGCTAACAGGTCCAACAGCCTTGTATAAAGATCCAGATCCTGCCTCAAAACGAATTGCAACTCTTTATGAAAACACCGTTGTTTTCGTTAAAGAAAAGCAAGAAGACTTCTATTTGGTAGTTTTTCAAAACAAGAGTGGGTATATTCATAAATCATATCTGTCTTTAGAAACTGAGGAATCGAATAATCAAATAAATGAAATAGAGTCTAACAATGACAAAGTGTTTTCAAAAATGAGAGCCAGGGCAGACATTCCAGATGATACTGCCTTGGTGAATTTCTATTATTTACTTCCGGCTGCCTATTGCAATCTTTATCTGGATTCTGTTTTGGTAGCTTTGCCCTCGCCAAAATCATTTGCAAGCATTGAAGCCAGACCTGGGGTTCATTTTATATGGCTTAAAGGTAGACTTGGAA
>CAYUGX010000439.1:2424-2670 GCA_964444375.1 uncultured Porphyromonadaceae bacterium | reverse complement strand
TTTCGACGACAAACGCGTTTTCGGCGTCAGGGCCAGGAAGGGCATTGGCGGGTACGGACTGTTGTTCACGCCCGGTGACAAGGGGTTCGAACTGTTCGCCGCCGACCGGATCACGAAGCTGCCGGAGCCCAAGACTCCGAAACCCAAACGCAAACCCAAACCGCAGAAATCCAGAAAAACAGGTCGACCAGGCGGAAAGAGCAAGACCCCCGTGGTGCGCCCGCCGAAGGACAAGTGGCGGATAAC
>CAYUGX010000439.1:0-2414 GCA_964444375.1 uncultured Porphyromonadaceae bacterium | reverse complement strand
GCCGATTCGGGTTACGGCGATGATACTCGCCGGCGACGCGCTTGTTACTGCGGGCACGCCGGATATTATCGATCCGGACGATCCATGGGCGGCGTACGAAGGACGAAGGGGGGGCAGGCTGGTGGTCCTCTCGGCTTCGGACGGAAGCGTCAAGAGTGAATTGAAACTCACTTCGGCCCCGACTCCAGACGGCATGGCTGCTGGGTCGGGGGTGCTGCTGGTGTCAACCGTGGATGGAAAGCTGATTTGCCTTGGTCGAAAGTAAACCCCGGGCCCGGGCCTGCAACAACAGAATTACCAATAGGAGTCGACTCGATGACGGACAAACCGAAATGGCAGTGGGATGAGTCGGGGAAGATCAGCACTGATTACCAGGACGCCGAACAGGCGCAAAACTACGACAAACGCCACATCAAACCGGAACGAACGGATGCGGAATACGAGGAGATTCTCGACCGCATAAACCCCCAGGCGGACTGGACCATGATGGATGTGGGCTCGGGAACGGGAACATTCGCACTGGCGGCGGCGAAGCGATGCCGGCTGGTGTACGCTGTTGATATCTCGCGGGCCATGGGTGATGTCGCCGCTGAGAAGGCCCGCGCCGCTGGTGTGGACAATGTCAGTTTCCTTCATGGCGGTTTTCTCACTTACGAGCACGCGGCCGAGCCGGTGGATGCGATAACGTCGCAACTGGCGCTGCACCATTTGCCCGACATGTGGAAACAGATAGCCCTGGGGCGGCTGGCGGAAATGCTGAAGCCCGGGGGCGTGTTCTACCTTCGCGACGTGGTGTTCCAGTTCGACCAGGGTCGTCACTCGGGAGTATTCGATAAATGGGTGGAGGATCTGGCCGAGCTGTTCGGTAAGGCATGTATGGCCGCCCGGGGCGAAAGTCACATACGGCGTGAATTCAGTACGTTGCGGTGGATAATGGAGGGGCTGCTGACCCACGCTGGTTTTGAGATCGTAGAAGCCGACTACAGCCGGCGGCTGGCGCAGTATTTCTGCAGGAAACCGGGCTAGAGCCCTTCGTGCCCGGCGCTGTGGGCCGAGAACTGACCCGTGGTGGAGTTGTAGCTCCAGCCATCACCGGCGATCCCGCCCGTGGCCACAGCCTTGGCCGGATCATCTATATAACTGTTGGCCGGGAAGAACCTCAGATATGGCCCAAACTGGCCTGTAGGGTTTGCTGTTCCGTCCGAATCGGTCCTGGAGGTAAGCTGGGCGCTGATGTCCGTGGGGTAATTTCCGCCGTGGTGCAGTTTGTATAATTGCAGTTGTGCCCGGACCTGCTGCAGGTTCTTCGTCAGGTTAGACATCTTGGCGTCGCCCGTGGCGTCGGCAAATTGCGGGACTACTATAGCCGCCAGGAGACCCAGGAACATGATCACCCACAGGACCTCTACCAGCGTAAAACCTCTGTTCTTGCTACACATCGTTCTGCCTCAAGACGACGTGCTAAGACAATAACGCCGCCTTGTAACTGTAAGAAACAAAACAATGCGAGGCAAATCCTGCCGACAAAAAACCTTATCTCGAGAATCTTGCCGGCGGGGCGCTTCTCCCGGCCGACTCGTATCTCTTCACAATAGCTGTAAGTGCTTTGACCTTATCGGGATGCTTCGTATAGATGTTCGTGGTCTCGCCCGGGTCGTCGTCGAGATTATAAAGCTGCCCCGGGGTGTCGACCTTTCGCTTCAAAGAGTATCCGCCGGAGATGTTGCTCAGGATCAGCTTCCATGGTCCCTGGCGAACTGACTTGAACGCATCCCATGGCGTCATGATCGTTGCTTCACGGAGCGGCTTGGATAGCTTTTCGCCGAGCAGTACAGGCAGGATGCTGTAGCTGTCTTCGGCCGAGTTGCTCGGCAAATCGACTTTCAGGATGTTGGCCACAGTGGCCATAAGGTCAACGGTGCAGACGATCTCGTCTGAAGTGGTCCCGGGCTTGACCTTGCCGGGCCAGCGTACGATGAACGGTACGCGGTGTCCTCCTTCGTAGATGGTCATCTTGTAACCGAGGTAGGGACCGTTGGTCTTGTGCCCGTAGGTTATCCAGGAGCCGTAGGTCCCTTCCTTTTTCCGCTCCAGCAGCTTGTCGGCGTCCAACTGTTTGCCCCAATCGTTCCTGGCGTACTTCTTCAGCGCGCCCTCGGGGTCGCCGGGCAGCGCGCCGTTGTCGGATGTGAACAGTATCAGCGTGTTGTCCAGGCAACCCTTGGCCTTCAGGTCCGCCACGAGTCTCCCGACGATGTTGTCGAGTTCCACGACCTTGTCGCCGTGCAGACCGGCTCCGGACTTGCCCCGGAACTCTTTTATCGCCAGGCACGGACGGTGTATCGCCGAGGTGGGCAGGTACAGGAAGAATGGTCTATTCGGTGTGGTTTTGAAATGACTGTCGAGCCAGCCTT
>CAYUGX010000438.1:0-2694 GCA_964444375.1 uncultured Porphyromonadaceae bacterium | reverse complement strand
CAAATCAATCAATTCTGAAAGCTCAACCGAGGCAGCATAAGTCAGGAGGGTAGTGATTTCCTCGATTCCGGTTAATCCGATCGAAGAGTCTTTCAACACTCCAGCTAGTTGCTTCAGCTTTTCTACGTTCGATCCTTCCAAGTGTATAATGGGTTGCAGCTGTTCAATGGCTCGCTTTGGAAGGCCTTTTTCGGCCAGCTCTGCATTGACCTTATCGATACCAATCTTATCCAGTTTGTCAATGGCAACTGTGATATCGATAATCTTATCAGGATGCCCGACGATTTCTGCAATACCTGCTAAAATCTTTCGGTTGTTAAGTTTTATGACAATACCAATATCCAATTGATTGAAAACCGCTTGAATAATTTGAATTAATTCCAATTCGTTGAGCAAGGAATTGCTGCCGATTACATCAACATCGCACTGGTAGAACTCTCTGTATCGACCTTTTTGTGGACGATCAGCTCGCCATACGGGTTGGATTTGATAGCGTTTAAAAGGGAACACTGTTTCATGTTGGTGCTGCACAATATACCTGGCAAAGGGAACGGTCAGGTCGTAACGTAAGGCTTTTTCACTGATCTCGCTTGTTAAGGCCCTGCTGCTTTCAACTGTCTCATTATTATCAACCAAAAGTGACCGGGTCTCAGGAGAAATCTTTCTAGTGTATTCTCCTGAATTGAGGATTTTAAAAATGAGTTTATCGCCTTCCTCCCCATACTTTCCGAGGAGGGTGTTAAGCGTTTCCATGGCTGGCGTTTCTATGGCCTGGTAGCCATGCAATTTAAAGACAGTACGAATGGTCTCAAAAATATAGTCTCGACGGGCCATTTGCAGTGGACCGAAATCTCTTGTACCCTTTGGTATACCTGGTTTTTGTGCCATTATGGAGCTTAATGAAATTGCTCCCCAAAGGTAAACAAATAATCGGATAGATGGGTTCCGAGCCTATCGCTGGGATTGTATGAACCGTTTGACTGAAGAAAGCGCTTGACATTTGCCGGACCGGCAAGATGGGAGGCTGCCAGCAAGCCAGTCTTTGTAATTTTGATACTATCGAGGATAACTGAGCCCATGTATTCCTTGATGTAGTTACGTAGAATAAACTCATTGAATCGCAACAATGAATCCATGGCTATTTCCTGATCACGTTCTGGGAAAATGGAAGGATTGTCCATGAAGTCTAGAAAGTCGACATGTCCGAATCCTGTTGATTCAAGTGCGGCTTGCCCAAATTGAAATTTTCCGATGTATCCATACGGATTATATTTCTGCCAGTTGTTATCTGATTCTCGACTGGCCAGGGCAATCTTAAATCGGGTGAGGGCTTGTTGATAAGCTATTTCTTCCTGGATGTATATTTTTTTTGCAATTCGCTGACTAACTGCCAGGTAGTTGTATCCGGCAGGAGCATTTGGTGCAAATGCCGGAGCAAGAATACTAAACAGGATAACTAATAATATCAAATATCTTTTATGTTTCATTGCCTAAATGGTTTTGATGGAAATACATTGGCAGGAACTAGTCCAATGTGTTTTCTGTAATGGTTTTGTGATAGTAAAACGTATGAGTTAAGAAATTGTTTTACCGTCCAGCGATGTATAGGGGATTCCGTTCGTTGTATCGTCGAACGAAAAAGAACATCAAATCTTTTTGTTTTCTCTTACGTAAACTACTGTATTCGTCGTATAGCTCGGGATCTTCCATCAACAGCACAGCCACATTTTCACGCTCATAAGTACTTACTTCGCCGGTTTCAAAATTTAGTAAGTACTGCCGCATTTCTTTTGAACGTGTTGTTCTGTTATACGGTCTGCGATAGTAGCTTGAGCTGTAGTAATAATCGTAGCGATCGTAGTAGTATGGATCGTATTGTGTGTCAACAACAGTGATGTCGGCAATAAAATGACAGATGCTGCCTACGATGGGGATGCGGTTAAACTCGCCATTATAATTGATGAATAACTTGCCATCTTTCGAGAATCCCCAAATGTTCTCAGTAACAACGTCTTGCCGAGATCCTAATTCATCGTAGAAACTGATCTTCTTCTGGTCTAGTAGATCCTGAAAGAAATCAATGCTATAGGGATCATTCTTTGAAATGATTCTTGAAGGCGGAATGGGATTATTGCTTTTTACCTGGCTAAAATTCAGGTACAATCCCGGCGCAAAACGGTAATCAGACGTATACTTAACACCTTTAATGCTGTCTGTTTGTCCTGCAGTGGTCAAACTAATAAGAAAGAGAAGTATAGCCAATATGAAGCTTCGCATATTATCAAAAATATAGTTTTTCAATCGACTGCCAAACCTTTTTTCTACCTTTAGCAGTCTGAATATTCATGATGGAATCCTACAAATTATATGCCGGAGGGCAACTGCATGATACAGAGAGCTATATTTCTGTAACTGATCCGGCCAAAGGGCGGGTTTTTGCCCGTGTATGTCAGGCCGATCCCTCACTCGTTGAGCAGGTCATCCAGGATGGGATGAATGCTGAATCGGCGATGAAAGAGATGCCCGTTTATCATCGAGCCGCTTTATTGAATCAAATAGCTGACCGAATTGATACCCATCAGGATGAATTGTCTATACTGGTGTGTAAAGAATCCGGTAAACCGATTCGTTATGCCCAGGGAGAGATTCAGCGAACCATCCAGACGTATCGGATAGCCGCTGAAGAGTGTAAAC
>CAYUGX010000437.1:0-2695 GCA_964444375.1 uncultured Porphyromonadaceae bacterium | reverse complement strand
AACCACCTATGGTTCAGTAGAACGCATTGATATGGAGCGAGTTATTACTGTATATTCAGGTCTGCTTGAAGGCTATAACACCACAAGAGTGAACCGTCAATTGAATCAATTGTTAACAGGCCTTGAGCTGCCTGAAGGATATAACCTGTCATTCACCGGTGAAGCTCAGGAAACTGAAGACACCTCGATGTTCATGCTGCAGGCTTTATTACTCATCATCTCGTTGATGATGATCATCCTGGTAACTCAGTTCAATTCGTTCATCAAACCCATCATCATCATTGCTTCGGTATTCTTTAGCATCATTGGTGTATTGGGCGGCCTCGCCACATTCAAGATGGACTTCGTGGTGATGATGACCGGTATTGGGATCATTGCACTCGCCGGTGTTGTCGTTAATAATGCCATCGTGATGGTAGATTACATCGGTTTGCTTAAACGACGCAAAAGAGAAGAATTGGGTTTGGGCCAACGTGATTTATTACCTCCGGATGTCGCCCTTGCCTGTGTTGTTGAAGGTGGAAAAACCCGTTTACGGCCGGTACTGCTTACCGCAGTCACCACAATCCTGGGTCTTTTGCCGATGGCCATTGGATTCAATATTGATTTTGCCTCACTGCTCAGTGAGTTGAAGCCCAATATCTTCTTTGGTGGTGACAACGCCCTATATTGGGGACCACTGGCCAGTACCGTTATTTTCGGATTGGCTTTTGCAACCATTGTGACACTGATAATTATCCCCGTTATGTATACCATTGCCCAGCGAGCTCGGGCGAAACGAATACGGAAAAGACTTGCATAATCCACGCCTATCCCCTCCTCCGCAAGGAGGGGGGGGGCGGATTTGAACCTGAGGGAATGGGTGATTCAGCCTGGCCCACTCTCTTGCAAAAGCCCACAACAAAATGTATGTTTGCAAATCAACAGCGTAGGGCATGAAAAAACTGGTTGTATTATTGAGTATTGCGTTCGTATCAAGCAGTTTGCTTGCACAGGATTTTATTACGCATTCGAATTATCCTGAACTCAAACCTGAGCAAGGATATCGCTTGAAATCAGGCAGCCAATTGCCTGATCGAGTGAATAATGGAGAAACTAAGTTTTTCCCTCCTATCATTTCACAACATGGATGGAGTTGTAATCAAGCCGCTTCGATTGGTTATACCCTTACCTACGAAATGAATCGTTTGCGCAATCTCGACAGCAACGAATGGGTCAACCAATATGCACCCTTGTTTCCCTGGAATTTTTTGAATCGCTGTGTTCCAGGCGCCGGAGTGAGTTATTTCGACTCGTGGGAAGTGGTGAAATCTGCCGGTTGTACCACATTTCCTGATTTCCCGAATTACAATAACACCAAAATATGGATGTCTGGTTACGATAAGTATTATCGAACCATGCAAAACCGCATCGTCCAGAATTATTCTATTCATGTTGGCAGTCCTGAAGGCTTATTGGTATTAAAGAACTACCTCTATGATCACCTCGACGGATCAGACGTCGGAGGAGTTGCCAACGTACAAATTGCCTCAGGGGGTATGATTTTTCGCTATGCGCTGGATAATGGACCAGACCCTGGAGCTCCAGTACTGGTCTCATTCGGTGAAAGTGTCGGACACGCACTCACCGTCATCGGCTATGACGATAATATACGGGTGGATATCAATAACGATGGGCGCAGTACCAATGATGAGGATGTGGACGGTAATGGCGTAATAGACATGAGAGACTGGGAGATTGGTGCTCTAATTCTGGCCAACACCTGGGGAAGAGGTTGGGGCCGTGATGGTTTTGCCTACTGTTCTTACAGCTGTCTTGGTCGTGAAGGTCACCGGGGAGGTATTTGGGGACGCTCGGTTCATGTGATAAAAGCTGTTAAAGAATATGAACCCGTAATGACCATGAAGGTGGTGATGGATCACACGTCGAGAAATAAGTTCAAATTGCTCGCCGGAGTAGCAAGCGATCCAGAGGCTACAGAACCCGAACACATTATGGGATTTGCCCATTTCTCTTATCAGGGAGATGCCGATCCGCTCTTTAGCGATGATCCGGATGACACCACACGTTTTGAACTGGGTATAGATATATCAGGCCTGACTTCTTACATAGAACCCGGACAAGATACCAAGTTCTTTCTGCTGGTTGACGAAAAAGATCCAACCGATCAGGGTAAGGGTAAAATCAGGTCTTTCTCAATCATCAACTACAATGGAGAAGAAGATGAAGTCGTATCTGACCAATATGATGTGCCCATATTAAATGATCAGACCACCACGATGAGTCTCGTTCGCACAGTGGATTTCAACAAAGTTCAAATTGCACCCGAAACGGCCACATCCATTGAGCCTGGTGTAGTATTTACTAAAAATCTCACTGTCGAAGGAGGTGAAGCACCTTTCCTATGGGAGTTGGTACAAGATTATACCGAAGAACATTTTGAGCGCAGCTATCCACAAATGACGGGAGACACGCTGGTGACCTCTTCTTCAATAAAACAATTCACCTGGGTCGATCTCCCATTTAATTTTCCACTGTATGGAGAGGATCATCGGGCTATTATCGTGGATAAAAATGGCGGTGTTCATTTTAATAATGAATATTACGATTATCCCTACGCAGTCGATACCGATTTGGTATTCCAGGTCAGACGAAGCGTTTTGCCGCTCAGTCGTGAATTAGAATACAGCGAAGA
>CAYUGX010000436.1:0-2702 GCA_964444375.1 uncultured Porphyromonadaceae bacterium | reverse complement strand
GTCTGCCACGTGAACCAGACTTTCCATAGTAATGACAAGATTAAATGAATCGTCTGGAAATCCCGTATCCCTAAAATCTCGTACCAGAAATTCAGTTCGCTTTTCCAAGCCGAGGCCTTTTGCATTTTCCCTTGCCTCTTGTACTTGTTTCTCACTAAGCGATATTCCGATTCCATGGGCCCCGAGCTCCCCAGCCAGAAACAGGGTAGTCCCCCCCACTCCACATCCTGCATCCAAAAAACTTTCCACACGACCTGACTCAATTCGTTTAAGCACCTGCCTGTTCATATTTAGCAAGGCATCAGACTGCTTTCTAATGCCTTCTTCCCAATAACCATAATGCAAAGCCATGTTCTTCTTCAGTCCCAACCACTGCCGATAGTGTACCGCAGTTTGATCATAGTAATCTGAAATCTCATGAGTACTGAAAGTGCGTTTCATGGATTATGTGTATTTTGCCTAAAGATAACCATTGTTACAGCATGAAGCGCATTCTCATCATTGGGGCCGGACCTGCCGGTATGTCAACCGCCTTGTTTCTGGCTAAAAAGAATATACCCAGCACACTAATTGAAAAAGAGACTTTTCCAAGAGACAAAATCTGTGGTGACGGACTGAGTGGTTGGGTGGTGACCATGCTCAAGCGGATCAATCCCGAATTGATTCAGAAACTCAGCCAACATCCCGAATCTCAAGAGTGCTGGGGATTCCGCATCGTGACCCCAAACCAGCACGAGCTCAATTTCCCATTTGTCAATAAACGTCAACCAGATCAAACACCGGCCTTTACAATGAAACGCAAGGCTTTTGACCAGCTGCTGATGAACGAGATTAAACAAATTGAAGCCACTAGCAAGCTCATACAGGTTGTAGAGAATACCAAAATCCTTTCTTGTGAAACCACGGATTCAGCGTTTACAGCCATTGATCAAAACGGAAAACAGTTCCAGGGAGAACTGGCAGTACTGGCCACGGGAGCTAAATTCCAAATCGTCAACAACCTGAGTCTGATTGCTACCAGCGACAGGCACCATGTGACTGCCATAAAGACCTATTTCAAAGGCCTACATCCACCGAAGACTGGTCCTGAACATCCAGCCTATAAAAATCCCATTGAACTTTTCTTTTTGCGTTCAGTTTTACCGGGTTATTTGTGGATTTTTCACCTACCGGATGGTCAGGCCAATGTGGGGCTTGGCATCCGAACAGATTTATTGCGGAAAAACCGGATCCGATTAAAAACACTACTCAACCAGGCCATCAGTCATGAACCCGAATTGATGCAACGCTTTGCTGATTCCAAGCAAATTGCACCAATAGAAGCCTGGGGCTTACCGGTAGGCTCAAAAAAACGACCTCTTTCGGGAAATCGATTCCTGTTGGCTGGAGATGCA
The DNA here is from genome assembly GCA_964444375.1 of uncultured Porphyromonadaceae bacterium. GTDB lineage: Bacteria > Bacteroidota > Bacteroidia > Bacteroidales > UBA12481 > JABHCC01. The sequence goes on along the minus strand of CAYUGX010000436.1, from coordinate 1,308 downwards.
GCTTCACTGATTGATCCTTTCACTGGTGAAGGAATTGGGAATGCCCTGAATTCAGGCTATCATGCAGCCAATCACATTGAAAATTGCATAAGCCAGAAAGACTTCGATGCCACTTTCAACAAATTATATGACCAGGCCATCTATGATAAACTGTGGCCTGAGCTAAAACACTCAGCCCGTATTCAGGGTATCATAAAGCATCCAAAGCTGATTAATGCCTTTGGTACAATAATTGCTAACAGTCCAGTAGTGCAACAGCAAGTAACAAAAATCATCCACGACGAAAAACAAGCAAAAAAACTACTGAATCCACTATTCTATATTAAAGCCATTATATCCAAACGATAGCATAATGCATCAATTTTAGCAACAACGTCATCCCGGCCCAGAGCCGGGACCCAATAGCACACGTAAAAAAAAATAGTAATTATACATTATGAAAACACAACTACTCATCCTTCTTCTCCTTTCCACAACCCTAACTTACGCCCAATCAGTCAAAGTTCACGGTCCAGAGAATGTAAAAATTGAAACAACCGTTGGATACAATTTCTTTATCGGACAAGATGCCGGTGATTTCAGGTCATCAATTGACGGTTTTGGATCCGGATTGATTGATCCTTTTGCCGGACGCTCAAGTTTTGAATTGTTCGGAATTGGTACTGACAATGTTTACCTGAGTTTGGGCTTAGGACTCAATGTTTCAAAATTCAGATTCACAGAGAACCTCCTTCTTGACCTCGAAAATGGGGTTACGACCTGGGCACCTGATCCAGACGAAACCCACGACTACATCAATACGTTCTTCGGCTACGGTAAAACCAAGCTGGTCTATTCTTCATTTTATGCCCCTCTCGATCTGAACATCAAGTTCAGTGAAAACCTTGTGGCCTCAGTCGGTGTCTTCGCTGATTATGTGTGGTATGCGAAATGGAAATCCAAATACATGGTTGATGACGAGAAAGTAAAAGAACTCACGAAAACCAGTGCAATGAAGGATTACAATTTGAATTTGTTCAAATACGGCGTTAATGCCAACATCTACCACAAAAAATTGGAGATGGGTTTGGGTTTCACCTATTACCTTACTCCCTTCTTCCAAAACGATATGGGACCTGAGCTTCAAGAGTGTAGAATCAGCCTGATCCAATCAATGGGTACTTTTAAGGAACTGGCGAAAGATTTTTAGGCTGCCAATTATTAAAAAGTATTATCTTTGCAGCCACTTCACTAAGGTGAAGTTGATCCCGTAGCATAATTGGATAGTGCACCTGACTACGGATCAGGAGGTTGGGGGTTCGAGTCCCT
>CAYUGX010000435.1:0-2723 GCA_964444375.1 uncultured Porphyromonadaceae bacterium | reverse complement strand
CGCGAAATCTCCCGTCGCTTGGGCGAATCTACGATCGCACCGACCGAAGCCTTGTCCAGCGGAGCCGACCAGACCATATTCGCCACCGGCCAGGACTGCATCGCGGAGGACCCACTCCCGCCAGGCGGCTTGAGCAGCACGATTCGCGGAAGATCTCCGCTGGTGTAAAACTCCGGAGCCCACGGGCTCAGGTCCTTGTCCAGGTCCACCGTTTGAACGGTGAGGTTGGCTTGTTTGGCGCTGGCGGCCAGGGTTTTGCACAAGGCCGACTGATCTTTGCTGGTTGATCCCCGGTGAAAGATAATGGCGTGGTGCGAATTAGGCTCCCACCTCTGGAGAGCATAACGAAACACCGGAACGCTGCACGCGGCCAGCGGAACGGAAATCGCGGCGGCGACCAGCAGGATCGCGGCAAGAAACATGAAGGGACGGTTAATTCTAAACACAGTTTTTCTCATATTCGTCACCACCCACAGAATACCGTATCGAGGCGCCCATTGGCAACTAATCAGGCGCCTCGATTAGTATACATCAGGTGGTCGGGCCAATTCGCTTCAGGGCCGCCCTGGCTGAAGCAACCAGGCGGAGGTCTTTCCAGTCGATCATTTCGGCCAGGCGTGCTGCAGCCGGTGCGGCTGATTGCCCGAGGCGTCCCAGGGATTCTATGGCCGCCCGGCGGTATTCGTGTCGTCCCAGATTTGCCCGTTTCATCGACCCTACGGCCTCCGGATCATCTTTCCAGAACGCCTCGTCGAGCGATTCGACAACGTTCGGGCCGTACTCGGGCAGCCCGGTTTTCATCATCCACACGAGAATCGCCAGCCCCATCCGGGCGCAATTCGCATCGCTGGACCGCCCCATTCCCTCGGCGGCGAGCATCACTGTGCGATCGGAGCCCGAGACGCTCTGCGCCCACGATTTGTCGCGGTAGTCTTCGGCGAACCGGCGCAACACCGCCGCCGTCCGGGGCGATACCGGTTGGACACCGGCCAGTAGTTCGATCGGTCGGTGATCCATCCCAGGCCTCAGCACAGCGCAGGTCCTCAGAAACTCCATCGCCTGGCCGAAAGCCTCCGACTCAGCCGGAGCCGCGCCCATCAGCGCCCCGGCGGCGGATATCCTGATCGCGATTATCCGTCGTGAGGACCTCATAACTTCAACAAGCCTCGCCACGACCTCGTCACCAGACGGGCCAATAGCGCCAATGGCCTGGCAGGCGGCTTGAGCCAATCGAGAATCGCCGCGGTCAACCAGGTTAACCAGAGAGTCGGACGCCCGAGAGGCCCCCGATCCGATGCTTCCCAGTGCAGCGCAAACTGCAACGGTCTCCTCCCGGTTTTCGGGATGAGTCAGCATTCGGGTCAGCGAGTCTGCGGTGTCTCGGGCGTCCGATCCGACGTGGATCACTGCGTCTATGGCGGCTAGACGATTACTGGAGTCCTTATCCAGCAGTTGATTTTCAAGGAATAGCAGAGCCACGGCGCTCGATCGTTTCTCGCGGAGTTTGATAAGCGCCACCGCCGCGGCGAGGCGAACGGAAGGCTCCTGATCGCCCATCGCCAACTGCAGTCGCTTTAGTATCTCCGAGGCCCGCAAGCCGATCCTGCCCAGCGACTCGGCCGCCAGCCGCCTGACCGGAGGCCAGAAATCGTCCATCGCCTCCAGGAGCATGGCTGCATGGGCCTTTCGATCAGTCTTGAAATCACCCAGCAAACCAGCGGCGTGGGCCCGCACTATGCAGTTAGGGTCGTCCAGGGCTTCGGTTACAATTCTCGCCGACAATTCTCCCGGCCCGGCAAGGCCGGATAGAGACGCCAGTATCACCTTTCGCATGGCCGACGATTTCTCGGCGTTCATCTCCCTGCGAAGCAGCGGAATGACGCTCTGGGATGCGCCGGAGTGATATCTCAAGCAAATGACCGCCTCGATCCGCACTCGGCCGTGTGAACTGACCGCAAGCCTCGAAATAGCATCGGCGTCCTCCGGCTGACCGGGACCGATCCATTCGAGAAACTCTCGTCGATCTTCATTCAGGCAATCGGAGCCGCTAGAGTAGTCAACGTCGATAATCGCCGGAACGACACCTACGACTCCGGAGTTCATTCGGCAGAGCATATTCAGTGCGTTAATGCGAACCGGGTGCTTGGTCTTCAGCCCGCTTTCCTCCGGGCTATCCTCCAGTTGCTTGGGAGTCGGGCAACACATTGCCCGGTCCTGCATAACCCTGACCAGTTCTTCGGCGCTTTGTCGACATAGAGGTTCGTCGATGGCCTGGATCACCGATCCGGCCAGCGCCGCTGTACGGTGACTGGTCCTTCTATCGACGTAAACGCGAACGAGCAACGGAATCAGGTCCGGATGACTGGAAATGAACCGTCTGGATGCGAAAACTGCGCGATGGCATTCGGCTCCGCGATCGTGTTGCAACGCATGACGCACCTTAGCAAGTGTCATCGGTTTTGGGACGGACCTGACCGGGCGCAGGGCCCGAGGCGCGATCACGTGCGATATCAGACCTGCGGCACGATCGATCAAACTCGTATCGGCCAGGGATTCGTAGGCCTCCAATGCACAAAAAAGGTAGAAACTCCCGATCAGTAGTCTTTTGCTCTTCATTCTTCTTTCTCCTCTTCGTCGGCCTCCGGATGGGGCCACTAATACAAAGACGTATAAGCCGGAAACCCCGTAGGGGTTTTATCTGACCAATTTGGCTACATTTGGTC
>CAYUGX010000434.1:0-2798 GCA_964444375.1 uncultured Porphyromonadaceae bacterium | reverse complement strand
GTCGAGCGGTGAAGGCCTGGGCGGCGGCCAGGATGGCGGCGCCGCCCGCGAGGACCAGCCGGGTGGTCGGCCGGAGCTCGGGGAGGTTGACGTGGGCCCGGTTGACGCCCAGGGCAGCGGCGGCGGCGCTCAGGGAGGGACTGTCCGCGCTGTCCAGGTAGCGCCGGGCCTCGGCGGGGTTGGGGCTGACCCAGGTGGGGCCGAAGGGCTCGTCGAGGGCGACGCCGTCGGCCCGGAAGATCCGGGCTCCGGCGAAGGCGACGCCCCAGGCGACGGCGGCGTCGCGTAGGAGGACCTGGAGCCGATCGCCGTCGTGGAGCTTGCCGGCGAAGCGGCGCCAGCGGGCGTCGGCGTCGGGGCCGAAGCGGCGGCCGCGGCCTTCGGTGGCGTCGAGGTGGCGGAGGCCGAGGACGGCGGCCTTGTAGTAGTCGGCGCGCTGGGTTGAAGGGACCGGCATCAGGGCCTCGCGAGGTGGGCGATCGGATGGCGTCGCCTGGACCTCCCCCGGCGAGCCGGCGGGATCATACGATCGTCACCTGAGAATGGAGCGTAGATGGGCTCCCGGTTCCCCGGCACGGTGCCGTCGGGGAGACCGGGTGCCAGTAGATCCAGCGATCCGTTTCATCCCGCTGCGGCTTGTTGAGCTGGGCTTCTCGCCACTACTTCAAGCGATGGTGTCGTATCCCACCGCATTGAACCAGGTCCGTACCCAGGGGTTTCCTCGGCCAGATCGACAGCCAGAACCTGATAGCCAAGGACGAGACGGGTCGGGCCTCGATGATGAAACTCGATACTCACACTCACCCCTGGAGCACCTCCGTGTAGATGGCCGGGTCGATCCCCATCAGTTCCACCAGCGCCCGAGTCGCAGCTACTACCCGGGGCTCTGGAGGCAACTCGAGCATCGCGATCCACACGATCGTGTTGGCGATCTCGCGCCGCTCGTCTGCCGGGAACAGACGCTGAGGCTCGGTCTTCACCTTCTCGATGAGCATCTCGAGGAGCGGCGTCGGTTCGATGCCCTCCAGCAGCCCCCACCACTGCATGTTGTTTGGCGGCAGGTGTTCCAGGAGCCACTCGTGGACCCGGGGTGAGCGGGCTCCCGCCTCCTTCAGCACCCAGACCGCGAAGTACATCACCGCGGCTTGCAGGTGCTGGCGGGCCAGCGACAGGACAAGTTCGTCCTCGCCGCCGAAGACGAACTCGACCTCAGCGCGAGGCAGGTCTGGCAGATCATCCGGTGATCCGTCGAACGGAGTGCCGCCCGTGCAAGGACCGTCGTTCCAGTAGTGGAAGAACTCGATGAGTTCTTCCTCGTCCGGTTCGCCCTCATCGCGCTCGACGAGCACGTACCTCTGGCCCTCGTGAACCAGACCCAGCGGACGGGCGATACCCACCGGAAGGGGCTGTTGCCTCTCCTCCACCCAGTCCTGGGACGGTGCCATCGTGAAGAGCAGGCCCAGTTCGTCGAGGTCATCGACAACCAGTCCGTCCGTAGACATGACGAACCACAGGATGTAGCGGCCCTCCCGAAGCTGGTCCCACGCCCCCAGGACGACAACCGGGCGGGGGTTGTTCTCGTGCAGCCGCATCGCGGAGTGCAGCCCGATGGAGAGGACCTCTCGCCAGCCTTGTCGGGAGCTGAGGAACTCCCGTGCGTCGATCGAGAAGGACCAGCCGCTGTATGAGACGGGGACGGTGAAGCAGGGCAGGACCGCAACCTCGTCAGCCGCGGGCTCGGCTTCTTCGTTCGGTATCGGGTGAACGAAGTCCGCTGGCACTGTCCAGACCTGACCGTCGGCGTGCTGTCCCTCGCTGCCGCGCGATCCGACCTGCCGGACCTTCAGCTTCCCGGTTCTCGTCGAGCCGACGATGACGCCCAGGGTCTTCTCGCCTTGTGGGCGGCCGAAGATCACCTTCTGGCCGACGGTGAACCCGGTGGATTCCGTGTCTCGCTCTGCCACGTCGATCTCCCCATCGTCGAGCCGCGTCGGGGCGGCGACGAACGCTGTCGCCTGACCGGCTTGAACCGGACCAGAGCCCCCTGCGGGATCTCTTTCACTGCTCCCTCATCTCATGGTCCGGACCATACGGGTTCCGAGCAGGTGGATCTTGGGGTTCGCCAGGCTGTCGTATCCCACCGCGGAGAACCAGGTCTGTCCCGAGGATCTTTGCCAGAGCGCCGAGGGGCCCAGCGGCCTCCTCGGCCAGATCGACAGCCAGAGCCTGGCAGCCGAAAGCGATTCGGATCGGGCTTGGAGGATGAAACTCGACAACTCGGCACGCCCGACCCTGGCGTCGGCCTTCCAGTGCTGGCGGCCTTCGGTCTTGAGGTACCCGAGCCGGAGACCCTCTACGAGGGCGTGAACATCCAGGGAATCGCCGCGTTGATGGACGACAGCGGCATCATGACGGTGCAGGCGTAGCCGCCGGTCGTTCGGAGCCAGAACGGCGACGGGTCCTAGTCGGGTGTGGCCCAGGTGAACGGATCGTCATTCCAGCCTGACCTCGGACGAGTCGAGAAGAGGTCCCCAACCGCTCCATCCGCGTACTTGACTGGCGGTTCAGCCGACCGGAGCCACGGGATCGTCTGCCACACTAGGCCTCAAACAAGCGAATCGCGCGGCGCTGCGCGGGGCGGGGCTGCCCGGCCTTCGGCGCGCGCGGGTCCGCCTCCGACCAGGGTCGGGGTGGCGAGGGCGGCGCTGGCAGGGGCATCGTCGGCTCCGGGGCTTCGTCGAGGGATCCACGGGCTCCGTGCCGCGCCACGCTAAGGCGGCCCGAGCCCGACAGTCACA
>CAYUGX010000433.1:0-2854 GCA_964444375.1 uncultured Porphyromonadaceae bacterium | reverse complement strand
AATGAGCCAGCTTCAACGAATACATGCAACAGACCTTTGAGCAATGCGAATTGAAATTCTCATCGCGTGATCCAACACAGTGAATGATACCAACTCTTTTGGGCTCTGATGATCCCTTTTCAAATACCCAGTTTCCTTTTTTATCCTGTGTGCGTGATACAATGAATCCTCCGGTTGGACCAGCCGCATTAATCAAGCGTTCAAATTCCAGAGAGGTTAATACGTTTGGAAACTTACCATACCCAAACTGCTCCACCTTAGCTGCATCAAACAACTGAAAACCTGTAGCCACAATGATTTGCCCAACCTCAACTTCAACCAATTCATCTTGTTCACTAAAATCAATGCATTGATCAACAGGACAAACTTTCGCGCATACACCACATTTTTCTTCTTGCACGTACCGACAGTTCGCTTCGTCGATGAGATACTTATTCGGAACAGCCTGAGGAAATGGAATGTAAATTGCTTTTCGTAAAGTTGTACCTGCATCAAATTCACTCGAGACTTTCACAGGACATTTTTCTGCACAGGTTCCGCAGCCAATACAAGTATCCATGTTGACTCGTCGAGCTCGTTTCTTCAAAGTCACGACATAATTCCCAGGCTCACCCTGAACAGATACCAATTCAGTAAAGGTGTGCAGATTGATCTTAGGATGCTGCCCCACTTCAACCATTTTAGGGGTAAGAATACAGGCGGCACAATCCAGTGTGGGGAAAGTCTTGTCAAACATGGCCATGTGGCCCCCAATAGTTCCCGTCTTTTCAACCAGATGTACCTGCAAGCCGGCTTTGGCTATCTCAAGCGAAGCTTGTATGCCAGCTATACCACCTCCAAGGACCAATGTCTCGGGATTAAGTGAATGATAGGTAGTCTGCTGGGCATGGATACGTTGAAGAGCAGATTTAATTATCTCACACGCTTCATCTAATTCATTTATCAGGATATTCCACCCATCACCAAAATCTGCGAGGGCCACCACTCGAGCAGGCATTCCCACCTCCAACATGGCAGCACGGGTAATATCAAGAAATCGACCAGGATTAATACCCGCCAGAATGATTGCAGTCAAACCATGGTGTTCAATGGTCTCTTGCAATACCTTAAAGTCTGAAAACAGGTACCTGGATTGCTCAATAATCACTGGGATCATTAGCGTGTCACGAACATAGTAGATAATAGTCGTCATATCCACTCGCTCATGACCGGCAGGCGGGTCACAAAAAATGACCCCAATTCGATCTTTGTCGGTCATAAAAAGGCATAAGTAAGTTTAGTTTAGTTTGTTGTTCTGCTAAAATCCCCTAATCGAGGTAAGAGCCCTGAGAAACTTTTATTGTGAAAGTTATCTCATTAAGATGATCAACAAAAGTATAGCATTTTTATGTTAATTAACAAACAATATTGCTATTTTAATAACACTTTTATGCTGCAAAACAAGCTCCTTGGCCTGACAACCTGTATTTTGTGACAAATGTCATGTTTTAGCGTGTAGCAGAATTCACTGAATTTTTCACCGCTTGGATTTAAGTATTTTTTTATATATTTGAATTATTGTGAAATTAGTAACAATATATGATAATCAAGAGTAACATAAAACGACTGCTCCAGTATCGTTTATGCCTGGTCAAGTTTAAAGATTTAGGCTTCACCAAAATTTATTCTTATAATTTAGGCAATGAAGCAGGGGTGAGTCCAGAACAAGTCAGAAAAGACTTCTCAATTTATGGTATAACTGGAAATAAAAAGGCCGGTTATAACATCAAAGAATTGCTAATCGTGTTAAACCGCCTGTTTGGAATGGATCAGATTCACAATGTCATCCTGATTGGCATGGGAAATATGGGCAAGGCACTGGCCAATTACAATAATCAATTCATTGGCCAGAACGTATACATTGTTGCAGGATTTGACATGGATCCGGCTAAACAAAACAAAAAATTCGGTATTCCGGTTTTTCCGATGGATAAGCTGGATGAACTGATCAAAGGTTTTGAAGTAAGCACAGCCATCATTACCGTTCCTGCCTCAGCTGCTCAAAACGTATGCAACAATTTGGTTGAAAATGGAATTAAAGGAATTCTAAACTTCGCCCCAATTGTTTTAAAAGCACCCGACAACGTGATTATCAACAACATCAACCTTAGCACCGAAATAGAGTCAATTCTGTATTATCTGAATCAAAGAAAATCATAACTCACAGCTTATATGTGCCTCAGTATACCGGCGAAAATTATTGAACTAGATTCAAACCAGGCTGTTGTTGAGCTAGCTGGTTCTAAATTAAGTGTAAGCACGCATCTGATGGAGGACCTCTCAATTGGCGACTTTGTTCTCATACATTCTGGCTTCATAATTCAAAAACTAAGTCCCGAAGAAGCAGCCGAAACAGAACAGTTACTTCGAGATATATTAACCCAGGAGGCAGATTGACAAGTGAATCATTATGCTGCATACCGAAATCCAAAGTTGGTTCGATCTTGTATTGAGACCATTCATCGTGAGATTAAAGAACCTTGTCATTTTATGGAAGTGTGTGGCGGACATACACATGCCATCCACCAATTCGGATTGCCCCAATTGTTGCCTGAAGAACTTCGCCTGATATCAGGACCCGGTTGCCCTGTTTGTGTAACCAATGCCCTTTTTATTGATCAGGCAATTGATCTCATTGAAAACCACCAAGTGCAGGTTTGCACTTACGGAGATTTGATGCGCGTACCGGGCAGTAAATCAAGTTTAGACAAGCCCAGGCGATCGGGAGTTCCTGCCCAGGTGGTACTATCTCCCCTTAACGCACTCGATCTGGCTGAAAGGCACCCCAACACACAGGTAGTTTTCCTCGGTATAG
>CAYUGX010000432.1:0-2862 GCA_964444375.1 uncultured Porphyromonadaceae bacterium | reverse complement strand
CTGCATAACCACGAAGAAAATATTCTTTTAGATTCTGGTTGGCCCAGATTCTGAATTGGGTACCACGTTTTGAATTAACTCGATAACCAATTGAAATTATCATATCGAGACTATAATGCGTAATATTTCTATTAATGGTACGATTCCCTTCGATTCGAACTGTTCGGAATTTCCGAACAGTTGCATCTTGTTGTAATTCCCCAGATTCCAGGATATTTTTTATATGCTCACTAATGTTCGCTTTACTACTGTTAAAAAGTTCAATAATTTGACCTTGGGTCAGCCAAATTGATTCTTCCTCAATTCTGACTTCAATCCGAGTTGAATACTCTTCAGATTGATATACTATAATTTCATTCTTCACAGTTGTCGGTGGTAAAAAGGGAGAAATCGAGATGAATAGAGGCCGAAAGGAAACGTGTTTCTACATTAAACAACGGATAAACTGCAGCATGAATTGTGTAGCTAACCATCCTCTTCAGAGATTTTTTTGAAACTTCAACTGCTGCATCCGCAATTATTGTGAAGTTTAGGCTGATTGGTCTATCAATTCATTATCAAGCTTGGACTATTGAATGTCCTATGCAATTGCAGGAAGCTTCGGTTCTGATTTTGCAGTTAGGCCCGAAGTGAAATCCATTAGAATTAGATCTTCAATGACATAGTCCCGAGTCCCCAGTCCCTAGTCCCTATACTGCTCATATACATCCATAAACCCATTACTCCCCCCATCCTCATCAAATATCCGCTCCCAGGTACTCAACGGCTCCCAAATAAAGGTACCCGTAACCCGATCTGGATACTCTTTAAATGCAATGTCATTTACTGCCTCCTTCAAATGCGAATACTCCACAATGTTGATCTGGTAAGGATAACGTTTGATCAATTTACTGATGTTGTGCTTCAGGTCAGTCAACTCCCCATGCCATCTGGGATAGAAAGATAATCCCAACACATCAAATTCAATTCCCCGTGCCAGCATCTGGTCGAACCACATGACCGTTTCATCGTGCTGACCACCCAGGGCCATGTGCAGCATGATTTGAACAGTTGAATCAACTGCATGCACCCCATCTATCCCAGCCTGGATCAGTCTGGCCAGTTGGCTCGGATGCCAAACGTGTCCATCGGGCCAGACCATGCCGTGGTTGATCTCATTGCCAATCTGGATCATATCCGGTAGGGTGCCCTGCTCATCTAAAGCAGCAACCACACGTTCGGTGTACTTTCTGAGGGCCTCACACAGTTCAGGAAATTCAAGTCCTTCCCATGACTGGGGTTTGTATTGTTTCCCCGGATCGGCCCAGTAGTCGGAATAATGAAAATCGAGGAGGAATTTCATTCCCTGGGCCTTGATGCGCTTGGCCATTTTGAGCGTATTTCCCAGATCACACCAGCCTTCACCAGGAGCATAGCCTTTTTCATTTTCGGGATTGTTAAAGATCCTGAGGCGGATCCAATTGAATCCATGTTTATTCATGATCGCTAGTGGATCACCCGGTTCACCGTTGTCAGAAAAGACCATGCCCTGTGCTTCTAGTTGGGGCAGGAAAGAGATGTCGGCACCGATGATCTTTGGTTCATCAGTATACTTGATCGTATCCGGATCAAAAACCGGAGGATCATAGTGCATCACCGAATCGGGAGAAACCAAATGAATGCCGGTAGTCTCAGGCCAAAGTCCTTCAGCAGTGGCTGTGAAGGTAAGGGGCCCTGGTTCAGTCCCGGCTTGCACGATCACCTGGCAATAACCATTGAACAGGTGGCGCTGCCAGTTGCCATCAAGACAAATATCGGGTTCATGGCTGCTGGGGTCGCCGTTCCCAACACCCAAGATCTTACCGGGGCCATCCAGGGTGAATTTGATCAGCTTGTTGGCATCCGGGATGGTGCGACCATGATTGTCTACGAGCCGGACATTGATAACGGTGGCATCTTGCCCATCGGCTACCATGGTGGTTTTGTGCACTAAACAAGCCACATTAACGGCCGGACCTGTCGTCTCGACTTTGGCTCTGATTTCTCTCCCATCTCGCCAACCAATGGCCTCCAGTGTCCCAGGTTGATACACCACATTCCATTTCAGGTGACTGTTCCGAAGCATGGTCTTTTTACCCATGGGGTGTCCGTTGAGGAACAATTCCACCTCATCAGCATTGGAATTGACCCAAACCTTCATCATTTCACCCTCCTGACCTGGCCAGTTCCAATGGGGTGAGATATGCAAGACATCATCATCACTCCACCATGATTTATAGTAGTAAGCCAGGTTTTTCGGGAAACCGCAAACATCCAGAATCCCGAAATGTGATGAGATATTGGGCCATTTAAACGGGGTCGGTTCACCGCGATAGTCGAAGCCCGTCCAGATGAATCCGCCCAAATCCCAATCATTCTCAGCCGTCTCGGGCCACCAATCTTCGGCCAGACTCGCCCACCAGGGGGCGTTCAGGTCCTGATCCGGAAGGTAAGCCCTAACCGAATCTAATTCGTAAATACCGCGGGTGGTTACCGTACTGCCCATTTCGGTGCCCATAATCGGCTGCTCAGGGTGATCATTGTGATAATCCGCCCGGGCATAATGCCGGTAATTGAAACCCCGAACCGGGATCACTTCGTTGATTCCCGGGAAGTGATTCTCCAGATCAGCTGCATAGGTAGAGGTACGAGTAGGATCAAGCTGCTTCAATCGCTGCATCATTGTGAGGGCGATACGCTTTCCGTGAGAAGTGGTTTGAATATTCTGTTCTTCATTACCAATACACCACATAAAAATCGAGGGATGATTACGGTCACGCAATATCAAACGGTCAAACTGATCCATGTACTCGGCACTGGTATTCATCAGCCTGGTCTCATCCA
>CAYUGX010000431.1:0-2875 GCA_964444375.1 uncultured Porphyromonadaceae bacterium | reverse complement strand
TTGTCATTAATCCAAAATCAAGAATGGTTTTTAGAATAGTCTAATTATTTCCGCGCCGTGTTGAAGTTTAATAGGTATACTCCATTTCTACATGCAGAAACTCAATGACTTGTCTAAAGATAGCTTGTGCCGATTTTTCATCATTTACTCCATCAAGATATAGGATTGCATGTATGACCGAACGAACTCGACCTAAATCGGGTTCATCGCAGCCCTTTGGTACCTGAATAGTTGTATAGTGCTCAGCGTCAATTGGATTTACAACCAATGAATATGATTCATCTAAATATTTGACATCTCCCCAAGTATCTTCATCGTCAATGCATGTTTGTATCTGGTATCCAAAATTCACAGAATGCATCATGACTTCATCATGAGCGTGAACTTTGGCTTTAAACTTCATGGTAACATCCCATTCAGCACAAACGTATCGGTCGAGATCAAGTGTTACAGAAATTCTTGGGGCACCCGCCCCATCCACGAATTCATATTGAAGCCTATCCCAATCAATTACGCGTGAGGTCTTATATATTTCTGCTGGGTTTTTGGTAGTGGTACAATCTGGTTCGTCTTCTCCCTCGCCATACAACAGGGTATCCCACACTGCATCGAATATTGCCTCTGTACATCCAACTGGAATTAAAGCTAGGATTAAAAGTGCTGTTACAATTCTTTTCATTGGTATTTTATCTAAGGATACTTCTTGTACACAAATTCAAATTCTGGTATTATCAAGCTCTGGTCCTTAACGCCATTCCAAGTATATTTCCGTTCAATTTTTTCTTCCCTATCACCGTACCCAACCCAGCAGTGCGCAACAATTACAACGTAGTCAAATGTATTTTCATAGGTAAAACGATATTCCTTGTTAGATTCAAAGACACTTTTTAAATCGGTTGATTCATCCTCTAGTTGTTCAATACTTGTTTTCTCGTTAAACTCAACACTAGCATCTCCATCACAATAAAACATTTGGATGGAATACATAATTGGGGGATCATGTATTCCATACGGATTCGGGAATGTTATTACAAATCTTATGTTTTTGAAGGTAATCTCAGTATTCTTAATTTTATTAAACTTACACCCTGTGTCTGTACAAGACGGGACCATTATAACCAAGGTGAAGATAATGTATAGGATCTTTCTCATTCTTTTATAGTTAGGTTACATTGTAAAAGTTACAACAAAATTGTAATGTATCCAATAACTAAAAAAGTCATTTAAAAACAACTCAACTGCTTCAACTTTACTATTGAGAAGTCAGATAATCGAATCCTTACTGTTCACTATAGGAAGACAATATCAGTATGCAGAAAAACTCTCGATTGGTAAAACAAAGTAAAACATACAAAAAAAGTCATAGTGGGTTGATGACATAGCTTGTTAAATAAAAAGTACTATATTTGCACGCGCAAATCGAAAGTTTTGCAAACACACCCACACTTTTTAACACACCCCCACCCAAACCATTTCCGGGGTATAGCGCAGTCCGGTTAGCGCATCCCGATGGAATCGGGAGGGTCGCAGATCGAATTGCACAGCACACGCACACAATGAATCGGGGTATAGCGCAGTCCGGTTAGCGCACCTGCTTTGGGAGCAGGGGGTCGCAAGTTCGAATCTTGCTACCCCGACAACTAGAAATCAAGCAGTTACACGAGTAATCGAGTAGCTGCTTTTTCTTTTGGTGGAAATATAGTGGAAATTTTAGTTGATTTTCATCTTATCCACTAGCACATCAATAAATTTCATAACTTTACGTAAACGTTTCACCTCTAACGACCTATGGAGTTTAGTCAAAGGGTTATTCCTGAATGGAATGATGCATTGGACAAGATCGCAATACCAAAGGATGTAATTAACCTGGTTGCATATTTCGATGTGTCTTTGAATGTAGATCCAGATTGGACTAATGAAATGGATCTTGTCAATAATAAGGAATGGCTGATTTTCATTAAACCCTACCACAATAACACTCAACCAGATATCGTTCTATTTCACCCAAATAATGGTATACAGTTTATACAAGTCAATAGCGAAATTGCCTCTATCGAGGAGCTATGTCAGGAGGAACCCTACGAATGTAGGCTTATAAACTACACTAGAAAACGATTGTATCGGGAATTGGTGCCTGAGATTGGACAGCATGTCTACGATTGCAAGGCAGAACATACTATAAGTTTCAGTGTATACTATGCAAATATTCCAGAGTCAGTTCTTTACTGGTTTGATGACACGAATCCAACAGACGAGGTTGGATATTGGCTTAAATCGAGACACTGCTTTTCAACTAAAGATTTGACTACATCGAGTATTTCTGATATTGTCTACAAAAGCCGTTTCAACGAAGATCCCCATTGGAAAGGAGAACTTTGGAACGAAAAAGTCTTGTTTTGGCTTCAACCAAAGATTCACCAGATTGATGATGGTGCATTGTTGTCACTAACAGGAAAGCAATTAACTGCTGCGTCACCACTAAAAGGACACCATAGGATTCGTGGTGTAACTGGTAGTGGTAAGTCAACAGCATTGGCCATTAGAGCAGCAAATCTAGCTTCACAAGGGAAAAGCGTTTTGTTATTAACTTATAATGCATCCAACTGGCATTATTTGATCTCCATTATTAAGAGAACTCCATTTATTTTCTCTTGGAATTCGATTGAGTTTAACCATTTTCATGGTTTATGCATGAAGATTCTGACGGAAAACAACAGAGAACTTCCTAAGGGTCAGTCTAAGGATTATGAATACTTCGCTGATGGAATTCCTGATTTAGTACTGGAAACACTGTTGAATAACTCCTACTCCCAGTATGACTGTATTTTAATTGATGAGGGTCAGGATTTCTGTGTGAAATGGTATCAACTGCTAT
>CAYUGX010000430.1:0-2922 GCA_964444375.1 uncultured Porphyromonadaceae bacterium | reverse complement strand
GAACTTCTGGAACTCGGCCAGCCTTAACTGGCGCAGGCCGTTTCTACCCAGGATGTCGCCCAGGAGGTTGTCCATGTTCATCGGTTCGATCAGCTCGCAGGTGAACTCGTCGTAGTACCGTGTCATGCCGATGTAGGTCACGTCGGGCTTGGGGCCGCGTTCGAACTGGTCGAAATCGTCTTCCACGAACGCGTTGGTCAGTTGGATAGCCCGGTCCTGGCGGTAGTTTGTGTGGAACACCACGTCGCCGGGGGCGATCAGCCCGGGGCAGGTCCCGCTTTCGTCCACGATAAGCGTGGGGCGAATGAACTCGTCGGTCTCGAGAAGCTGATCGTCGCCGCCTTCGCTTTCACGGCGGGCCAGTTCGGCGTCGGCGCGGGCGTATGCATTTTCGATCGCTTGTTTTGCAGATGTTGCCGTCAGGCCGGCTCCGCAGGTCATGGCGTTGTACGCGCATTCGGTGCGGTCCCAGTTTCCAGTGCGGTCCATGGAGTAGTAACGTCCCATCACGCTGGCGACCTGCCCGACGCCGGCCTTGGCGATTACTTCTTCGAGTTGGCCCAGATAAGTAAGGGCGCTTCGCGGGGGAGTGTCGCGCCCGTCGCCGAAGAAGTGTATGAATACCTTCTCCAGGCCCTGTTTGCCGAGGAACTCGATCAACGCGAAAAGGTGCTCCTGCATCGCGTGGACGCCCTGGTCCTGCACCAGACCCATCAGATGGAATTTCTTACCAGTGGCTTTGCAGTGGGCTACGGCCTCGGTTAGACGAGGGATATCGAACAACTCGCCCGATTCGATAAGTTCGTCAACGCGGACGACCTCCTGCTTGACGATCCGCCCGGCGCCCATGTTAAGGTGCCCTACTTCTGAGGACCCCTGCGAACCGGCCCGCACGCCGACGGCGGTTCCAGAAGCTTCGAGAACGCAATTCGGGTGCTCAGCCAGCAACTTGTCCATTCGCGGCGTCTCGGCAAGCGAAACCGCATTGCCCGGCCCGTCAGGCGCTATTCCCCATCCGTCACGTATTACCAGAACCAGTGGTTTACCCATCGTGGGAGTTCCTTCGTGTATGTACATTGCATGGAAACAGGCCCGAAGGGCCTGCGATCAAGAGGCGACAATGTACTCGAACGAACCCAAAAAATCCACAGTTGCGTGAATTGCCAGTTCTACTTCGCCGCCGGTTGCGTGGCGGTTCGAGCCCATTTGCGGACCAATTTAGACATGCTTTCCACTCGTTTCTGATACCGCTCCTGGCGCCTTTTCTCCTCGTCGTCATCAAGCCGGGCAGGACCGAACAGGTTGCTGTCGGACCCGTCGCCGTATGATTCCTCGTACTCCTTGGGGAACACGATTTCCGCTATCGTCATGATCACCGCGTCTTCGACATCAGTTGATCCGGAGTTCGGCGTTCTTGGGGATGCCTTCATCCTGGCCGGAATGAGAGGCGCCAGTCGTCGGCACGTGCGGGGCGGGTGATCGCAGTACGGGATGTTTTCAATCGCTTCGATACGCAGATCAGTATCCAGTTTGTCGTTTAACGCCAAGGCTACAAGGCGATCTGGATAACCCTTGCGGTCAATGTCCCGTATTGCGTAGAAAATGTAGCACTTTGACGGGAATCCGTCTCCGCGCATTATTTCCAGGAACACGGGTATGGCTTTTTTATGCTTCAATTTGACCAGCGATTCGACAATGGAATCGTCCGGTAGGGTCGGGAGCGGCAGGGAGGTGCTAACACTGTACCTGAAGATGTTGATTCTACCGACTTCGGGGAATTCAATGGCCTTTTCCTGTAATTCGACGCAATTGCTTCGCCAGTAGCTCGATGTGAATGTCTTGAGCATCTTGATTAGAGTTTCAGCTTCCGGGGATGCATCGAGTTTGGCAAGCGACTGTAACGCTGCGCCTGCGACGTACATGTTGTTGTCGTTGATGCGATCCTTAAGCGCTTTGATTACGATTGGGTCTTTTGAGTTGTAACGTCCCAGAGCAACGGTAGCGTGCCATCTCAGGAGTGCGTATCGATCCATCATCGCCTTTACTATTGTGTTACGCGCGGTCTTGTCGGCTCGGGGCATGAGGCCCAGTAGATACAGGTGCAGCGCGCGTCTTGACCTGGAGAGTTTATCGTAGTTGGCGACCAGAATCTCAGGGTCAATAAGGTATGGGTGTTTCGAGAGGATATAAGCGGCCGCGTGCGCATGGTTGGAGTCTTTCGCGGCGAGCATCTGCATCAATTCCGGGGCGATGGTCTTGCACGGCGAGTCGCCCATGAGATCCATCATCTGTTCGGCGGCTTTGTACATTTCTTCTGAATCGGTATTCAGATATCCATGCAGGAACTTGAGTAACGCCGCGGCGTTGCTTTCCGTGCAGCGGCTTCGGAGCCGATACAGTAATGCAGACCTGTCGTGTCGGCTGGATATTGACAGCAGAGTTAGCAGTTTCTGGGTGATTTTCGCGCCTTTTATGTTGTCGATTCCGGAGTATATCTCACCCTTTTCAAGCATCTCTACGATTTCGTCCTTGCCGGGGCGAACGATGAAACTCTTTGTAAACTCCGGCGGTTGCGGGACGTCTATTTCGCTCCAGACGATTCTTCGCCATTGCTCGTCGTCCAGCGGTTCTGAGATTGGATGGGTGAATTCACGGTAGCTCAGAACGGCGCCTCGCATCAACGTGGTCTTGCCGTTCAGTTTGCCGCGCACATAGAGTGCGTGCGGATCGCCCAGTGCGGCGTACCACGTTTTTCCGGCGGCTGGGTTTACGCATATCGGTGAGATGACCGGCGAATTGTCCATGGGAGAAAGATATGCATTGCCTTCGTAGAAATGAAGGCGAGCGAGGAGTTTACCATAGTTTCCGATACACAGGCGTCCCATATCGGAACGATAACTGGGCCAGATTTTACAAAGTAGC
>CAYUGX010000429.1:0-2936 GCA_964444375.1 uncultured Porphyromonadaceae bacterium | reverse complement strand
GTGCTGCAGAAAATGTGTTGTTCTCAGTCTTGGTGAAAGAAAATGACATTGTCCCAGGGAATGCACACTTCGACACCACCAAAGGGCACATCGAGTTTAGAAAAGCTACTGCCGTTGACTGCACTATTGATGCCGCATACGACACCAGCATTGCCCATCCTTTCAAAGGGAATGTTGACCTGGAAAAACTTGAAAAGCAGTTGAAAAAATACGGATCCGACCGGATTCCCTTTGTTGTGGTCACCATGACTTGCAACACCGCCGGTGGACAACCCGTTTCGATGCAGAATTTGAAAGATGTTAAAACTCTGTGTGATCAATATCAAATTCCTGTATTAATCGATTCTGCCCGATTCGCTGAAAATGCCTACTTCATTCATCAGCGTGAGGCTGCATACCAAAATACCAGTATCCGGGAAATTATCCGGGAAATGTTCTCCTATGCCGATTTCATGACTATTTCAGCCAAAAAAGATGGAATCGTAAATATCGGTGGATTCATTGGGTTCAAAGAAAGAGCCTTGTACGACAAGGCAGCAGTCTACAACATTCTGTACGAAGGATTTGTTACCTACGGTGGTATGGCCGGACGCGACATGGCCGCTCTTGCCCAAGGCTTACGCGAAGCAACCGAGCTGGATTACTTAGAGAGTCGAGTCAGGCAAGTAGCTTTTCTCGGCGGCTTAATGGCTGATGATCAAATTCCTGTTCAGCAGCCCTTTGGAGGTCATGCAATATTTTTAAATGCACTGGAATTTCTGCCTCATGTGCCCCGTGAAGAATATCCGGCTCAAACCCTTGCGGTCGAATTGTACAAAGAAGCCGGAATCAGAACGGTCGAAATCGGAACCATAATGGCTGACCGGGATCCAATCACACGAGCCAATCGCTATCCTGACCTGGAATTGGTTCGATTAGCCATTCCCAGACGGGTGTATACCGATAATCACATGCGCTATATTGCGGCGGCAGCAAAGAAAGTATTCAACAGACGGGATGAAATACGACGAGGCTATGAAATCGCACAAGAAGCACCGATCATGCGGCACTTTACCGTAGAATTAACTGCATTATCTTAACTTTGTGGTTCAATTATCATCTGAGATATGCTCAAATCTATGACAGGCTTTGGTAAAGCCATCTGCCAATTATCAACCAAGCAAGTAACTGTTGAAATTAAAACGCTAAATAGCAAACAGACTGATATCCACACAAAGATCCCTGGGATATTCAGAGAAGCAGAAACAGAACTTCGCAATGTGCTGGCCCGTAAATTAGAAAGGGGTAAAATTGAGATCTCTATCTGGTATGAAATGACAGGAATAGAGCGAAAGGCAGTTGTGAATCAACCGGTTTTGCTGGATTATATTTCCCAATTAAATGCTCTCCACTCTGACATCAAAGTTCCGGGAAGCGATGTGCTTTTGCCGATCGCCATGCGTTTACCGGATGTTTTGAGTATAGAAAAACCTGAATTTGATCCTGAAGAGTGGGCTCAGGTTATGAAGGCCATTTACGAAGGAATCGAGAATGTCGAGCAATTCAGAACCCAGGAAGGTCAAAACCTCGAAAAAGATATCCAATCAAGACTCGTGCGGATTATCGAACTCTTACCGGATGTTGAAAAACACGAACAGCAACGCATTGATCGCGTAAAAGGACGTATTAAAGCTAGTTTGATTGAATTTATTGGTCAGGATAAAATAGATACGAACCGTTTTGAGCAAGAAATATTATATTTCCTCGACAAGCTGGATATCACAGAAGAAAAAGTAAGGCTTAAGAGCCATTGCGACTATTTCCTTAACACCATCAAGGAGGATGGACCAGTTGGGAAAAAACTAGGGTTCATTGCGCAAGAGATTGGCCGTGAAATAAATACAATTGGATCAAAAGCCAACGACAAAGATATCCAGCACATTGTCGTTCAGATGAAGGATGAATTAGAAAAAGTAAAGGAACAACTGCTAAATGTGCTGTAGTTGAATAAAAAGGTTGTCATATTATCAGCTCCCTCGGGTTCAGGTAAAACAACAATCGCCAGAGCCCTTTTACAAGCTCCTCTAAAGCTCGAATTTTCTATTTCAGCCTGTAGCCGGGTTAAGCGGGATGTTGAAACAGATGGGGTTGATTATTTTTTTATGACACCACAGGAATTCAGGCAAAATATTAATGACAATGCCTTTTTCGAGTGGGAAGAGGTTTATGCCGACCACTTTTATGGTACCTTGAGATCAGAACCGGAAAGAATCTGGAAAAAGGGGCATTTTGTATTGTTTGATGTGGATGTCTATGGTGGGCTTAATCTAAAAAAACAACTTGGAGACCAGGCGCTTTCAATTTTTATTCAGCCCCCTGACTTAGAAACTTTAGAAGAACGTCTAGTCAGTCGTTCTCTGGATACACCGGATAAAATTGAGATGAGACTAAATAAGGCAGCAGAAGAAATGGCAATGGCTCCTCGATTTGACCTTGTCATTATCAACGATCATTTGGATACTGCCATTGAACAAAGCATTGAAGCAATAAAAGCATTCTTAAATCAGTAGCATGCAGGTTGGCTTATTTTTCGGTTCGTTTAATCCGATTCACATCGGACACCTGGCCATCGCCAACTACATGGTATCATTCACCGACTTAGATGAAGTTTGGTTCGTTATCAGTCCTTTAAACCCATTCAAAAAAAAGGCTAAGCTACTAGCAGAATATCATCGTTTCGAATTGGTTTCGCGAGCTATTGAACAGGACGATCGATTAAATGCAAGTAACATCGAATTCAATCTGCCCAAACCCTCTTTCACCATTGATACCATTGCCTATTTAAAGGAAAAACATCCCAATGTTGATTTTACCCTGATCATGGGTGCCGACCAACTACCTTCTCTTCACAAATGGAAGAATCCTGATCAATTAATAAAAGAAGTCAATTTCATGGT
>CAYUGX010000428.1:0-2946 GCA_964444375.1 uncultured Porphyromonadaceae bacterium | reverse complement strand
CGATCGTAACCCAGGGCCCAGATACCTAAACCTTTGATTTGGTGTTTGTCAATAAGATCATATTTCAATGACAGGCTTTCACGCGTTTCGAACCACACCTGATAATACTTCTCATTTTCTGTGTACCGGTACCAGGGTGTTTGGCTAATTGAATCCCATAACAGACCATGGTAGAGACCTTCATCAATCAAATCTCGATACCTGTATGCATTGACATGGTCAACAACTGGTGAATAGGGCTCGAGGGAGGCGGATTCCCATTTGTTTCCATAGTAGGGAAAACCCAAAATTAGTTTTTCAGGGGTATTGGCCACTACGTCATCATATTCTTTTTCCAGTGTACGGGTTAGGTTATAAAACCCACCAGTTAATGGGGCACTAGGGCCGGTCTCATCGCTCCATCCACCCTTGAAATCATATCCCATAATGAAGATATAATCACATGATGCAGCCAAACCGGTAAAATCCCATCCACCCGCATCGATGGCTGGACCCGTGAATGAAACCTCTGCCCAGGGTGTGATTATAGTGAGGAGGTCATGCATTTCAAGCAGGAAGTCGTTGAGCATGGTGTTTCGGCTGGGTATGGGCAGGTGCTCAAAATTTACATTTACTCCATCAAGTTTATACTCAATAACCAAAGATTCAATGTGCTGGTAAAAGGTCTTTCGGGCGTGAGAGTCGAGTAGAAATTGATAAAACTCCTCTGAACTGTCATTATCAACGGTGATTATTACTCTAACCCCATGTGCATGGGCTTCATTGATCACATCAGCCCATGGCCAAAAATCTGGTGTTGATAAACTGCCGTCTTGCTGGAGCTTGAAAGGAAATAATGCAATGTGACTGAGTAAATCATACTGAATCGATTCACGTGCTTTCTGGTATTCCCACTGGGGAAAATATCCAAATACCGTTGTGGTTAGGTTCTTACCAGCTAAAGTATCGAGTGGTATGATCTCCTGGCCATTGAGCATGGGATAAAAAGCAATTAGCAAGAGTATAAGTCGAACTTTACGCATTAAGACAAAGCTATAAAAATACCCCAAAGTCAGATCAGCGAATTGCCTATTACTTTTGTGTTAATTGGTCTTATACTACCTTTGACAACATGAGATTTACCTGTTCTTTTCTTCTCGGAATGATATTCGCAAGCTCAACCCTTTTGGCACAGCAGCCTCAATTTACCCGGCAAGATACCTTGCGTGGAAGCATAACGCCAGAACGTAGTTGGTGGGATTTGAACTATTATCACCTGGATATTGCTGTTGATCCGGATGCGCGTTCTATTCAGGGTAGAAATTTGATAGGGTACACCGTCATGGCCGAATCCCAAAGAATGCAGGTTGACTTGCAAGCACCAATGAAGATCAAGCAAGTGCTCTGGCAGGGCAGAGCGATGCGTGTTGAGAAAGATGGTAATGCGTGGTTTATCGATTTTGATCAAGTTCAAAATATCGGTTCATACCAGGAGATTATCGTCATTTATGGCGGGATTCCCCAGGAGAATAAAAGGCCTCCATGGGGTGGGGGAGTTGCGTGGAAGAAAGACAACAATGATCAACATTTTATTGCCAACGCGAACCAGGGTGATGGGGCTAGTCTATGGTGGCCTTGCAAAGATCATATGTATGATGAGCCTGACAGCATGTTGATGAGTATTCAGGTGCCTGACCCGTTGATCAATGTGTCTAACGGGCGTCTACGGAAGGTGACAAAGAATGACGATCAGACCACAACTTATCATTGGTTTGTGAGTAATCCAATCAACAACTACGGAGTAAATATCAATATCGGCGATTATGTGCATTTTTCAGATACCTTTCCTGGCGAAAACGGCCCACTGGATTGTGACTATTGGGTATTGTCGTACAATCTAGATCAGGCCAAAATCCATTTTAAACAGGCACATAAGATGCTTGCTGCCTTTGAACATTGGTTTGGTCCCTATCCTTTTTATGAAGACAGTTATAAATTGGTAGAAGTGCCCTATCCCGGGATGGAACACCAAAGTTCAGTTACTTATGGTAATGGATACCGTAATGGCTATGGTGGACGTGATGTGAGTAGTACAGGATGGGGTGATAAATTTGATTTCATCCTGGTTCATGAGTCAGGACATGAATGGTTTGCCAACAATATTACGTATAAAGATATTGCGGATATGTGGATTCATGAAAGCTTCATTGCCTATTCAGAGAATCTGTACGTTGATTATTATTGGGGTAAAGAGGCTTCAGCTGCCTATTGTCGGGGTACTCGTTTGAATATTGCGAATGACCGGCCGATCATTGGTTACTATGATGTAAATCGATCAGGATCAGGGGATATGTATTCCAAAGGAGCCAACATGCTGCACACCCTACGTCAATGGATCGATGATGATGAAAAGTGGCGATCAATCCTGCGTGGATTGAATAGTGAATTTTATCATCAGACCGTTGTAACAGAACAGATTGAAAGTTATATTCAAGATCATACCGGCTTTGATTTAACACGATTTTTTGATCAATATTTACGCGACACACGGATTCCAACGCTTGAATACGGAATTGTGGATGGAGATTTACGCTACCGCTGGATCAATTGTGTGCGGGGCTTTGACATGCCAGTTAAAGTTGCTATCAATGGACAAATCAAATGGTTGTCACCTCGGCAACGATGGGCAAGATTAGATTTGGACGAAGATGTCGTTTCAGTTGAAGTAGATCGGGATTTCTATGTGGCTACCTTGAAATCATTCGAAAACTGATTTTAGTTTTTCGATCCGTCGCTTCGGGGATAATTTCCTCAAAATGCCACTAATCTTAACTACTGTTGTGCAATGCCAATGTCATTGCCGGATTAGCGAGATCATGTTTGAGAAAACAATCCCCTTCGCTTACTTTTTCGTCTCTCGCCTCTCGCCTCTCGTCTCTCGTCTCTCGCCTCTCGTCTCTCGCCTCT
>CAYUGX010000427.1:0-2946 GCA_964444375.1 uncultured Porphyromonadaceae bacterium | reverse complement strand
AAGTACACATGGCTGTTCTCAGGCTGTTTCAATACGGACTCGAAATTTGCCCCGTCGTTCCTGAGGCGGTGGGCATCATACCATGGTGCATGGCGCGGCCTGCCATATTCAACCAGGGGAGCATCGACGGATGCAATGGTTATTCCGTAATTTTCGTTTGAAAGATCGGTAAAATGGCGGATGGTATAGTACGAAGTGGACGATCCTTCAAACTGCTGGATGATGGGTTCAATCACGGCACCGGTCAGCTGGTGTTGTATTTTGAAATCCTCAACCCAAATTGGAAAAGCATAAAAAACTGCCTCCCGGTTCTCCTGGTTCATCGGGGCATAATCCCAACCTGAAATATACTGGTCAAGTCTGAAGCCCGATGATGACTTATCCATTGAATTGATGATATCGATCCGTTTGATGTTCGCATATAAAATGACCTCCTGCCGGATGCTTTCAACGCCGGAGGCCTCAATTTCAGCTATCATACTTCCCTGTACAGCGCCGGAGGATCCTTTCAGGGTGGCACTTTTATCGTTTTGCCAGACAACCCTTTCCCTGTCTATGCCTTTTTCGTACAGGTATTCGTTGAACTTCCACCTGGAATTTGAATCTACAAGCTCGCGATTAAGCTCCTTGTCAATTATGCTGGTGATCCCTCCGGTCTCATTATCAAAACTTATTTTATAGTATATATTTTCAAGGATTTCATCCAGGGCCAGGACTTCGCTCGTATTTTCAGGAGAATCCGTTGATCCTGGCATAGCCCTGACTGTATAGGTCTTGTATCCCAGGGAAGGAACATTTTCAGCGAAAAACACCGTTTCACCGGATGTGAGTTCCTGGGTGGCAACAGGATTGCCCGTTGTATTGTCAATTAATATAAAGTGGGCTGGAAATTGATCTGTATTGATGTGGACAATATCGCTGCGATTATGGCATAGAGGATTGAAAACTGCAAGCGTCCGGACATCAGCATCTCCTTTTGTGGGAATCAGTTTTTCAATACCGTTCATGGCCTGTTCCAGGGCACTGTCTGCAAACTCCTGTCCCTCCCGGCCCAGGGTGCTGTGCATGACCTTTTCGGTTTCATAATAACAGGCATCTTTTCCACCCAGAGCTCCGTTGGTGTGCTCATGATACATCAGCAGGCGGTCGTATGCCTGCCAGAGGTCTGTCCACGGATACCCGTTTCCGGATAGCGCCATGGATATTGCAGAAAACTTTTCGGCTGTCGGGAGAACACTTCCAAGCTGTCTTGCCCGGGCCAGCAGTTTTGCATCGGATACTTCCTGGTCCGCCCATGCATTCGGTGCGTCCTTATGGAAGGTTTTTACCTTCAGGGAGTGTTCCCGGGAATGACTGTCCATATACTCCATAAACATGGACATTGTGGCGTTGATCATTATGGGATGGGAATACCTTTCATTCCAGTCCCTCAGCTGCTCACTGTACTTTATATCCGGGGTTGAAAAATCTTCAGCCTCCTGCACCAGCAGGGCATCGTAAAGCCAGTTTTCCTGTTCGCCGTACCGTTGGATGATCTCGCACAGCGATTCCTTTACCATTTCAGCATAAACAGTATCTGCCAGTTTGGGACGAATATTATCTTTCCAGTAAAAAAATGACCTTACCAGCGGTTTGCGGTCATCGCCGTCCGGCGGCTGCCAGTAGAAAACCGGTTCATCCCGGGCCGGGATCAGGCAGGTGGCATCCCAGTTGGGACCATGCCAGATATACGGAAGATCCGCCTCCTTTGCATAGGTCGTAAACGGCCAGGTGATCGCTACAGCATCGCTCATCATTCCGGTATTGCTCCGCCCGATACCAAGTAGGTCACGGGTATAGCGGTTCGGAGTGTAGAATAAGCGTGCCATTGTTTCGAAGTCTAAAAAATCGGTACTAGAGGTATTGTGAAAAGCAGCCGGGTCTATCCTGCCCTCATGAATCCGTGAAACCAACTCATCTACCTCGTGATCATTGTATACGTCAAGGAATCCCGGGAACAGTTCACTCGTTTCCACAGTCCACCTGAACCTGTCTTCTTCGTCCCATTCATCGGTAAGCCTGCACAGCTCCAGCGCCGACTCCAACCCCTTTTCCCGCACATTCCGCCGGATTAGCTGGTAGTACGTAAGAAATCCCAGATCATGATGGGAATACTGGACGAAAAACAACTTCCACTTTTTCTGTGGCTGCCAGTCCACCGTTTTGGAATCAAGCACCTTACTTCCACCGGACCCAATCAACTCAACCCTGAGCCGGGATGGTTCATCAATATCCGGTATAAGGATATCCATCTTATTCAGGCCCTGCTTCACTATACCCAGGGTTTCTGTCCTGGTCTTTTTTCCCGCAAGGGTAATGCGCACATCCAGATATGCTTCATTACCCGTATGATTGACTGAAAGCCGGGCTATCTGCATCAGGGGCTCACCCGGATCTGTTTTCGGGAACAGAGGTGTTGGCTCGATATGGCTTATTGACGAACCGGCAATATTGTTTGAATGGGCAGTTTCCTGTCCGGTTTTACCGGGATCAAGCCATTCCTGGTCTCCAGGCTGTGCATTTATGCAGCAAAGGTTAAATGCTGACATGATCAGTGCAGGAATGACTACACATAGTTTAAATCTGGACACGATTGGATAAGATTGGTGATAATGCTAATTAACTTTGAGCCGTTTATTTTTTTCACAGATTTATTGGATATTGACCGTGTTTTTTGACCGTTTGAATAAGGGATAATACATTTTCAAGGGGAATATCATCGTGCAGGCTGTGGTCGGTGGAAATGATGTAACCTCCTCCCGGAGCAGCTATTTTCAGGCATTCCAATACTTCGTTTTTTACATCTTCAGGGCTTCCGGAGACGATGGTGGTTTTATTGTTCACATTACCGATGGGACATAACCGGCCTTTGTAGCGTTCCTTTACTTTCAGCAAATCCATTCCCGC
>CAYUGX010000426.1:0-2981 GCA_964444375.1 uncultured Porphyromonadaceae bacterium | reverse complement strand
CAGCATAAGCAGCGTCGGCGACCACGTTATTCATTTCAGCCGGATCTTTCTCTAGGTCATACAATTCCCACTCATCCACATCGTTATAAAAATGGATCAGTTTAAACCTTTCGGTGCGGATGCCATAATGTCTTTTGGCCTGGTGAATGCTTGGGAACTCATAGTAATGATAGTATAAGGCGTCTCGCCATTCAGGTGCAGCACCATCGCCTTCAAACAAGGGTACCAGTGATATTCCCTGCAAATCATCAGGGATGGCTATGCCGGCTAATTCAAGAAAGGTTGGGGCAAAGTCTATATTTTGAGACAACAGACTGGTGCTCGTTCCTGCTGAAATTTTCGGTGGGTATTTGATAACCAGGGGTGTTCTGAAAGACTCTTCATACATGAATCGCTTATCGAACCAGCCATGTTCACC
This sequence comes from uncultured Porphyromonadaceae bacterium, assembly GCA_964444375.1. Lineage (GTDB taxonomy): Bacteria > Bacteroidota > Bacteroidia > Bacteroidales > UBA12481 > JABHCC01. Next base: position 2,563 of record CAYUGX010000426.1, on the reverse strand, counting down.
CAGGTAGAATCCCTGGTCTGATGTATAGACTACGATTGTGTTATCGCTGAGGTCATTGGCGTCGAGGTATTCCAGCATCCGGCCCACATTATCATCCACCGATCTTATGCATGCCAGGTAGTCTTGCATATAACGCTGAAATTTCCACCGTGTGAGCTCATCATCCGCTACGTCTGCCTCCATGAATTCCTCCCGGATAGGACCAAAAACGGCTTCCCACTGCTGGCGCTGAGTGGTATTCATCCTGTCGAGATTGTTGTGATAGGCATTGTGATACCAATTCAGGAAAGGTGTAAAACCCTTCGCAGTCACCACATCCGGTAGAATTTTATTGTCTGAACTCAAAGCCATGTGCTTAGAAATGAGCATTTCAGCTTCCCTGGCTGCACTTCCCATGTTTTCATGGGTGTCGAATAGGTTTTCGGGTTCTGGAAAAACAACCTGATGATAAAGATCGAGGTACTCTTCAGCCGGTAACCATTCACGGTGAGGTGCTTTGTGCTGATACATGAGCATAAAGGGTTTGTCAGAATTTCGGGTATCAAGCCAATCGATGGCCAGATCAGTAATGATATCGCTGACATATCCTTCGATACGTACCGTATCATCCGGCAGGAGAAAATCGGGATTATAATAATGCCCCTGACCTGGAAGCACTTGCCAGTAATCGAAGCCTTGAGGTTTTGATTTCAAGTGCCATTTTCCTACAACGGCCGTTTGATAACCATTGGCCTGAAGAATTTTTGGGAAGGTGGGCTGATCGGGATTGAAACGGTTGCCATTATTCTTGAAGCCATTCACATGACTGTATTTACCCGTTATGATGCAGGCTCGACTTGGACCACAGATTGAATTGGCCACGTACATATTGTGGAATAACATGCCTTCTTCGGCAATCCGGTCGATCTGAGGTGTAGGTGCCAATTTCCCAATGGGATGACCGTAGGCGGATATGGCTTGATAGGCATGATCATCAGACATGATGAACAGAATATTCGGCTGTTTTATTGCCTGATTGCAGGCTGATAATATAAGAATAGCCGAAAAGAAGAATAGAATTTGTACAGTTCTATGCATAGTGGAGTTAGTTTTCTAGTAGTTTCTTGATTCGTTGGTAGTCTTCAGGCGTGTCAATTCCAAAACCTTGGTAATCAGTAGTGATGCAATGAATGGCGTAACCATTATCCAGCCATCGTAATTGTTCGAGCGAGCTTAGTTCTTCACGCTTTGTGGGTGGAAGGTTGACCAGTTGATTCAGTATCGAATGGCGAAATGCATATACCCCAAGGTGCTGCAGACAGCTGATCCCCGGATCTACAGCAATCGTTTCACGGCTAAAATTGATCGCTATTCCGTTGGATCCAATCCATGCCTTTACCCGGTTTGGATTGGTACGGTCTTTTTCGCTATGAAAGGGGTGAACCAGGGTGGCTATGGATACTTCTTCATCTGAAAAGCAGTCAGAAAGATCAGATAGAGCTGATGGGGGTAGTAGAGGTTCATCACCTTGCAGGTTGATAATTACCGTTTCATCGGTTAGAGCCAGGCCCGTTTTGTGAATGGCTTCAGCGCAACGCTCAGTTCCACTTCGGTGGTGATCGGCTGTCAAAATGACTTGTCCCCCTAAGCCTGAAACCGTCTCAACAATAGTCGGATGATCGGTGGCCACAAATACCTGATCAAATACTTTTTTAGCATTATCGTAAACGTGCATCACCATCGGCTTGCCTTGAATAGCGGCTAGTGCCTTCCCGGGTAGGCGGGTTGAGCCAAAACGGGCGGGGATGATAACAATAAAATCAGGATTCATTCGTCTGACAAAATAGCATATGACTACCACTTGCAAGATAGAAAAAACGGGAATAAGTTGTAAATTTACACGATTATGGATTTACAGAAGGTAAAACAACGATTTGAGATCATCGGTAACTCACCAGCACTGAACCGGGCCATTGAAGTAGCTATTCAAGTGGCACCAACAGATCTATCGGTGCTGATTACGGGTGAGAGCGGATCAGGGAAAGAACGATTTCCCCAAATCATACATCAGTATAGCTCACGGAAACATGGACCCTATATTGCAGTAAACTGCGGGGCTATTCCTGAGGGTACTATTGATTCTGAGCTGTTTGGTCATGAAAAAGGGGCTTTTACCGGAGCGCACGAATCACGGAAAGGGTATTTTGAGGTGGCCAATGGCGGCACCATTTTTCTTGATGAGATCGGAGAATTACCCTTATCGACACAGGTTCGATTGTTACGTGTCTTAGAAACCGGGGAGTTTATCCGAGTTGGTTCCTCAAAAAATCAGAAAACCGATATTCGTCTGGTAGCTGCAACCAATGTCGAGATACGTGAGGCGGTAGAGGCTGGTAAATTTAGAGAAGATCTGTATTACCGACTCAATACTGTTCCCGTACGTGTGGCTCCACTGCGTGAAAGAAAAGAGGATATTTATCTTTTATTCAGGAAGTTTTCACAGGATTTTGCTGAAAAATACCGGATGCCCGTACTGCGGCTTGACGACCATGCTCAGGCCTTACTCGAATCGTACAAATGGCGT
>CAYUGX010000425.1:0-2982 GCA_964444375.1 uncultured Porphyromonadaceae bacterium | reverse complement strand
TCAATCACCTTCGTTCTTCCTATGTCGACCATATCTTACTGCTTTGAAATATTGTGCAAAAGTAGGTAAAATGTAAAACTATTGTTCGTTGAAGATGACATTTAGTACCACATCGCCAACTGCCTGTAGTGTAGCTTTATCGATCACATCCAGGTTGTCATTGTGGGTGTGCCAGAAAGAGCCAAAATTGCTTTCGGTTGCCGGATCGTACTGAACGATGTCAATGCTGGGAATGCCAATCAATTCATTTACGTATCGATGATCATCGACAATTTGTGGAGTCTTTGTATAGGGGAAGTATTGACCATAGCCCAATTCTCGCGCTGTTTTCCATACCTGATCAACCACTGATTTGGCATAATGAACGCTGACTTCCTCCTGGGTGAAGGTGGCATTCTTTGCGCCAACCATATCGAGCAGAATGCCGTAACGGGCATAATAATCCTTTTTATGTGGGTTTTTAGCCCAGTATTGTGAACCCAGGCACCAGGTATCGGCACTCCATTCAAAGTCTAAATGATCGGGTACTCCATAATCTTCAGCATCGAACAAGATGATGTCGATGCCCATGGTGGGTTTGCTGCCTTGGAGTTGACGGGCAATTTCAAGCAAGACACCTACTCCACTGGCTCCGTCGTTTGCACCCGCGATGGGTTCATTGCGCCGGCTTTCATCGGGATCGTGATCGGCGTAGGGCCGGCTATCCCAATGTGCCATCAACAACAAGCGGTTGGCCTTTTCGGGCTCAAACTGGGCAATAATGTTCTTCATTTGCAGCAAAGTACCGTCAAAAGCTTCAACACGATCTTCTTGTGTCAGCACAACAGCTCCAAAACTTTCAAACTTCGAAACCATCCATTTACCACATGCTTTATGAGCCGTGGTATTCGGTACTCGTGGCCCAAATGACAACTGCTTTTCGATATAGGCGTAGGCCGAATCAGGGTTGAATTCCGGAACTTGAACGCGCTGAACCGGGTCTTTAGCTTGTAACTTGCCGCTTGCCGCTTGCCGCTGATTACCGCTATTGTTACAGGCCCAAAAAGCCACAGCAAGTAGACTTATATACAAGAATTGCTTCATGATGCTTATGGGAGTTCGTAGGTTGATCCGTCTTTTCCATCTTTGATCATAATCCCCATATCATTCAGCTGATTTCTGATTTGATCAGCCGTGTTGAAGTCTTTATTTTTTTTGGCTTCGTGACGGATGCGTAATAGCAAGTCAATCAGTTTTGGACTCAGGTCATCTACAGCATCGTTATTCTTCTCTTCGAGTAAGCCCAGGATGGCTATTACATATCGGTCGAATAAACTTTTAAGCTCGTTCAGATCTGCGGCTGATAGTGTTTCTTTCCCTTCAGTGAGTAAATTGATCCATTTTACTCCTTCAAAAAGATGTGAGATCAAAATGGGTGTATTGAGGTCATCGTGGATAGCCGATTCACACTTGCCAGCCCAGGCTTCGAGATTCAGGCTTGATGATGCAGATTCTTTGACATCCGGCAGGAGATCCATGGCTTTCATTAAGCGTTGAAGACCTTTTTCAGCAGCCTGCAAGGCTTCATTTGAGAAGTCAAGTGTACTACGGTAATGGGCCTGTAACATGAAGAAACGAATGGTCATGGGTGAAAATGCCTGAGAAAGCAATTCATGGTCACCGCTAAACAGTTGATCAAGTGTGATGAAATTGCCGAGTGATTTGCCCATCTTTTGTCCGTTGATGGTGATCATGTTGTTGTGCATCCAGTACCGTACTGAGTCTTTGCCATTGGCTACTCTTGACTGGGCGATCTCACATTCGTGGTGCGGAAAAAGCAGGTCCATTCCACCCCCATGGATATCGAAAACATCGCCCAGGTATTTGGCACTCATGGCTGAACATTCTAAGTGCCAACCGGGGAATCCATTACCCCATTTAGATGGCCAGCGCATCAGATGTTCAGGATTGGCTTTCTTCCACAGGGCAAAATCGACCGCATTTCTTTTCTCACGTTGGCCTTCGAGTTCACGGGTAGTAGATAATAAGTCTTCTATTTTCCTTCCGGATAATTTGCCGTAATGGTATTTGTTGTTGTATTTCTCGACATCGAAATAGATTGATCCCTCACTTTCATAAGCAAAACCCGCATCAATGATTTGCTGAACCATTTGTTGTTGCTCAATGATGTGCCCAGAAGCTCTGGGTTCAATACTTGGTTTTTTCACATTCAATTGGTCCATGTTTCGGTGATAGCTATCGGTGAATTGTTGGACCACCTCCATGGGTTCTATCTGTTCGAGAACGGCTTTTTTCGTGATTTTATCAAGGCCTTCATCGTGATCTGATTCAAGGTGGCCAACGTCAGTAATGTTTCTAACATACCTGACTGTATACCCACTTTCTTGCAGAAAACGAAGCAGAACATCAAAAGTAATCGCCGGACGAGCGTGTCCGAGGTGTGCATCACCATAGACAGTTGGGCCACAGACATACAATCCGACACGGCCGGGGTGTATGGGTGTAAAGGCTTCTTTTTTACGACTTAGTGAATTGTAGAGGCTAATGGTTCCCATTTTATTTGGCTTCAAGCATTATGGCTGCAAAATTAAACAAAAAAATTAGCCAGGGGAGGTGATTGGGTCTGGCTAATTTCTGTGACAAGTAAAGTGTAGTGGCAAGTAGTCCAGGTGGCCTGGTGTGGGTTTTAACAGGTCGTTGCGGATTATTGATCCGAAAATACCTTCTTGCTCTTTGTCTGGTTTAAATGTACACTACTCCTTTTCCTGATAAAAGTGAAATGAGTGGTTGAGCAAGTTGAATGAGTAAATGTGTTGAAATTCAGGATAACCATGCTACCCTAATTTAACAGAAAGGTGATTTAGTTGGTCAAGGAAGTCTTTTTTTCGTGAAGCCGAGACACTTACTTGTGAACCGTCTTTGAGTGTGACTGAACCGCCTCGACCTTTATTGTATTTAACCACGTAATTCATATTCACCATG
>CAYUGX010000424.1:0-2989 GCA_964444375.1 uncultured Porphyromonadaceae bacterium | reverse complement strand
GGATAATGTGCTCCCAGCCCTACGTCAGCAAGCTGACTCCTGACTGGGCTGAATGGCACTAGCTTAAGGTGTTTAAACCAGAAAAAGAAAACCTTATTAACCACGGATCTTACGGATCTAACGGATCTTTTGATTGTGCTCTAGGCGGTTTAGATTTGAGCAAACGAGACAATTAATGTCCCGACACTTATTAGCATTTAACGGCCTGAAAACGGCCGTTAATTAGTTCTCTGAATGCATACAATTTATCATCGCTCATCTTTTTTACTATTGCGTTCCAAGCTCTCTTAGCTTTCTGTTTGAGGGTTTTCAGTTTCTTTCCTGTTTCTCGTGCTGTATTAAGCATTGATACCTTCGCTAGATCACGTTCTTTACGGAAAGTATTCTGCTTTGAAATACACTCCTCGACTTTTCCATCCATAACAATCTGTGGTGGAACTCTGAATTTCTCCCTTACCAGTGTGTTGTTTATCAGATCCATTGCCTCTTTTGCTGCATCCTGCGTGAATGACAATATTCTTTCTGCACTCACACCAACATGACTGACATAGTCATTCTTCACAAGGTTATACGTCATCTGTGAATACAGCATTTTTTTCAAGTCTCTATTGCCTGACTCGAGTGCGCCATTCAGCCACGGCTTACCTGGTGCTACCAAATGATGTAATATTTTCTTTCCAATAGCTTTTTCAAACATGTCATTAACAAAGTGTGACCCGTTATCAGAAACCAGCACCCTCGGCAAGATTCCTCCAGAGTTTTCAATAGCACGGCGAAGAGCATTGCATGCTGCCGTCGCATCATTGTTTAATGAGATTTCAAAAGCCATATAGCCTTGAGAGTAGAGTTCGTATACGACACATCCATATACTTTCATGCCGAACACCTTAGCTTCGGTGAAGTCTATTGACCATATATCATGGACTCCTTTGCTCCTGATAAGATCAGATGAACGGTGCTTTGCAGACTTCCGATTCCGCATATTTTCCTCAAGCGCTGACTGTGTCTTGCGCTCCTGCCACGAGTCTTCAGCAAACTCTTTAGCAAGTTCCTTGATCTCTTTGAAACTTGTTTCGCCCACTTTCCCAATTAGCTGATCAACCATTGTCATTGCTCCCTTCTTACCTCCAATATGCGGAAACTGTTCGATGATTTTCAGTGCCGCAAGCACATCCTCATAACACATCCTTGACCCCCTTTGAATCATTTCATCAAGTGACTCTCTTAGTCGCTTCAGACCGGCAAATGTTATACGTCCACACTTGAGTCGCTCTGTTGCAGTAAAGAAATGAAAGAGTAATTCATGTGACTCTATCGCAGCTATTTTTTCCTCTTTTTCTTCTTGTTTTTTAACTGACGTCGTTTTTTTTTCATGCGTTCACGCTCTTCGGCAAGAAGTTCCTGTTGCATTGCCTCATGTCGAATCTTGGTGTATTTATGGTCAATAGCTAGGAAATCCTTAGTCATTTCAGCCACAGCCCATTTATCACGCATTTCAATAAACTCCTTGTGCAGTTCATCGAATTCACTTTGAGTAACAACCTTATCTTCTTTCGGACGTCCCGCTTTCTTTGCTTCAAACGACGCAGCCAAGAGTGCCTTGGACTCCTTACGTATCGCATCGATAGTGGAATGATGCACCCCATATTCAAGCCCCAATTCGCGTAGGGATTTATCTTTACTGAAAGCAATTTCAACTTTCTGATTCGCTGTCAATTTCTTATCCATAATCTATTCTCTATCTGTTTTATATGCCGCTCGTAAATAATGCTGTAACCACCGTATTACAAGTGGCTACGGCAGACCATTCGGTCTTTTTCGAATTATTACTTTTGATTATCACCTCGTGAACGATAAATCTTAACCTCTTGAGAACGCGGCCCACTGATTACAATTTTTTCTCCATTGATGTTACAGCTGAAGTAGATCTGCTTAGACTGATCGTCTTCGCATTCATCAAGCACGGATTCAAGCTCTTTCTGTAATCCGTATAGGCGGTCTGCAGGAACTAGTCCATTGATCGCTTGGTGTGGCCGTTCGTAATTGTAGTAGTTAACAAAGTCATCAAGTTCCAATTGTGCTTGAACTGAAAAGTCAAAACAGCCGTAAACTTGTTCAAACTCTTTGCGGAGAGTACCATGCCAACGCTCAATTTTACCTTGGCACTGTGGCTTGTCTGGGCCAGAAGCAATCAATTCAATGTCGAGGGAACAAAGAAGTTCTTCAAACTTGGTTAAGCTTTGCCACGATACAAACTCGCTACCCTTATCGGTGATAACTCTTTCAACAACGCCATACTTCTTGATCATATCACTGAACACTGTCATCACACTTTCCATTGTCTTATCTGGAACAAGTTTGCTGGCCAACATAAAGCGACTGTGGTCATCAATAATTGAAATGAGGTATGCTTTTTTATTCCCCGTCAGCTTCAACTGCATCAAATCCATCTGAACTGCAGCAAGAGGGCGATCGTATTCAAATCTACGTTCATGCTTCTCTGGTGATTTCTTACGACGCATCCGCTTGTCTATAATACCTTTTTCCTTCAGGTGAAAATAGATCCTTTTCTCAGGTACAATTATCTGGTGATGACGATGGAAGTACTGCTTAATCTTGAGCGGTCCCATAAACGGATTCTTTTTCAGAAGCTCCGCTATCTCATCGGTAACCCATGGGGCAAGTTCATTGAGGATATTTTTTCGAGTAGAACGATCACGGTTCTTCGGCTTAAGCTGTTCTACATTATCAAAGTCATAGTCAATCTGTTTGAGCCAGCCATTAACAGTATTAGGGCTAACTCCTGTCATACGACCGATATCAGCCGCTGTAACTCCATTTACAAAATAGTGCTTTAGAGCAACAACTTTTTCCTGATAGCTCAACTTTGTGTAACCGCCACTTCTTTTTACCTTCGACATGCCCATCTCCTTTTAGTTTGGACTGTCGGGATATTAATTCCTCATTTACTATCAATTTAAACGACCCA
>CAYUGX010000423.1:0-3016 GCA_964444375.1 uncultured Porphyromonadaceae bacterium | reverse complement strand
AAAAACCAGGATAATTGGTCAACTGGCTAACCGGTTATCGATCAAGCTCTTCGTCCTACTTTGGCATTTTGCCGAAAAACTTCCAAATACCCCGATGGAATTTATGAATGCTGTGAGGTTGGTGGTGCATCAGAATGCATTCTTTGCTGATGACATTTATGTTGGAGTCAGCCAAAGCTTGCAACGCATCAGGTGTATCTGACGATTGTTGGATCCAGATGTGCTTGATGTCTTTTTCTTTGGCTTCTTGTACAACCATTGGTGTGTTTGCTTTTCCGGTGACCACATAAAGGGCCTTTATTGTTTCAGGTAAATCCCGTACCGATTTCACTGTTGCAACACCATCAATTTCATCAGCATGTGGATTGATGGGTACCAGGTTGAGCCCTTTCTGGCGCAATAAATTAAATACGGTATAGCCAAATTTCTTTTTGTTTCTTGACACCCCGGCTATGGCAATCTGATCGTTAGCCAGGAAGTCAGTAATCTGTTGTTGAGAGATCATGGTTTTTGTTTTGCTGAATTAGATGCATAAAGATAAGACATAAAAGGTGTCAGTAATCTTAATTTATTATTTCCCCTTCCGGATGGAATAAAAAGGGATTGTTTGTCTTACTTTAGGGTGGTAATAGAAACAACATGAAAGCTATTCTTGTAATTATTATTGCAGTTTTATGCTGCTTTTGCAGGCCAGATGAAACCGTCACTTTTGGTGTGATCTCGGATGTACATCAGGATGTCATGCACGACGCTTCAGTTCGAATTGAGGCTTTTATTGATGAAATGAATACCTGTCAGGCCGACTTCATTATTCAGCTTGGTGATTTTTGCCGGCCCTATGATTACAATCGCGATTTTCTTTCAGTTTGGCATTCATTTGATGGACCCGCCTATCATGTGATCGGAAATCATGAGATGGATGGTGGATTTACACGTGATTCGGTTGTGAGTTTCCTAGACATGCCCGCCCGGTATTATTCTTTTGATCAAAATGATTTCCATTTTATTGTTTTAGATGGGAACGACAAGAATCCAGATCCTAATCGTGCTCCTGGGTACGCGCGTTTTATAGGGGACCAACAAATTACCTGGCTGAAGAAAGACCTGAAAGGTACAGACCTTCAGTGTATTGTGTTTTCTCATCAATCACTCAGGGGCCAGGGGAGTGTAGAGAATGCGACTCAGATCAGAGCTGTACTTGAAGAGACGAATGAGCTAAGTAAAAAACAAAAGGTATTGGCTTGCTTCAACGGACACAATCATCGAGACACCGTGATCACCATCAACAACATCCATTATATTGAAGTCAATTCATCTTCATACGATTGGGTGGGTGGTAATTTTGCTCATGAAAGCTACTCCCAAGACATTCACAAAAACCATCCTTCAATACAATATACCTCTCCCTATGCTGAAGGCATTTGGGCACTAGTTAGCATCAGTTCGAAAGGACGTATATCAATAAAAGGTAAAGAGACCCAATGGGTTGGACCCAGTCCGCAAGAACTGGGACGCCATGATTCTGCTGACGAGATCAGGGCCAGCAGTCGAATTAGGGATACCCTGCTCTTTTTTTAGTTCACCTAAGGTTGTTCAAGTTCATCTAATTTAAGTTGAGCAAGATAGATGGATGTTCTTTCTTCATGTGAGCTATAATAGCTGACATATAGCTTGTTATGATGTATCGCAAAACCCGGGTAACTGGTGTCACCGCCACTAGGTAATTCGGCAAAGCGTTCCATGTTACCGGCATTATCCATTTTGAATAAAACAGTTCTGTGGGTATCATCCGATCTTTCTTCATTCCATTCACGGGTGCCTACCAACCAGTACCCATCCGGTAGGAGGATCATATTCGGACCTCCAAAACGGATTTGCAATTTCTTAACTGACCAATCCAAATAGGGTGGATCAGAAAAGGCTACCCGGGCACGACGGTCTCCTGATTCATTTCTGACCAATGTGCGGATACTGTTGTCTTTGGTAAAATGAACCGAACCTTCACAAGGGGAGCCAGGAATAGGTAAACGACTTATACGTTTATAATTCAGACCATCGTAGGTTTCGAATAGCACCATCTCGCGGTAGCTGCCAATGGCCGTATAGGTATTTGGATCCTCCATGTGAATGCTCGGTACTACATAGCCTACCTCTTGATGCCAGGTAATTCTGAAGAACCAGTTATGACGAGGTATCCCTACTACCTGTCTGATTGGAGACCAATCGCTTCCATTACTCGAAAAAGCCACCCGGGTGTGCCATCCACGAAGCAGTTTATTTTCATACTCTGAGCCACCACAGCTCATCATTAACCGCCCATCAGGCATTACGCATAATTTCGGATCACGCAAATCAATGCCTTCCAGTACCAGCAATGCTTTTGATTCCCACGTTTCGCCATCACTCGAGGCAATAATCCGTACCTGTCCATCCGCACCAAAAACATGGTGTTCTCCTTCACGAAAGCAAACAAATAGCTGATCTTCAAAAACCGTAATATCAGTAAAAGCATTGTGCTGGCCTTTATCCCAGATTTTTTTTACATCCAACTCCGGTTGCGCGTGTAATTGGGTTAATAGGCTTAGAGTCAACAAAAACAATATAGCTTTCATAACGAACAATTTTACTCCAAGTTAAGCATTTCATACCAAGCCACGAATCAAACCTTAACCCTACTTCATCCGTTTTAACCCGCCTTAACCTCCCTTAACCTGACCGTCCAGTCTATTCACCGATAAATCCTCGCACAAGTCATAGCTCCTCCCTACATTTGTAATAAAAAGTAACATCATGCATATCATATCAGAAACCCGAGACATTAAAGACGTTAGCCGTGTTGTTTTAAGAGAATATGGCCAGCTTTACATCAAACAAGGTGATACAGAAAGCTTAAGTTTGGAGGGGCAAGATGGTGTACTTCAGATGATCCGCACTGAAGTACGCAATGGTGAACTATTACTGGATCTAGATGGAGGATGGTGGGACCGAACCTGGCGTGCCATTACATCTACCGTGG
>CAYUGX010000422.1:0-3021 GCA_964444375.1 uncultured Porphyromonadaceae bacterium | reverse complement strand
GAAACAATTGATCATCACGACCAGGTTCTGAACCGTCAGTTGTATAATAGACCACCAAATCCGACTGATTAGCTTCCGTTAATGAAACTACCACGCTACCGGTATAAAATCCGGCTGGTAAATTTAATGACGGACTTGCAACTGCTGTCGGACGTCCAATTCCTTCAACGGTATTCGCTGCTCCTGGTGTAGCTTCACCAAAATACAGCCAGTGTTGAAGATTGTCTGGATCTCTACCGTAAGAAACATTGGTTTTCTGTTCTGGAAAAATCACCACATCGATCAATAAGCCATCGGTATTTCGTAACACCACCTCCTCTCCTGATTTTGAGAGTCCAAATGAAGCATGCATTCTGGCATCCAGTTTATCAGCAAAAACCAACAGATATCCATGCCCTGCAATGATTGACTGGTCAGGGATAATAAACTTGGCCGGATCATCCCGATCATCAGAGAGCATGTAGCCTGAAATATCCAGAGAGTCTGAATCCTGATTATACAATTCAATCCAATCGCCAAAGGTTCCCGTTGCTGTATCGAGATAGGCCGATGAATTCGATGCCATGAATTCATTAATGTAAACCTGACATGAGCCTCCCAGTGATGAAAACAGAAGAAACAATAGGCTAAATAGGAAATGTATATGATATTTCATCACCACAAAAATAGACATCCGTGTCAATATATTATTGTTTCTATAACATGCATTTAACAATTCATTCAGCATGAAGATAATTCATTACGATTTCTCCAGAATCTCTTCTCTATTTCACTGATTTGTTGTAATTTGAACAAACCTAACTACATAAGTATGAAATCAATTGTTAAACTATCAGTATGGCTTGCAAGTATCTCATTAGTGTGCATACTTTGTATGGGCAGCTGTGATCCCGAGCCAATCGAAGATTGCACAAAGAGCACCAAAGCTGTACATGGCTTATCTTTTCCTATTGAAGATCAAAGTCCTGAATGGACTACAGATTTCCAAATCGCTGAGATAGACGACGGCAACACAGTAAGCCTAATTGTATCTTATACAGGTGTCTTTGTAGGGTATGTTTGCATTGGGAAACCAGTCAATTTCTCATCAGAAATAAGATTCACATCTGATATTGATCGATACAATTACAGTAACCCTGAACACTTCACCATTACACCAGGTTCGGGTGATTGTCAAGGGGGAGATTACCTGGTGAACTATTCATCAAAATATTACTGGTTCAAACAGACCATCCTTGAAACAAGACTGGTGGTGCCCTCAACCCAATATACCATGCGCACACACTCATGTGATTCAGGTTCAGACAAAAATACTTTTCACGCTAAGGTCGAATTTAACCTGTTGCTTAGAAGTGAAGATTATCTTTTGTTTAATGGACCTCGTGACGTTATTAATAGTCTTATAAGAGCGATAACAGTTAATGTGGAATACACCACTTAGGATTCTAAACACCACTATCAAAACAAACTTCAAAAATGTATAAAAAAAAGAAAGTCCTGGATTGCAGGACTTTCTATGGTATTATGGTAAGCGACTTTAATTGACAATCATCCGTTTGGTTTCCTCAAACTGACCGGCTTTTAGTGTATAGAAATAAATTCCAGCTTCGAGTTGATCGGCATTGACCACACAGCGGTGTTGGCCAGCGGGTTGCGTTCCTTCATCAATGTGCATAATGGTTCTACCTGCCAAATCTTTAATTATAATCTGTACATCGGCGCTTTGATTCAACGAGTAGGGAACTTCTGTTGTACCAACAAATGGATTTGGGTAATTCTGTTCCAACATATTCAAACTTTGATCAAGATCCACACCATCAATGATATTGCTGTGATCATTGATGAACAGCTTAACCATAAACTTACGCTTGGTTACGGTTGTGCCTGAATCCCATGATGCCTCGACACCACGTCTGACAATTGAGACAGGATCATTCAGTTTAACACCAACGTCTGAACCAATTTTGAAGTTCTCATAGCGTTTGTAAGGCCTTACCTCAGTATGCCAGTTCCAGTATTCGGCACCTGCATAAACACGGTCGCCAGCGAGTAAAAACTCTGATTCACCATCCTTTTCAAAAGGGAAGTAAACCCAGGTATCAAACATACTAGAATCGAGAACAACAACTTCAGACATTAACCACTCAATTGCTCCGAGCCCTTCAGGATCATCCTCTGGTGGGGGCACCCAATACAAGGCTCCCCTGAATTCAATCTCACCGTCGGCTAAACCTCCAGCTACATATATGGAAACACCATCGATTTCACAATCATTGTATATTGGAAATTGTGAACCCACGAAGTGCTGCTCGTTGGGTTCCCCCTCGGGTCCGTAGGCCTCAAAACCATAAACGTAGGTTTCTTCAGACGTATCATCGCACCTTGAGTAGACACTGTCAGTCACATTGAAATACACTTCAGCCATGTCATCTTCAGGTGTTTGTTCTTCAGCTTCCTGAAGGAAATCGTAGGTTATCTTGTAATGTCCAAATTCACTTGGAGTGAATGATTCTTCAATCCGCATGGTATCCAAATATAAGGTTGGCATAACTTCTGGTGCAGAGGTGTGATGAAAAATACTCTGTGAATTCTTCGTAATATCGACATCGAAAAAGGTTCCCCACTGGTCTTCTTCACCAAAGTTGAGCACACTGGCTTCAAAATTGGTATACGCACCACCCAGTTGAGAAATTGGAATATTGTGGATGTAACTCTCGATGGTGTTATCATCTCCATCATCCCATTCAACCACATAATGCTTCATCCGCAGATCATTGTCATATGCTTCAGCCAACTCGAAGTTATCGATCAACCAAAAATAGTCTGAGGTGCCGCGCCAGGTCAACTTAATCTGGACGTCCGACATCCCAGCAGCCACCTCTGATATATTGGCTTCAAAAATGGCAACCTGGCCAGAGCTGATGTCATTTGGCCGGTCTTTGTGTCTGCATCCGAATCCGGCGTCAAAAGCTGCCCAGTGTACACCAGCATCATTGGTAACCTCAACCAACATATCCCAAC
>CAYUGX010000421.1:0-3047 GCA_964444375.1 uncultured Porphyromonadaceae bacterium | reverse complement strand
CAAAACAGATTCCCCATGAGATCAAGAATCCTTTAACACCAATGAAACTCAGCGATCAGCATTTAAAACGATCTTGGGATGACCGGGTCGAAGATTGGGAAGTTTACCTTGATCGAGTGACTAAAACCCTGGTCGATCAGATCGATGCACTTAGTGCAATTGCGAATGAGTTTTCACAATTTGCTAAAATGCCGAAAGCAAATCGCCAGAAAATTGATTTAATTCTGCGGATTAAAAACAGCCTGGCCTTGTTCAATGAATATCGAGAAGGCCTCGTTACCTTTGAACAGGAGAATGCAGATCCCATTTTTGTGCACATGGACAAGGAGCAGCTTGTTCAGGTATTCAATAACCTAGTAACCAATGCAATTCAGTCAGTCCCTGCCGGCCGAACTCCTGAAATCAGGATCTGGGTTGAACGAAAAGTCGGAAAAGTCAGGGTTGCTATTCAGGATAACGGAAATGGTATTACTCAGGCAATCCAGGAGAAGTTATTTCAGCCTAATTTTACAACAAAAACAAGTGGAATGGGGCTGGGTTTGGCCATTGCGAAAAACATTATTGAGAACTCTGGTGGTAAAATCCGCTTTGAAACTGAGCTTGATAAAGGTTCAGTTTTTTATCTCGAATTGCCAGTAGTTGAATCACAATCTTAATTGAACACAATCAGGGTACTCGTATCGGTGTTGCTTTTATTCAGGTCGCGATCATAGAGGTAAAAAAAGTACTTAAAGGTGTTAAACGGGAGCGGATCAAGATCAGAATAGCGGTATTCCATTTCAACACTGATGTCGGCAATCAATGTTTTGTTTTGTCCGGTAGGCGTTAAATTCGGAATTCGATAATTTCTTGGGAATTCAACATCATCAACTTCAACATAGTCTTCACCAACTAATTCATACTCTCTGACAATCAAATTATAGTAATAGGCACTGTCGCGATGAAAAGGTCCGGTTGTATCATCTGCACTCAATCCGATGTCTCCATTCCCATCAATCACGTTAAAGGTCAGTTTAACATATTTGATTGGATTGTCTAGAATGTCTATCGAATCCTTGACCTCAACGCTTTCAAAAGTAATGCTGGGCTCGTCGGGATAGATTTCGATCTTTTTACATGAAAGCACCGCAAGGGTGAGTAAAATGGGTAATATGAAACGGTTCTTCATAGCTATTTCTTTCTGAAAAATAACTGGATTGGAACGCCAGTAAAGGAAAACTTGTCTCTTAGCTTGTTTTCCAGATAGCGTTTATATGGATCTTTGATGTACTGAGGAAGGTTGCAGAAGAAAGCAAATACCGGTGTGGGGTTTGGCAGTTGGGTCATGTATTTAATCTTGATGAACTTCCCTTTCACTGAAGGTGGGGGATAGGCATCAACGACTTCCTGTAAAAACACATTCAATTTTGAGGTTGCTATCTTGTGGCTGCGATTTTTATACACCTCAACCGCTTGCTCGAGCGCTTTAAACACACGTTGTTTTGTCAATGCACTGGTGAAAATTACCGGAACATCTGTGAATGGCGCAATGCGATCAAGAAGCTCGGCTTGGAATTTCTTTGTTGTGTCGTTTTCCTTTTCAACCAGATCCCATTTATTAACCAGAATAACAATGCCTTTGTTGTTGCGCTGAGCTATTCCAAAAATAGAAATGTCTTGAGCCTTGATGCCGTCAACGGCATCAATCAATACCAAACAAACATCTGCGTGTTCAATGGCTCGCACAGAGCGCATCACAGAATAGAATTCAATGTTTTCACGCACTTTGGCCTTTTTTCTGAGACCAGCAGTGTCGACCAGGAAGAAATCAAGGCCATATTTGGTATAGCGGGTATTAACCGAGTCTCGAGTAGTACCAGATAATGGAGTGACAATATTACGTGTCTCTCCAAGCAAAGCATTCACAAATGATGATTTGCCCACATTCGGTCGGCCGACTATGGCAAATCTCGGAATATCCAGTTCTTCTTCCGAAGCCTTCGGAGTGAATGATTTGACCAGGGAATCGAGGAGGTCTCCGGTACCACTACCGTTGATGGATGAGATCGCGAAAGGATCACCAAGTCCAAGACTATAGAACTCGTTAATGTCATATATTCTTTGCGCATTATCGACCTTATTGGCAACCAGCATAATCGGTTTTCCTGATTGGCGCAACAATTGGGCAACTGCATCATCGAGGTCGGTTACCCCGATTTCAACATCAACCACAAATAGAATTGAATCGCATTCATCGATTGCCAGTAGAACTTGTTTGCGGATTTCTTCTTCAAAAATATCATCTGAGTTGCGGATATAACCACCAGTATCGATCAGGGAGAACTCCACTCCATTCCAGATGCACTTACCATAATGCCGGTCACGGGTAACCCCACTAGACTCATGAACAATGGCTTGCCTGGTCTGCGTTAATCGGTTAAACAGGGTCGATTTCCCTACATTTGGTCGCCCTACTATGGCTACAATATTTCCCATTATTTTTCTGTTCTTTGCAAAAAAAGTGCCGCTTATTGTTCGTATCCAAATGAGCGCAAGCTGGTGCTTTTGTTACGCCAATCTTTGTTCACGGTCACAAACAATTCAAGGTGAATTTTCTTACCAAAAAAGGATTCCAATTCTTTTCGTGATTCTATACCGGTTTTTTTGAGCGCTAGTCCCTGTTTGCCAATAATTATACCTTTCTGGGAATCCCGCTCAACGTGAATTTTAACCCGAATCCTGATAATGTGCTCATCTTCCTTAAACTCTTCGACCTCTGGTTCAACTGCATAGGGTACTTCTTTGCGGTAGTTTTCGAGAATCTTACCCCGTATGATTTCCGTAACAAAAAAACGCTCAGATTTATCGGTCAAGGCATCTTTGTCAAAATAGGGTGGGCTGATAGGCAGTTTTGAAACGATTTGATCGAGTATGCTCTCAAGATTAAAACGGTGCAAAGCTGATATTGGGAATACAACTGCCTGAGGAAGTCTTTTTTTCCAATCGGCGACCAATTCTTCAACTTCTTCCTGTGACTATCAACCTTTACCTTAGGTTTCATCATCCTC
>CAYUGX010000420.1:0-3124 GCA_964444375.1 uncultured Porphyromonadaceae bacterium | reverse complement strand
TTCATCTAAATTAACTTTCAGATCGGAGTTCTCATCCTTATCTAATTGCTTGTTTTGTTTCATGGCAAAAATCATTGCATTCTGCAGTGTGGCCTTGGTTCGTATTGTTGACAAATCAATCCCAAGATGGACAATAGTTTGAGCAATGGCCGGACTGATACCTGAAATGATGCATTCAGCACCTAGCAAGCGGGCTGATGTAACTGTTTTTAACAGATGGTTCGCCACCTGGGTATCTACAGTGGGTACACCAGTAATGTCGAGTATGGAAATTGTGCAGCCTGTTTCAACGATTTTCTGCAACAGGTTTTCCATCATGATCTGTGTTCGCTGGCTATCAAGTGTGCCGATTACAGGCAAAATCAAAATGTTATCCCACACCTTTGTAACCGGGCTCGACAGCTCCATCAAATCTTCCTGTTGCTGGACAATGGTTTTCTGTTGATCTTGAATTTTCGTGAGTTTCATTTCAAGATCCTTCTGCATATTTTCGCGCTGCTGAAGCTCATCTGTCAAATCGTCAATCAGCAAATCAATTGCCGCTTCAATCCCACCTAAATCATCATCAAATTCAGATTGGACCCTGGCATCTAAATCGCCTGCAGCTACTGAGGAAAGAATGTCTTCGATTCGATTAATTCGCTCTTTTATCTGGGTTATTTTCAGTTCTTGACTCATGTTTCTACCTCCTTTTTTGTATCCATTGAATCGCGTCATCGAAATCCTTAACAAAATCTGAATCAGCTTTTAAACTGCCCAATTTCATTAAAACCTTAGCAATCATTCGGGTAGTGGCATTGGCACCAACATAGACAACATGGGTAATGCCGGCGTCATTTAATGTCTGATTAATGATACTTCTGGTTTCGCGACTCTCCATTTTCCCAGCTTCGCGTAAGTCTACAATCAGATGCTTATAAGGTTTGCCTTCAAGCATTGACTGATATTCCTTACCATACCGTATTGCATCTTCGGTTGAGTATTCACCACAAATCCGGTGATGAAGCAATTGGTGTTCGTCACTATAGGTGATTGTATGTTCCATTATTAACGTAAAGTTAAAGGTGTTTTGAATTGACTAACAATATACTAATTCTTGCCAAATTTGGATTTCAACCAGGAATCAGATGGCCATCATTTCATCAAAAAGATATATAAAAGCAGCAATATCGGATGGTGATTATTTTTAGGATATAGGTAAAATTGCAGTTGGGCCGCCACGCTGGCTGCCATAGTCGGGCCGTCTCTCATCTCTTTTTCTTATCTTTAAGCTTATATCCCTAAAACCATGAAAACTAAATACTTTATACTCATTACTTGCTTGTCACTTGCCGCTTGTAGCCTGCCACCCCCAAACGTTATCTTGATCATGACCGACGATCAAGGCTACGGTGACATTGCGGCACACGGAAATCCCTGGGTGAAAACCCCGGCCATGGATCTGCTGCATGAGCAAAGTGTGCGTTTGACCAATTTTCATGTTGATCCGTGCTGTGCCCCATCACGATCAGCGCTATTGACTGGTCAACATTCATCCAGATCTGGAGTGTGGCATACCATAGGTGGACGATCACTTTTGGGAACCAATAATGTAACGATGGCTGAAGTGTTAAGAGACAATGGTTATCGAACTGGAGTATTTGGCAAATGGCACCTGGGTGAAAACTATCCATTCAGACCCATGGACAGAGGATTTGAAGAATCTGTAATCCATGGTGGTGGTGGTGTTGGAGCTAATCCCGATTATCCGAAGAACAATTACTTTGATGACATATATTTACATAATGGTGTTCCAGAGCAGTACCAGGGATATTGCAATACGGTATGGTTTGAAGAGGCCTGGCGTTTTATCAATGAAAATGAAGATCAGCCCTTCTTCTGTTTCGTCTCATCGAATGTTCCTCATGCACCGCTGCTCGTTGATTCAAGCTATATCGAACCGTATATGGATCTAGTGCCAGATCGCTTACCGGCCTTTTATGGTATGATCACCAAATTGGATGAAGATTTGGGTGTTTTTCTCAACCGACTGGATGCAGCCGGACTGAGAGATAATACACTTTTGATATTCATGACTGATAATGGACCTTGTCCGTGGTTTGGCGGAATCATCATTGACGAGCAAGGCTTTCCCCTTGACGGTTACAGCGCAGGTATGCGAGGCGGTAAGATCTGGGGATATGAGAATGGGCACCGGGTACCGTGTTACATCAGTTGGCCTGCCGGAGGCGTTGGGGGTGGACTGGATATCAATCAACTAACCGCACACATCGATTTGCTGCCCAGCATGATCGAGTGGTGTCAGTTGGAAGTGGATATTGATCCAGCTTTCGACGGCATCAGCCTCAAATCGTTGATTGATCATCCGACAGGAGATTATCCAGACAGAACCCTATTTATTCATAATCAACGGGTTGATTTTCCAGTTGCTTTTAAAGACTATCAAGTCCTGAGCGAGCGGTGGCGATTGGTTAAGCGAGATACACTGGAGTTATATGATATCGACCAGGATCCTGAGCAGAAATTCGATGTAGCTGCTGACCATCCCGATGTAGTGCAGAAAATGTTTGTCGATTATGAGAATTGGTGGAATGATATTTATCGCGATATGCAAGGCTTTAACCCGATCGTGTTAGGTACAAAGCACCAAAATCCTAGCACATTGTACAGTCATGATGCACATCGTGCAAAAGGTGAGGCCAATTATTGGGTCGTGCATTTTGAAGAGGCAGGTAAGTATAAGTTCAAAGTTGCGATGAGTGGGTCAGATAGGTTGCCTGAGGGAGGGCTTGCTAGGTTGGAGCGGGTCCCTGCTGTCAAGGGCCCCGATAAATCGGGATCGTCACTTAGCTCCGAGATGACAATGGTAGTTGGTAGTACTATGTATAATTGGTCGGGGAAGGTAGAGGATGGGCTTCCGATCTTTATGTTAGATATTATTGAGGGAGAAACACAAGTGGCCGCTTCGATTGAAAAAGAAGGGAAAGTCCGCAATGCCTACGCCATAGAAGTAACTAAACTCTAATCGATTGAACAGTTAATCAGTTAATCAGTTAATCAGTTAATCAGTTAAACAGTTAATCAGTTAATCAGTTAATCAGTTAATCAGTTAATCAGTTAATCA
>CAYUGX010000419.1:0-3139 GCA_964444375.1 uncultured Porphyromonadaceae bacterium | reverse complement strand
GGTGTGTACGCTGAAAATCCCACGGTCAATATGTATTACCTGGGTGAACACGAACTCAATGTGTTCGGGTCAATGATGTATAAACAAGAAGACTACGAAGAAGCTGCTGAGCTCATTGCGGATGGCACAATCATTACCGAACCTCTAATCAGCAAGCATTTCCCGTTTGAACAGTATCTTGACGCCTATCATTATATCGAGCAAAACCAGGATCAGACTATGAAAGTGATGATTGATGTCAACTAGTCATCAGTCGACATCCAGTCCAACAAATTATGACAACCACCACAACTAAATAGCATGAAATCTTTCACCTACCACCAAACCACGCAGATAATCTTTGGATCTGGCCAGGTAAAATGTTTACCCGATCAGGCTAAATTGTTTGGCAACCGAGCACTTTTGGTTACTACTCCTGCAACTATACCAGAGCTCGCAGCACAATACGATTTTGTCAAAGGTTTACTGACTGAGGCTGGCATTACCGTAGCTCATTTCGATGGGGTAATACCCAACCCTACTATTGGATCAATCGCAGATGGGGCTGCCATGGCAAAAGATATGAATGCGGATTTGATTATCGGTTTGGGCGGTGGCTCGAGCATGGATTCAGCCAAGGCTATTTCGGTGGAGGCCACTCATCCTGGTTCGTGTTGGGATTATCTATTTTACAAAGATCAGCCTGACCCCAAAAAATTGTTGCCGGTGATCGCCGTGTCAACAACTTCAGGAACGGGTTCTCAGGTAACCCAGGTTGCAGTTGTTACCAACCCAACGGTACGTGATAAATCAGCTTTATATAATAACATCCTGTACCCTCAGGTTTGCATTATCGACCCTGAACTTATGCTCACAGTTCCCAAGTTCGTTACAGCCTGTACCGGATTCGATGTATTCTGCCATGCCTTTGAGAGTCTGATTCACCCAAATAATGCAGCTTATGTGAACATGATGGCCTGGGAAGCCATTTCACTGGTCATAGAAAACTTACCAGGTTTACTCGATGATCTCACTAATCTCGAAGCAAGAGAAAAAATAGCCTGGGCCGATACCCTGGCCGGCTTATGTATTGCAAATGCAGGAGTGACACTACCACACGGAATGGGTATGGCCATAGGTGGCATGTATCCCCATATTGCTCATGGTGAAGCTCTGGCCATCGTATATCCTGCATTTACACGATTTACCCATGATCATGCCGAACGTAAATTTGCCAAGCTCGCCCGCTTTCTAAATACTGATCTTATTTCCCTACCGGATGATGAAGCCGCGAAACAGTCTTTCAGTGAGATCAACATATTTCTGGAGACCATTCGATTGAATCAAAAACTCAGCGATGTCAAGGTTCCTGAAAATGAACTTGATGCCCTGGCCGTTCAGTGTATGGTGCTGCCCGATTATAAGGGTAATCCGAGGGTGGCAACAGCAGATGAGATGAGAGAGTTGGTGGGGGAATGTTTCTAACCGGTTAAACAGTTAAACGGTTAAACGGTTAAACGGTTAAACGGTTAAACAGTTAAACGGTTAAACGGTTAAACGGTTAAACAGTTAAACAATTAAACGGTTTTTATGGCATATGATGAATTGCTGGCTGATCGGATGCGGTTAATCCTGATAGAAAAGAAGGTCAACTTTCTTGAGAAGAAAATGTTTGGTGGGATGGCTTTTATGGTTGATGAAAAAATGTGCGTGGGGATCATTAAAAATGAACTCATGGTCCGTATCGATCCTGATTTCCAGGATGAGGCTGTCAAAAAGATTGGATGTCGGCCAATGGATTTTACCGGTCGACCGATGAAGGGCTATGTACAAGTCACACCAGAAGGTATCGACCTGGATGAAGATCTGGCCGAGTGGATCCAATACGCCTTAGACTTTAATCCCCGGGCAAAATCATCCAAGAAGAAATAACCATTCGTTGATAAAATCCTGAGCTTCGTTGATTCCTTTTGTCTATTCTCACGATAACCGTCAATTTGCGGTTAAAATTCAGGGTTATGAAAGCACTACAGTTATTCAGTCAGTTATTTTTAGCAGCTTGTATCATCCTATTGCAAGGCTGCTATAAAGAGAAAGAGATCCCAGACGGTGATGAGTTATTTGGGTACATCGACATACCAGATTGGTCAGTCACCACGCACAGCAAGGAGGCAGATCTAGACTATAACACCGTATTCCCTCAAGATGAAGTTCTCCGATTCGATATTGAAATAGACTCAGATTCCTGGACTCAAATCATGGATGACTTGGCCGCAAATATAGGAAGCTCTGGATTTGGATTTGGTGGACCCGGAGGTCCTGGAGGGCCTGGGGCAATGGCAGATTTTGATCCAATCTGGGTGCCTTGTTCTTTCCATTTCAATGGGATTGAATGGTATAAGGTAGGCATTCGGGTCAAAGGAAATTCAAGTTTACAAAGCACGTACCGCTCAGGCATAGATAAGTTTTCTTTCAAACTGGATTTTGATGAGTTCGAAGATGACTACGAAGCAATTAAAAATCAACGCTTTTATGGCTTTAAACAATTGAACCTGAATAACAATTTTGAAGATTATTCACTCATGCGTGAAAAAGTGGCCTCTGATCTTTTCCGCGATTTTGGTCTGGTTTCGGCCCAAACAGCCTTTGTAGCCGTCTATATTGATCACGGTGATGGACCCAAATATTTTGGCTTGTATACACTGGTCGAGGAAATGGATAACACCGTGATCGAAACCCAACTTGGTGATGATAGCGGTAATCTTTATAAGCCAGAGGACGATGCAGCAACTTTTGCCAATGGATCTTTCGATGAGGATGAGTTCAACATCAAGAACAATGAAGATGAAGCTGATTATTCTGATCTACTTGCACTTTATAATCATATTCATGACAATGGCCGTCAATCGACTCCCGAAAGTTGGCGATCGGGCTTGGAACAAATCTTTGACGTTGATCTTTTCTTGAAGTGGCTCGCGGCAAATACCTGTATGCAAAACTGGGACACATATGGGCTAATGAGTCACAATTACTACCTCTATAACAGTCATCTGACAAATAAACTCACCTGGATTCCCTGGGACAACAACGAAGAGATAAAAGAAGGCAAAATGCGTGGCGCCGTGAGTTTGAGTTACTCTGAAGTATAAAGCGATATCCC
>CAYUGX010000418.1:0-3141 GCA_964444375.1 uncultured Porphyromonadaceae bacterium | reverse complement strand
ATTTGTATGAATCTTTCAATTCGACATACTTTCCGATTAGGCCAATGGTAACCTTTCTTTCAGGTTGCTTAACCCGATTCACAAATTCCTTCCATGGCGCCAAATCGGGTTCCTGAGACTCATCAATGCCCAGCTTATCCAGTACAATCTGATCAAGTTTCTCTTTGTACATTCTTAAAGGCACCTCGTAAATTGTGGACACATCAATAGATTGGATAACGGCCTTTTCAGGAACATTACAGAAAAGAGCCACTTTCTTCCGAATATCTTTGTTGAGTTGTTTTTCTGTTCGCAATACCAGTACGTCAGGCTGCACCCCTTCTTCAAGCAACATCTTAACAGAGTGTTGAGTAGGCTTGGTTTTTAATTCACCGGCAGCACTTAAATACGGCACTAGTGTTAAGTGAACCACCATGACCTGGCTACTACCCATCTCCCACTTCAATTGTCGAACAGATTCAATGTAGGGCAAAGATTCAATATCACCCACCGTTCCGCCAATCTCAGTAATGACCACATCATATTTCCCTTTACTGCCCAGGTATTTGATTCGTCTCTTTATCTCATCAGTAATGTGCGGAATGATCTGCACTGTTTTACCCAGGTAGTCACCACGGCGTTCTTTGTTTATCACCGATTGATAAACTCGCCCGGTGGTCACGTTGTTTGCCTGAGAAGTCGGGTTATTTAAAAAACGTTCGTAATGGCCTAAATCCAGATCGGTCTCTGCACCATCGTCGGTCACATAACATTCACCATGTTCATAGGGGTTCAGGGTTCCCGGATCTACATTAATATAGGGGTCGAGCTTTTGAATCGTGACAGATAATCCTCTGGCTTGCAAAAGCTTCGCCAGTGAAGCCGAAATGATACCTTTTCCAAGCGAGGAACTTACACCACCCGTAACGAAGATGTACTTGGTCTTAGTTGCAATCATTTATTAAAATGTCCAATTCACTCCGATAGTTGGCATGAATGGCAGTTGATCAACTCGTTCATACCTGACACGGTCGAAGTAGAAAATATTATTCCTGTTGTACACATTTGTTATACTCAGTGAAGCTTCAATCTGGCTGTTCTGTCCAACTACGAAAGTCTTCTTCAGATTGACATCCAGTCGGTGATAATACGGTAACCGTCCTTGATTTAAAGGCCCATAAACTATTCCTAGCTCACCATTTGCGGTGGTATAATCAGTGTTGATACCATCATGGAAGGGGATCTTCTCATAGAAACCCTGGGTTTGAGTGAATGGGAAGCCTGAACCCAGGTTCCATCGTGTACTGAATTCCCAGTCGAGATCCTTGCCGAAGGTATAGGCTCCAACCAAATTCACGTTATGCCGACGGTCAAAGTGCGGTGGATAGGTTGTGATACCATCATAGCGGGTTACAAAACCCAATGAATAAACCGTCCAGAAATACAAACGTTTGTAATCATATTTCAACAAGAAATCAACGCCATATGCCTGTCCTGTTTCAATGATGAAATCCTTTCTCAGGTATTCAGGTTTATCCTGGTTCTCACCGGTATCATCGTACAATTTATTTCGATTGATATTGGTGAGCTGAACGTTGTCTTTAATGTATCCTTCTACGTTCAAATTCAAACGGTTGGTCAAATCAATCTCAAAACCGAGAATTGCATGATTCGATTTTTGCAACTTGGAAGTGATCCTTTTACCGTCAAATTCTTTTTGTAGATTCTCAGGTCCACTTAGGAAACCATAGAAAAGGTTGACTACATCCCGGTCTGAATTTGCAGCGATTAAGTTCTGTGAATACATACCCCCCGAGAACTTCAACCTGAATGTTTCACTGAGGTTGTATTTAATTCCCAAGCGGGGCTCAGGACTGGCTTCACCCAATGAGGCGTAATAATGGAGCCTCATGCTAGGTTCTATCAATAACTTACCCAGGGTCATTTTGTACTTCGCATAGGCCGCAAGTTCAGTTGTATATTGAGTTTGTGTTATTTTACGACCCACTGAATTGAAATAATTAAAATTGGTATTAAATCCTAAGGTTTCAACCCCATAATCCAATTCATCCTTACCGAAGAAATAGACAAATGACAAGCCTACGTTGAATCCATTAATCGACGATTCTCTCGGATTCTGGTCGGCCTCCACCATGTTGATCAGGTAATTAGAATACGCCACATTGGCTTTGATCAACGCCGGATAATTTCCTGGTATCAGCACTACATTGGTACCCGCACCAAATGTATTCCATCCGATATCAGTGATTCCACGGTAGGTAACGTTGTCAGAATAGTTAAACCCAAAAAAGTTAACTTTTGAACCATTCCTTGCATTGATTGAAACTTTACCATAAAAATCCGTAAAGTTAAAAGGCAAACCAGCAGTATCAACGTAAGAATATAAGTACTTGGATGACTGTTCAAGGTAGGAATGTTTAGCGCTTAAAATAAAAGATGAACTACCTTCATTCTCATTTCTGGCCTTTCTTAAAGGGCCTTCAATTAAAGCTTTAGACATAAAAGTACTTGAAGATAGCTTTCCAGAGAGTCTGTTCTTATTACCATCACGTGTGGTGATATCCATGATGGATGAAATCCGTCCACCATATTGGGCACCGAATCCACCGGTGTAAATGTCAGCATTACGTATTACATCTGAATCGAAAACGGAGAACAAACCAATGGAATGAAAAGGATTGTACACGATCATACCATCCAACAATACCTTATTCTGTATTGGAGCACCACCCCTGATGTATAGCTGTCCTCCCTGGTCACCAGTGAAGATTACTCCTGGAAGAACCTGCAAATACTGTGCTAAATCGGGTTCGGATCCCACAGTTGGAATTTTAGCCATCTGCTTTGGGGTAACTTTCACAATGGAGGTATGAATCTGGGTTCTCATTTCTTGACGTTCACCACTTACAACCACTTCATCAATACTTTCAACCTTAGACTCGAGGTAAAGTCTTTCGTCTAAAATTCCTCCGTCGGTAATCGTGATCTCCTTCCCAACTTCACCGTAACCCACAGAACTTGCCTTCAATGTATACGTACCGGGTGGTATTCGTGACAAGTTGAAGTAGCCGTTTACGTCTGTGGCAGTACCGTAGGTGGTTCCATCCAGATATACGCTAGAAAAAATGATTGGCTCTCCAT
>CAYUGX010000417.1:0-3156 GCA_964444375.1 uncultured Porphyromonadaceae bacterium | reverse complement strand
TTTTTATATTTGAATACCGAGTCAGCTAAACCCTATTCAAGCATCAATCTGAATTCAAATACCTCTCGATGGGTTTCTTTTTGAAGCCAGCTGGCATCAAGGGCCAATTCAACGCCGCTCAATATATCAGGAGACTGCAAGATCATTCCCCGACGTCTACGTGATTCCACAATGCCCATCATGCGAAAACGCGACAAAGCCTCCCGAATGATAGTTCTCGATACGCCCAATTTTTGAGACAATTCAATCTCGCCCGGCAGCAGATCACCCGGCTGAAATTTCTCTCGTATAATGAAGTCTCTCAATTTCTTTGTAGCCTGATCAGCTAAACCATTTGATCTTTGTGCAGCTTTTTCCATACCCCAAAGTTACGAATATGTATGACATATAACAAAACTTAAGAGTAGGATTAGAATTAAGGCTAAGAATAAGGTTAAGATTAAGTAAATTTAGAGTGTGTACCAACCAACAACTAAAGATGAAGATCGATTCCATAATCCGTAAAGAAAAGCCACACGGCCGTGTGGCTCTATCCCTGATCATTCTCCTAACCCTAACCACCTGCACGAAAACTGGCCCAACCCTATCCTACACTCAACAAACGGCACCCATAATGACGCAATGGGCTGATCAGGTCAATGTTGATCATCCCTGGAATGAATATCCACGACCCATCATGGAGCGGAGAAACTGGATCAATCTGAATGGATTGTGGGAATACGCCATCACTGAAGTCGATGCTGAACGACCTGATGATATGGATGGATCAATACTGGTGCCCTACCCCATTGAATCGGCTTTATCGGGAGTAATGAAACGCGTCGATAAAGACGATCAGCTATGGTATAAACGCCTCATTCGACTGACTGGACGAATGAAATCACAGCGTATATTATTGCATTTTGAGGCGGTTGACTGGCATGCCAAAATCTGGATTGACGACAAATTGTTGGGTGAACACAAAGGAGGTTATTCGCCATTCAGTTTCGAGATAAGCGACCACATTAAGGCCGGTAAGGAACACGAATTGTGGCTGTCAGTTTGGGATCCCACAACTGAAGGGACACAAGCAGTTGGTAAACAAAACAGCGAGCCACACGGAATCTGGTACACGCCAAGCTCTGGCATTTGGCAAACCGTTTGGATTGAGCATGTACCTGAAAGCTACATTGTCGATTATCTGGTCACTCCAGATATTGACCAGGGTACGGCCACCGTAACAGTCGATGTGGACCAGGCAGAATCAGATGATCAGATTGAACTCGTGGTTAGGGACAACGGCTCTATTGTCATCAACGAATTAATCGATATAGGCGAATCAGTCACCTTAGAATTGGATGACGCCAAACTCTGGACACCAGACAATCCACATTTGTACCAACTAGAAATTAACTTACTACGCGGATCGAAGCGAGTCGATCGTGTCGATGGCTATTTTGGCATGCGCAAAATAGCTCTGGGAAAAGACGATCAGGGCATTACACGAATCATGTTAAACAATGCTTTCGTTTTTCAAAATGGCCCCCTGGATCAAGGTTTCTGGCCTGATGGATTGTATACCCCTCCAAGCGATGAAGCCATGGTCTTCGACTTGAAAGAATTGAAGAAAATGGGCTTCAACATGTTGCGCAAACACGTAAAAGTTGAAAACCGGCGCTTCTATTACCATACCGACCGCATGGGCTTACTGGTATGGCAAGACATGCCGAATGCCTATTTTGGTGTACCAGCAAATGAAATTGATGCACCAAATGAGGCCACTCAACAATTTGAAAAAGAACTTGAGCAATTGGTATTAACTCTCGACGCACACCCATCGATTGTGATCTGGGTGCCTTTTAATGAAGGTTGGGGACAATACAATACTGGTGATATAGTGGATTTGGTTAAAACCCTTGATCCAACCCGCTTAATTAACTCGGCCTCAGGCTGGCTTGACCGGGGAGTGGGTGACATCCGTGACATCCATCACTACCCCGATCCAAGAGCGCCTGAAGCAGAAGAAAACCGGTCCATAGTGTTGGGTGAATTTGGCGGGCTGGGTTTGCCAGTACCCGAGCATACCTGGCAGCAAGACAAGAATTGGGGTTACGAAAACATGAGCGGAGCTGAGAGTCTGCTATCCAAATACGAAAATTTTTACAGTACTGTGTATGAACTGGTTGCAGATCCGGGGCTGAGTGCCGTCGTGTACACCCAAACCACCGATGTCGAAATTGAAACAAATGGATTACTGACTTACGATCGCCACCTCAATAAAATGGGTGCTGACAACATCCGAAAGGCTCATGAAGGGTACCTGGCACCATGGGTTAAGAATCCTGTATTGCAATTTATTGACCGCTACATTCTTGAGTTCAATACAACCAAGGAAGGTGCAATTATCCACTACACACTTGATGGTACTCTCCCAGATCGCAATTCACCCCTGTATTCATCACCGATAAGCATCAATAAAACTATAGAGGTGCAAGCCATTGCGTATTGGAAAAACGGAGCGTATTCTCGCGTAGGCATCTTTAATCTTGAAAAAGTCGAAGCGCAGGCTGCTACTACTATCAGACCCAGGAACGGACTGCAGTATAAATTCTACCTGGGAGCCTGGGAACAACTCCCCGGGTTCAAGAGCCTAACGCCTGATCGTACCGGCATTGCACCTCAATTAAACCTCGATCCAGCCAGGGGGCTTACCCAGGATTTCGGTTTGTTTTTTAAAGGATACCTGAACGTACCAGCTACCGCAGTCTATCAGTTCCATGTATCTTCAGATGACGGGTGCTCCGTCCGTATTGATGGCAAAGAAGTACTTGACTATGATGGTATCCACGGTATGGGATTAAAGAAATTCAATCTGGCTCTTGAAGCAGGATTCCACCCCATTGAAGTGGATTACTTCCAACATCTGGGTGGGCTTGGATTCAAGATCAGTTGGGAATCAAAAGACATCCCATTAGAAGAAATCGGTTCGAAATTCTTCAGCCATTAGTCGGTTCGTCAAATAGTTTAATCGTAACCCAAGGAGTGCTTGTGATTTTAGTTTTGGTTTAGGAAATTGCGTAGAATTCCATGTACAAGAATGAAGAATCAGGATAAGGAGTCAATGTTTGACCATCTGTTGGGTAATCTGCCTGGCCTGGTTTACCGTTGTAAGTTTGA
>CAYUGX010000416.1:0-3157 GCA_964444375.1 uncultured Porphyromonadaceae bacterium | reverse complement strand
GGTCAGTGGCTCAGGAACAACGGTTTTCTTTGCCGGGCTTTCTCCCATAGCCTCTGACGGCTTGACCTCCCGCCGTCGCCGCCATATTCGATGCTCGGTGCACTGCCTTTCCTTTAGGGCCGGGAGCTTCTTCCTCCTGGGTGTGTGCCCGGCCTGGGCCTTTGCCCAGTATCCCCTCCCCGGCACAGGGACATCGAGCTTCCGGCAGATCTTTGCCAGCGCTGCACCTGAGATGCCGTACCTGCTGGCAACAGCTTGAACCGGCGCCGACCACACCTGCTCGTGCAGTTGGTCTCGGTGGACCACGTCGATTTCAGACATCAACTCCTCCAGCGACTGCCGTGATGATTCCCGGTTTCCGAAGAGTAGCAGAGGCAGCCGAAGTAGATACAGGGGTACAGGAAGTCGCACGACAGCCCAGCCCGGCCATCCACGTGTTGAGAGGCCCCGTCAACTTTCCTGCCCAGCACGCCGTCCTTGGCCGGTTCCCCACCTTGGTATAGAATCAGCCGCATTGGAGGATGAAGAATGAGAAGGTCAACCATAATCATGTGTTGCGTCGCTCTCTTGGCCTGGGGATGTGGCGGGGGGGCAAACGGGGATTCGGGAAGTGATGTTGTCTTTCTGTCGCAGGATTCGCAGGTACGGGAGGCCCGAACGAGAGTCCCAGATCCAGACGTGTCGATGATTCCCACTCCCGATGTCAAGGAGGTGGACGTTGTCACGCCTCCTTCCTGCGTCGCAATCGACCGAGTCGAGTACAAAGTATATGCACCATCAGCAGTGAGAGTGACCTTCCGGGTTTTGGATTGCGAGGGCTACCCGGTGAGACATCTCACCCCAGCGGACATGGTTGTCATTAATGATGAGAAAGATGAGCCATTTGGACAAGGCGGAGAGGGAGGCGGAGCATCCGCCCCTGATGTTCCATCCGAGTTCGGGTTCTATTCCATCCTTGCCCTAGACATGTCGGACTCCATCTTCAACAACGACGCTCTAGATAGCATGATCGATGGAGCCCACATCTTCATCAACAAGATGGTGAATGAGCCGGTACTTGAACTCCGACACCATGTGGCTATTCTGGTTTTTGGACGTACAGACGCTACGAAGCTTGTTCTCGCATTCACAGACGATGCAGACGCTCTTCACGCCAAGCTGGAGGAACTGCGTGGGAGCCAGAGTCTTGGCTCCACCAACCTCTATGGGGCCTACATGATGGCCCTGCAGCAAGTGATGAGTGTTGGATCAGACATTGAACTAGTTGAACGGTCTCTTGTGATTCTGACCGATGGGACGCACGAATCGGGGGCAGAAGACGTACTCTGCCAACAGGCACTAGATGCCAAGAAGCAGGGAGAGAATACAGGGACGTTGAGCGTCTTCAGCATTGGTATCAAGGGGAACTACGCCGAGGAGAAGTTGGAGGAATTGGCTTCCAAACCTGACTACTTCGTTCTGGCCGACAACGCTTCCAGCCTTGAAGAAGTGTTCAAAGACGTTGCCGAGAGCGTCGAAGCCATCGCTCATAGCAACTACGTCGTCGGGGTCTGCACTCCTGTGGAGTTGGGCAGCCCTTCTCTGACCATCAAAGTAAATGTCGATGGGGCCATCGGTGACGTGACCGTCGGCTACCCGACCGACAAGCTCAACGGCGATTTGGCAAGTTGCAACTGGGACAGCATTGCGAAGCCCTGCAAAGACATCGTTTGTGGTTCTGGCGCACTCCCTGGGTTCGATTGCGGTACGTGCGAGGCTTGCGGGATGGAGTGCGTCGACGGCTCCTGCACCTCAACCGCTTGCCAAGGTAAAGACTGCGGAGATGACGGGTGTGGTGGTTCTTGCGGGGCATGTCAGGTCGGCTGGCAATGCGGTGAAGGCGGCCAGTGTTTTGACCCGTGCCTGGGCAAGGAGTGCGGAGATGACGGATATGGTGGCTCTTGTGGAACGTGCGGCACATGGGAATGGACAGCCTCTTGTGAGGCTGGCACATGCGTTTACCACGCCTGGCTTGACGACACATCTGGACTGACTTGGCAAGACCCTCCCTCCGACGCCAAAATGTCATGGAGTGGGGCAATGAGCTACTGTGAGAACCTCGAACTTGATGGTGGATATTGGCATCTGCCCGCTGTTTGGGAACTTCGGACACTGATTCGAGGTTGTTGGTTCACGGCGGACGGTGGAAGTTGCAACGTCTCAGAATATGATTGTCTCGGTTGGAGCTGCTGGGGTGATTCGTGTGCTGGTTGTACTAGCAATCAAGGTCCAGCAGACGGCTGCTATTGGCCTGACGAACTGCAAGGAGCCTGCGACCTATATTGGACTTCCCATCCGGATGCCGCTGGCTTCGCTGATGACTATCCAATACTGGTGGATTTCAGCAGCGCAGAACTAACATTCAAGAAAGCTTACAAGTCGTTTGGGGTTCGGTGCGTTCGTTGGTAGCTGGCTGTGCCATGCTCGGGTAAGACAGCGAGTTCAAGAAGGGATGGACCTGCAAGAATCCTCGCCGCCCCCCGCAGGCGCAAGACCAGCTATTCGACCGACGACGCACTCTTCCCGAAGAAGGTGCTCGGCAGTCTCAACAACACCCTGCCTCCTGCGCTTCCATTTCCCCACAGAACCCTCGACCTCCACGAAGGTAAAGAGAGGGAACTACCCCTCTCCGGGACCGCCCCGAGGTTGTCATGTTTGCTACTGCTCGCCTTATGCCGCCATGACCTCCCCGTTCACCCAGTCCACCACCACTCCCTTCGTCTCCCGGCCCACCGCATACCCGGCCACCGTGGCCCCGATGAAGGCAGCCAGCCCCCCGGCGCAGTACATCGTCGCCTTCGCAGTGCACGGCGCCTGGAAGGCTTCGGAGGACGGGTAGAGGTCCCCCTCGTACTTCCGGCAGGAGTTGGGGAGGGAAGGGTGGACCACGTGGACCTTCCCTACCTCGGCGCCCATTCGGGCATCGATGTAGAGTGCGGGTTCGAACTTCTTCACCTCCCGCCAGAGCTTCAGGCGGGTATCCATGGTGTCCACGCAGCAAATCACGATTCCTTTCAGGGTTTCCCGGGTGTAGTGGTAGGCGTGTGCCTGAAGTTCCACGCTGGTGAAGTCGACCAGGACGTCCCACAGGGCGTCGGTCTTGTTCATGCCGACGTGG
>CAYUGX010000415.1:0-3164 GCA_964444375.1 uncultured Porphyromonadaceae bacterium | reverse complement strand
TACTGCCTCTGGCCAACCCACATCAATTACATTGTTAGCAAACTATTTTGAAGAAGGTAAAATATGCGCTCTGGGTTCATTTATTCAAGAGAAAACTAAGTTACACTTGCAACGTCCACCAAAATTCGACAAATGAACCAGAACGACCAGGTAAAAGTTGATCTTGCAATTCATGGCGCTGATGTGCTTACTATGAACG
Source organism: uncultured Porphyromonadaceae bacterium (assembly GCA_964444375.1). Classification (GTDB taxonomy): domain Bacteria; phylum Bacteroidota; class Bacteroidia; order Bacteroidales; family UBA12481; genus JABHCC01. Next base: position 2,965 of record CAYUGX010000415.1, on the reverse strand, counting down.
AGAATCTTGACATCATCCATGATGGACTGGTGCTCATAAAAGGTAAGCGGATCGAGTATTGTGGACCAAAACTTCCAAAATCAAGTTATGTTACCACCAAAACTATTGAAGCCAATGGTTCCTATGTTTTACCTGCTTTTTTTAACCAGCATACCCATCCCAGCTTATCTGTTTACCGTGGACTAGGTGCTGACTTAAGGTTAAAAGATTGGCTTGAGCAGGTTATATGGCCACTCGAAAAAGCTTTTTGCAGCCCCGACATGGTATACCTGGGCACTCAGTTATCGTTGATTGAGATGATTCGCAACGGTACTGCAGCTGCAGCCTGCATGGATTTTTACACCCAATCTGTAGCAAAAGCCTTTTCTGAAGCTGGAGTACGGTGTTTTGTTGGAGAGGCAATTTTTGATAACCCCACCCCCTCATGTATGACGCCCGATGACGCATTTGGCTACACTGCCCAACTCAAGTATACCTGGCAGGATAGTGACCTTATTTCACCATACCTAGTTTTACATGCTCCCTTTACCTGCGAGCCTGAGACTATGGAAAAAGGGGCCTTACTTTCTCAGGAGGAGGAAATTCTTGTTACCAGTCATGTGGCTGAGACCAAGTATGAGCTTGAATGGACTAAATCCCGATTCAAGATGACTCCTGTTGAGTTGATTGACAGCACTGGTCTATTAGACCAGCGTTTCATTCTTGTTCATGGCGTACATCTCAGTGATTCAGATATCGATATTTTGGTGAAAAAGGACATCCCAGTCATCCATAATCCACACAGCAATATGTTATTGGGTAGTGGAATATGCAGAGTTTCTGAGTTGATTAGAAAAGGAATAAATGTGGGAATCGGCACTGATTCGGCTGCCAGTAATAATCAGTTGAGTATGCTCACTGAGTTGCAAACAACAAGTCGTTTACAAAAAGCCTGCTATGAAGATCCGACTCTTTTACCTGCTGCTCAAGTCATACAGATGGCGACCCAACAGGGATACCGCAATTATAAAATTTACAATGGTGGCTGTTTGGAAGAAGGGCAATTGGCAGATTTGCAGATCATTTCAAATAACCGGCCGCATAACTCTCCTTCTTTTGGAGCCTTTGAACATATCGTTTATAGCTGTCATCCCACTGACATTAGTACACTTATTGTGAATGGCCAGGTATTAATGGAGGATCGAAAAATTACTACCCTTGATGAAGAAATTATCATTCGTGAATGCAAAAAGATGGCCAAGCGGGTGCGGAAATTTGTTGATAAGATATAATGAATACAAAACCTAAACGAGCAGACATTCATGTGAAAGACGCCTGGATCCTAACCATGGATTCAACGTTTACTGATTTTCCTACTGGATCTATCCTAATCTCGGGAAACAAACTAAGCTACATTGGTGAAGCTCTGACTTCAAATCAGGTAATCGCGAAAGAAACCATAGATGCCAAAGGTAAGCTTGCTATGCCACCCTTTTTCAATGGTCATGCTCATGCCCCTATGTCACTATTCAGAGGCTTTAAGAACGATGTCTCTCTATCATCCTGGTTAGCCGATTACATATGGCCTGCTGAAGCTTCATACATTGATGCTGATAGTGTATATCTAGGCACACTATTATCAGGAATCGAAATGATTCAGGCTGGAGTCAACATTTTCGCTGACATGTACTTTTTTGAAGACCAAGTCGCTCAGGCAGCTGAAGAACTGGGTATGCGGGCCATAGTGGGAGAAGGCATCCTGGATTTTCCAACTCCCAATATGAAAACGCCTGAAGAGGGATTGAAATTGAGTGAAAAACAGGTTCAGACCTATAGTTCGAATCCTTTAATACAAGTATCGTTTCAAGCACACTCCCCATATTCATGTTCTGCTCCAATACTCAGGGAAATAAGCCAAAAAGCTAAAAGTTTAGGAATACCAGTTGGTATACATTTGTCTGAAACCAGAAAGGAAGTGGAAGATTCAATACGCAATCATGGCCTTACACCGCCGGCCTATCTGGCTCAACTTGATTTCTTGCATTCAAATGTTGTTTGTTATCATTGTACACACCTGACACCTGAGGACAGAAAAATACTCAAAGATCATAATGTTGGAGTAGTTAGTTTACCGAATTCAAATTCGGTTTTAGGTTCTGGAATTGCCCCAATAGCATCCATGATGTCAGCAGGCATCTCTGTTTCGATAGGTACTGACGGTGCAGCCAGTAACAATAATCAAAGTGTGTTGCAGGATATTCAGCTATTGGTTAAGCAGCAAAAGGTTGTAAGTCTGGATCCAACAATCTTGTCAGCTAAAACGGCCTTGCAGATGGCAACAATAAATGGTTCTAGCGTATATCAATTGGACGAGAACCTGGGGTCACTCGAAGTCGGCAAGTTTGCTGACTTGATACTTATTGAACTTGAACAGCCTCATCTGCAGCCTATTTATGATCCCTATGCCCAGATTATTTACGCCATGCAATCCAATGATGTCTCAGACATGCTTGTCAACGGAAAAATTATACTTCAAGACAGGACAATAGTGCAGGTTGAGGAAGAAAAAGTGATTGAGCAAATAAATCGCTTTTCCACCCAGTTAAAAACATGAAAAAGGGCACCTTCAAATGAAGGCACCCTTCCCCTTTTCGAGCAATAGCACAATCCTAACGGATCACACTAATTCTTTTGGTTTCTACTTGATTATTCCAGAATATCTTAATGAAGTACATACCATCTTCAGTATCCACTGTTGAGAATCTCAGTGTATGGATTCCCTGGCTGAACTGATTGTTGGCCAATTCGCGTACTTCTTTACCGGTGATATCATAGAGCGCAATTCGTGCTGGTCCGTCAAGCGGCATCATGAATTCAAGTGTTCCATAGAATTGAACCGGATTAGGATAAACACTTAATCCCAGTTCATTACCATCGAAGAATCCTTGATTGTTAGTCCCTTTGACAAAGCGCATGGATTTGATTT
>CAYUGX010000414.1:0-3184 GCA_964444375.1 uncultured Porphyromonadaceae bacterium | reverse complement strand
TTTCTTTTTTACCTCATGCTAAATCAATTTTACAGAAACAAATTTACACAGCGAGATTTTGCTGATCATCGACATTAGAATAGATTCAATAAAGCCGATTTTAAGCCATTCATCATAAAAAGGAACATCCTGTAGAATTTAACTTTAATATTCTCAGGGATACTTCCTGCTGCAAATGCCATTCTTTCAGAAATTACATGTGTGCGATTCCCATTATACTTGCCATTAAGCCTCTCAACGAAATTTATTAATTGAAGTTCACCATATCCAGCAATAGAACCACTTGTCTTGAAATTTTTGAGGTACTTCCTGTTTCCTGTCTCCAGAAACAAGTAATAATTCTGTCGCATGATATTTTCATCAATCGATTTGGTTTTATAATGACTGGCCTGAATTCCGGGATTCAGCCTTCCTATTTCGGCAGCTTCAATATCCAGCTCGTCAATAATACTGATGGTTTGGAATTGTTTGTTTCTATTATTATCGAATGTACTAACAGACGTGTCCTTGAATGTAATCTTGTTAATGGTCGAGATTTTAAATATGCTGACCAGTTTTCCTGGATCCTGCAATGATTCAACACTTATGTCCAGTCCTTTCCTATTGCGGAGATATCGTATATAATTCCATGTTAATCTGGCTTCAATACGATGGACTTCAATGTTACCTAATCCATTGTTAGAGAAATACTCCTTGATGAAATTCTCCGCATGGCGAGTCTTATTGTAAATGGCAATTTCATTCTCAGCACCTTCGATTACGAATGAATGTCCATTATTCATAACATGGACTATAGTATTGGCCTTCAGTTTGTACCTGTTACCTGTCCTTAGATTATTGCTTGCCGTGTTCTGATATAATGAACCAAAGCACCCCACCAGGTCTTTGTTAGTATCTATGGCTATCTCCATATACTTAATATTATTGTATCTAATGCCGAGGTTGGTCTTTAACGCATTATAAACTTCACTCCAAAATGTATTATGGAAGGCATAAAAAACCTCTTTGGAAAAATCGAACTGAAGTTCATTCTTTTTTAATTTGGTTGAAGTATGAAGTTTCCCAACAAAAGAACCTTTGTAAAATACCCGGTATGTATGATAATATGCTCCCAGTCCAGGTGAAATATCATGGATAAGTATTATTTCACCAAAAGTTTGTTCTTGTGGAATGAAATCAGGATTTCTAATATCCTGGAACGTTGAACCAGACCACAGCCGAAGAGTCAAACTTAATCTATCAAGATGAATTAAACTTTTATAGCCTTTAACGCCATCTCCTATTTTATTCCCAATAGTCAATCCATTGTCATTACCTTTTCGAGTTATTTTCTTTCACCATTTCGATTACCGTACTTACCATTGTTCTGATAATCTTGGAAACATCAGACCTTCTATTCTCACTAATATTGATTAAGGCATTGTAGTCTTCATCTGTCATTCGAACCGTAATAATTCTATCCAGTCGGTCGACTTTCAATTCATTAGAGTTTTCCATATCACCGTGTTTTTAGATAAATACCTGGAAAAAGATATTTGATCGGCCAAATCACAAAAATGTATTTCATAACACTAATTCGTTAAATGGTACTGACTTGATAGATATGGGAATTTGATATCAAAAATAAGAAATAGGAAAAAGGTGCAATTATTTTTCAGCACGTAAATAATTGAATACCTGAATTATACACAACATGACATTAAAAAACTTTGCACCAAGTGGGTCTTTTGGGTGGCAAATGAGATTTTCCTCAGTATTTATTAAAAAATTACTGGATTAAATATGTCATACATGAGTAAAAAAGAATTTAAGCGGATTAATCTAAGGGTAGATCCTATCCTTTACAATCAAATAGAAAAGAATGCTGCTGAATCATATCTGAAGGTTGCAACCTATTCCAGACAGCTAATTCAGCAGGCGATAAATAATCTTATAAAAAAGTCTATGTCTAATGAGTGATAATGAAATAATCAGAATTGATGATTTTGAGAAGGTAGTTGTTGATTTGCTATACTACATTGAAAAAGAAACAACTATTCAATTTGAATATGACAATGCAGTAGGAAGCAATGAATTGATAACAATTGAGTCATTCAATCCGAATACTCCTGCAGCCATCGTTCCTGCAGAGGTATATTGTTTGGATTCATTTAACTATGAATTAATCTTTGAAATTTACGTCTGTGAAGTTGAAGGAAGAAAAAAAATAATCGAAATAGCATTTGTCTCATTCAGTGACTCTGATGAAAAATTCATAGAGGCTACTAAAATGATTACTGAGATTTTACCAAATATTCCAATTACTCACAGTTTTCGGTACACAGAAGGTGAAGAAGAAGGTGATATGCTTTGTTTTGAAATGTAAATTAAATCTAACTATTAAAATAAATGGGGATGGAATTAAGTAAGATCTTTTCCCAGTAAATAATTCTATTCTAATAATACAAAAATGGCAAACAATGTTGGTAACAAGTTGAGAATCCAATGCGAGGATTCGGCCACCATGGCAAAGATTAAGAAGATGATTCTTAGAGAAAATAATAACGATAAACCTGAATGCACAATGGAAATTCTGCTTCCCAGGTCAAAGGCTTTTGCGACTCCTGAGAAATACGATTTGGATTGGAACCGGGCTGTTTGGGGAACAAAACGGGATGTTTATGATTATTCAATCACTGAAAGTGGAAATACCTTAACATTTTGTTACAATACGGCATGGAGTCCCAATGATGGCTGGGTAGAAACCCTATGTTGTTATATGGACCATTATATAAGACTAAATCAAAGAGATATTGAGCTATCCTTAGAACATAGATACTCTGATTATCCAGGTGATTTTGGTGGCATAGTAGAATGGGAACCAGGTAAAAAATTCCGGTATATCCATTACGACTCTTACACAGAATATCTTAGAGTCCACGATAAAGAAGGATACGATATGATAATGGAAGCTGAGGCCAGGATGAAGGCTGAACAAGACAAAATCTTTCGATTAAATCTACCGATATAACAGCATTGGTTGTTAGCATTTAATTAAGCCCGGACTCAGGTCACCGGCTTTTTTGGTCTCATGTTAATATGGGAAGGCATTTGGTTGTGAAGAACAAAAAACCCTGCAAATCAATGACATGCAGGGTTTAAAACAGTCCGTAGTGGAGTGGTATATTGTAGTTCAAATAGCAGA
>CAYUGX010000413.1:0-3192 GCA_964444375.1 uncultured Porphyromonadaceae bacterium | reverse complement strand
AGTGGCTCAAAAAAACGAAAGAAAGCAGAGCCTTAGGTAAGGTCGAGTCGAAAGAGGAACAAAACCGGATTTCAGAAATTACTGCGAAACTAAATCGAGCCCTTTTGTCTAACCCTTTGCTGGCCGGCAAGAAAATCCTCGTGATCAGACGTGATTTAGGCCAATCAGCCCGGCATGCCATGAGTGGAGCTCTGGGATTAGCTCCTAGTAACTTCCAGAATAATTCTGAAATCGGACATCCTCACAGCGGCTGGAAGAACACCATGCAAATTATTAAAGTCACTGGGAGTGGTACTGTGTCAAATAAACCGTTTTTTAAACCACCCAGAGGTCATTTAATTAAAGACTTTGACTTGCACTATAGTGGTGAAAAACTACTGTATTCGGCAATTGGATCCAAAAACCGCTGGCATCTTTTCGAATTGGACATAAACCGAAAAAGAACCCGGCAGATTACGCCTAAATCTATCACTGATTACGATTGTTTTGATGGTTGTTACCTTCCGGATGGTCGGATTGTTTTTTGTTCAACAGCCACCTTTCTTGGATTGCCCTGCACCAATGGAGGAAATAAAATGTGTGGTATTTTTCAGTTTGATCCGAAGACGCAAAACATCAGACAGCTCACCTTTGACCAAGACAGCAACTGGGATCCGGTAGTATTGCCCAACGGGAAAGTAATGTATCAGCGCTGGGAGTACGCTGATCTGCCCCACTCAAATTCACGCATCATATTTACCATGAATCCCGATGGAACTGCACAGCAAGCTTATTACGGATCAAATTCCTACTTCCCTACCTCCCTATTCGGTGCCCGACCTTTACCCGGTCATCCAACTGCATTTGTTGGAGTAGCCACTGGTCACCACAGTGTTTCACGTTCGGGTCGCCTGCTCGTTTTTGATCCGGCAATCGGACGCCAGGAGGCAGATGGGGTTGTCACCGAGATTCCGCATCGAGGTCAAGCTGTAGAACCTATTACCCGAGATCGATTGCCCGATGGGGTTTGGCCTCAGTTTCTTACCCCGTATCCTTTAAGTGAAAAATACTTTTTGGTCAGCATGAAACCTGCACCAGATGCGTTGTGGGGATTATATCTGGTCGATGTATTTAATAACATGACTCTGATTGTGGAAGAAGAAGGCATGGCCTTTATAGAGCCGCTTATTATTGAGGCTCATCCCCAAGCTCATGTTTTACCTGATCGCGTCGACCTGGATAGCGACAAAGCCACTGTGTTCATTCAAGATATTTATGAAGGTCCCGGACTAAAAGGAATCCCGAAAGGCCAGGTAAGAGCTTTACGAATTGGTTCCTACCATTTTAGTCCAATTGGACAGGGTGGTCTCCTGGGCACAATCGGTATGGATGGTCCGTGGGATATTAAGCGAATTCTTGGAACCGTTCCCGTTGAACCAGATGGATCAGCCCATTTTGAAATTCCGGCTAACATACCGGTTTTTGTCCAAGCACTAGATCATGAAGGTAAAGCTTTGCAAACCATGCGTAGCTGGTTCACCGGAATGCCTGGCGAACGGGTGTCTTGCATTGGTTGTCATGAAGACAAGAATACGATTCCGGTTCCCAAGATGACCTTGGCTGCCCGCAAACAAGCACTCGCGATTGAACCCTGGTATGGACCAGCCAGGGGATTCTCATATCGGCATGAAGTTCAACCGGTACTGGATAGATACTGCATTGACTGCCATGACGGTCAAGGAAAGGATATACCTAATTTCACCGGCAATAAAATGATCACCGATTGGGATTCACAAATTGCTGGTAAGGCAGCGCGTGATTATGGCGGCCATTTCAGTGAATCCTATGCCCAGCTTCATCGCTACGTAAGACGTCCAGGTATTGAGAGTGACATGCACATGCTTACTCCTATGGATGTGCATGCCGATCAGACTGAACTGATGCAGATACTCAATAAAGGCCATCACGGTGTTGAACTGGGTCAGGAAGCACTTGAAAAGCTGGTTTGTTGGATTGACTTTAATGCACCCTTTCACGGTCGTCGTTCGGATATTCCAAATTATGCGAACGCCAAAGCTAGCATTGATGCGAAAATGCTCCATGGCCCACAGTTTGGCGTTCCTAGTACAGATTATGAATTACTTCCGGCAATAAAACCATTGCCGAGAAGTGAATCCGACAGGAAAAACACCACTGTACAAAAATCACCCCCACCCGAGGTGTTTAACTGGCCTTTCCCGGCCAACCAGGCCTGGAACAAGCAGTTAGCCCTTGGCAATCATCAGATTAATATCCCCCTGCCGGATGGATTGATGCTTGAACTCGTCAAAATTCCAGCAGGTTCATACGCCATGGGAAGCAATAGACATGTCGATGAAATTCCCATTCATGAAGTAAGCATTGATGAACCATTTTGGATGGGTCGATTTGAAGTAAGCAATGCTCAATATGCAGCCTTTGATTCTGATCACGACAGTCGACATGAGCACCGGCATGGGTATCAATTCGGTCGTATCGGTTATCCGTTGAATCACCCAGATCAACCTGTAGTTCGAGTATCCTGGGAAGAAGCTCTCGCATTTTGCGACTGGCTAAGTGAACAAACGGGTTTATCATTCACCTTGCCCACTGAAGCTCAATGGGAATGGGCTTGTCGGGCCGGAACCAATACGGATTTTTGGTTTGGGGAATTGGGTGATAATTTCAGTTTATTTGCCAATCTGGGAGACGTTAAATTGAGAGAATTTGCTGCATGTACTGCACACAAAAACTATGAAAGTGTCAGAATAATTGAAAATCCAAATCGCTATGATGACTGGATACCTCGTGACACTTTGTACAATGATGGAGGATTTGTTTCAGAACCAATTGGTCGGTATCGACGATCACCCTGGGAATTGTTTGACATGCATGGCAACGTTTGGGAATGGACCTTATCTGATTATTTACCCTATCCCTATCGGGAAGAGGATGATAGAAATGCGCGAGATAGTCAGCTTAAAAAAGTAGCAAGAGGAGGCTCGTGGTACGATCGTCCGTTTAAAGCCTCCTCTTCATATCGTCTGCCGTATCGCCGGTATCAAAAGGTATTCAATGTCGGATTCAGGGTAGTACTGAATGAATAGAAATCAAACACTACTCTCTGATATAGAGACGAGTATCTGAGCGATAGCCTTCTTGTTCAGTATACCAATCCATGTATGAGAAACCACC
>CAYUGX010000412.1:0-3222 GCA_964444375.1 uncultured Porphyromonadaceae bacterium | reverse complement strand
CACTTTGTTCCGAACCTTGGGTTAAGTGTAAGCACATTGAAAATGGTACAAGAAAAAACCAAACTTCCCCTGGAAGTTCACCTAATGCTTGAATACCCTGAAAGTATTCTTTATGAACTGATTAATTTAGGTGTTGATCTTGTTGTGTTTCACATAGAAAGCAAATTCAACCCTCAAAATATATTTGAAGCAAGCAGGCAATCACCTTCAAAGATTGGGCTTGCAATTAGCCCGGCAACACCCTATAATGTGCTAACAGATGACATTTTAAGGCAAATTGATTATTTGCTGTTTTTAACAGTAAATCCTGGATTTTCTGGTCAGCCGATAGTGGAAAATGTTTTTGAGAAGATTAAGAGCTTTGTGGAGAGTCAAGATGATTACGGGCTTGAATACTTAATTGATGGGCATGTTGACCGAGAATTATTATGCGCATATCACCCTCTCGGAATTAGGAATTATGTTGGAGGATCAAGTGGCCTGTTTTTGAAGGGAAAGTTAGACGAGATGAATTATAAGAAAAACTTAATGTTTCTAAGAAATGGCAGATAACACATGTACTGAAGGAGTGTATTCTCCCTTAAAACTCGCGCTTGATTTTAACACTGGGGAGCTTAATCAGCCGGCAACTTCCTGGGAAAGGAAACTATCTGAAATGAGAGGGTTTTATCAGGATCAGGATCAATTTAACGCTATGACTGTGGGAGAAGATCCTATGGTTTACAAGGTATACGAGTATAAGTTGCCGGAGATTAATGGCCACCTGAATCCGGTTACTACAGTTCTGTATCCTGGATTAGTGGGTGACGAGTTTTTCATGACCAAAGGGCACTACCACGAAAAAAAACATACCGCTGAAATTTACTGGGTGCTGAGCGGTAGAGGAGTGCTGTTAATGCAAACAGATGATTATACGTCTGAGCACATAGTTTTCAACAATGGTGACCTGTTGTATATTCCACCATGCTGGGCACATAGAATGGTTAACACCTCATTGGAAGAATCATTGGTATTTTATGGTGTTTACCCGGCGGACTCTGGTCATGATTATGGCACCATTGATAAAACAGGATTTGTGAATAAAGTCATCTTTGACGCATCTGCTAAGAATAACTTTCAAATTGTTTAAAATAAATATATCAAAATGTTCGATCTATTCGAAGCTGGTTTTAAAAGTGCACTTCAGAACCAGGTAGCTCTTTCCTACTTTGAAAGTAATGCTATCTCTGAGAAGATTGTGATGGAGGGCATGGGTAGATTTAATCATGATATGATTATAAAATGTATTGACGACCAGGTAAAGTTGGAACTCGCCATTAAGAATTCAAGCGAGATTAAAACAATTCTTTACTGGTTTCAACAGAACATTTCAGCAGATATAAATCTTGCTTTTGTTTCCAGTCTCATCAGCAAGGAAAAGCCCACAGCGATAAAAGCCATCATTGATATTGACCCTGAAACAGAGTACGATGTTGAGATGCTTGAGCTAATAGCCAGCAAACTGAATGAAATGTCTATCTCTTATATTTTATTGGATGGAATCCAGGAGCCCCTGTCTCACCCTCAGATCCACAATATCCTAGAGTTCTTTAAGGTAAGGAATTATAGAATCAAATTAACAACCGGTGAATCAAACCTGGAGTTTTATGAAAAGGCCATTACTGAAAGTGTTGCACACCTGAAGTATAAGCTTGTGCTGAAAAATGGGAATGACAAAGACACAGAGAACGCCTTGCTTGTGCTTAAAAGAATCGTGGAGAAAACCAAGAAATGGAAGTTTCCGGTTAAAACCCACTTGAATCTTATTTTCCAAGATTTCTCTCCAGAAGTTTTATTAAAACACTTGATAATTGCCACTGAATATGGAATATCTAGAGTTTCAATAAACATCCATAACCGGAGTCAAAAAAACCTGAACTTAATCAATTCGATTATCAATCAATATGACAAGCAAATACAAATATATCTGGATGCTGATGACGATCAACGGAATGATTATCAATCGTGCTATATTCCATCCATTCGATATGTTTTGTCGTCAAAAGGGGACGTATATCCTTGCTTTAAATATGGAATAGAGAAGAAAGAAACTTTTCAAGAGTATCACATCGGTAGGTTAGATAGTCTCAACAACAGCACCTTCTTTGCTACACTTAAAAAAGCCCAGGAAGATATAGATCCGTTAAGATGCAAGTATTGTTCTTATGGGGAATCCAGTCTCAATAAGAAGATGAACCAATTGTTCACCATAATAAATACGAATAAAGAACTGAAACTGTACAGGAAACATAGCCAGTTTCCTGAGACCCTGATTGACAACATCCAGACACCCAGTGAGCTTTTAAGGGCGATGAATGCCTATTATCAGACGGAGCGGGAAAGCTTGATTAAATCATACGACAAGCTTTTCTGTACCGATTGTAATCAAAAAGAAGCAAAGGAATTGATAGAGGCTGTTTCTCGAAAGGAAAGATTAATCCGGGAGATTTATTATGCCTGGGAAATGATGTTCAATTCAAAAACTGCAAAGAAAGGTGAAAAAATACTGCAAAGCATCGAGCTGAACGATATTTGTAGCAAAATCAGCACTAACGTCATTGCTGTCCAGGGAAAGCTTCCCCAAATTCTGGACAAAATCGTACCAGAATCAGTCATATTTACCGACAGAGAACCGTTCGCATTTATTTCAAAACAACTACCTGGTTATGACTTTATGAAGGCCAGAAGAATAGTTTTCATAGGTGACATTGCTGATGGTGATGATCTGACGGAGGTCTTAAACGACCTTAAGAATTGCGAAGCTTCAACTTTGATTGGAATTGGTGGCGGAAAAACAATGGACATGCTCAAATTCGTAGGTTTCAAAACAGGCCTGACAACTATTGCTGTACCAACAAGCCTGGCAACTCATGTCTATGCTTCACCGAAGATTCACATTTTAAAGCCCATTGCAGACCTGGGGTATGAAAAAACTATTGATGGTGAACCGGTTCACCTTTCTGTAATAGATATCGAACTGCTCGATAAGCTGGAATCTGATAACATTAGCCTGATCAGGGCTGGTTTGGGAGATATTCTTGCATTTTATACGGCAAAAGAAGACTGGAAGCTGGCATATAATTCCAATAATGATACAAGTAACACCTACGTTGAATTGCTAATTGATGAGATCATCAACTAGCTGTTAAGCAATGATTTCAAAAATCCGCTATCAGATTTTTG
>CAYUGX010000411.1:0-3234 GCA_964444375.1 uncultured Porphyromonadaceae bacterium | reverse complement strand
CCATTCACAACAGCGATAATGCAGTGGTTGAAAATGTTCTGTATGAGGACATCAGAGTAGAAAATGCAGACCTGTGTACAAATTCCAAACTGTTCGACCTTGCTATCCTCTATTCCGTGTGGAGCTACGATAGGTTTACCGATAAGGATTCAATTGCAAAATACAGATACAACGATTCGTGGGATAACCTGTTACCCGTTCTTCCCGGAAAAGAGAAATTCCACGCTTCGCACCGTGGGCAAATCAGGAATATAAAGTTCAAAAATATTCAAATCCTGGATGGAGGGTTGCCTTATTCGGTCATTCAGGGATTCGACAAAGATCATCTTGTTGAAGATATTACATTCGAAAACATTACTGTTCAAGGGAAAAAGTTAAATAATGCCGAACAACTCAAGCTATTCGCACAATTCGGCAGAAACATAAAATTTAAATAATACAGAGGATACTTAAATGAAGATATACAAAACAGCCAAATTTTTACTTCCTGGTTTAATCGTCATTGTTGCATCGTGTGGCTATAATTCGGACAAAATTGCCGCACCCGAATCAGTCGGCCTATCTTCTGATTCGCTGAAAGTTGCCGAAAGCAAAATGCAAGAGTATATTGATAACGGCAAACTGGCTGGTATCTCAACTCTGGTATTGAAAGACGGAAAAATTGTGCAGCGCGCCAACTTTGGTTTTGCTGACATCAAAACTCTAAAGCCCATTGAAGACAACACTGTTTTCAGAATTTTCTCAATGACAAAACCTGTAACCGCAGTGGCGTTAATGATACTTTACGACGAAGGTCGTTTTCAGCTCGATGATAAGGTTTCGAAGTATATTCCTGAATTTAAGGACACGAAAGTTTATCAGAAACATGGAGATTCGTTTCAGCTAGTACCACAGGAAAATGAAATGACCATCAGGCATCTGTTAACGCATACTTCGGGCTTTTCTTATGGTTGGTCAAAGTCCTATGTCGATTCGCTTTATTGGGCTACAGGTGCTAATGGATGGGAAGGTACGCTTAGCGAGAAAATAATGATATTGGCTGGCTTGCCGCTTAATTTTCAACCTGGCACACAGTATTGTTATGGACTATCCATCGATGTTGCAGGATATCTGGTTGAGGTTTTATCGGGGATGCCTCTGGATGAATATTTCAAAAGCCATATTTTCGATCCATTGAAAATGGACGATACAGGGTTCTTTGTTCCAAAAGAAAAACTCGACAGATTCTCAGATGTGTTTCACTACAATCAGGATGGCAGGTTGGCAGGGGCTGATGGTTATTATAAAAAGGCCTTTAAGAGTCCTGTTACATTATTTTCCGGTGGAGGCGGATTGGTTTCTACCATTAGCGACTATGCTCGTTTTTGTATGATGCTCTTAAATGAGGGTGAACTTGATGGAGTAAGGGTTTTAAGCGAAAAAGCAACGCAATTGATTATGTCGAATCAACTTCCGGATAATGTAAAATACGGTAAAAGCAATACTTATGGTCTTGGCGGTGCCATAGACATTGAAACAGGGGAGTACAGCTGGGCTGGTATGGCATCTACAAATTTCTGGATTAACCCAGAAAATAGCATGGTAATAATTACTTATGCTCAATTAATACCGGGTGACCACTCGTACGCTTATATATTTAAAGATATGGTTTGTAGTGCTTTAAAATAAATATATACACAAAAATGGCAAAGCTTTTGCAAAAAAAAATTAGATTATATGAATTCTTGAGCGAGAAACTTATCATTTCACTGAAAATATTTCTTTTTACTCTAATAACAGGTTGTATTGAAGATATAGATACTACGTTTGTATTTGGTGATCAAAATGGTGGTCCAGAAATTCCTTCAGTTCGCTTTCCGGATATTCCTGTTTCTGATCAATTCAGTGTCTGGCTAAATGATTCCCTTATCTTCACGTACTGGGGAGGTAATATGGAGCATGGCTTCTTTTCATTTGCCAGTTTCGACTTCAAAAATACAGCGAGGATCCGGATCAGATATGAAGAAGAGATCACTCATTGTAAGATTCTTCCAGAAAAGCTAGGGATCAACTATGAGCTTTTGGATGCACATTCTCTCGCCTTTACACTCCATCATCCAGAAAAGATCACACTGCTTTTCAACGGATCACTCAACAATTCTCTGACTCTTTTAACTGCATTGCCTGAGACTGAAAAACCTGATCCTGACGATCCTGGAGTGCTTTACTACACTGCCGGGGAGGTCTATGATATTGGCATCCTGGATCTCTCCGATAACCAAACCCTCTACATCGAATATGGAGCGAAACTGAATGGCATGGTCCGGATAAAAGATGCTAGCAATGTTAAGATCATGGGACGAGGAATGATAGATGGCAGCCTGAATGTTTCAAGTGATTATGACCCTAATGGAAATGAGCCCTGGCGCCTGATCTACATGGATCATGCAGAAAATGTTTCTATTGAAGGGATCACATTATATAACAGTAAAAGGTGGACCATCCATCCCTACGCATGCAAAGGTCTCAATATCAATAATATTCAAATACTCAATTGGGAATATGGATCCGATGGCATTGATCTCTCCGCCTGTCAGGATGTCCATATATCTGACTGCTACCTGCGTACCAATGATGATGCAATCGCAATCAAAGCACTCGCCTTCGGTAAAGCCTACTATCCCAATCCCCGGATCCAAAAACAGAATGTGAAAAATATCCTGGTTGAAGGATGCAAGGTTTGGAACCTCAACTGGGGGAATGCCTTTGAAATTGGCTATGAACTCAGGTGCGATACAGTGAGCAATATCACATTCCGCGATTGTGACGTGCTTCGTCAGGGTTCCCGTGGTGCTGTTCTCAGCATTCACAACTGCGACCAGGCGTTTGTAGAAAATATTCTGTATGAAGATATCCGGGTGGTTAATGCTGAAACTGGTG
Organism: uncultured Porphyromonadaceae bacterium; assembly: GCA_964444375.1. Classification (GTDB taxonomy): domain Bacteria; phylum Bacteroidota; class Bacteroidia; order Bacteroidales; family UBA12481; genus JABHCC01. The sequence continues at coordinate 315 of CAYUGX010000411.1, read as the reverse complement.
GTCAGGGTAAAAAACTGTTCGATCTGGCCATTCTCTATACCTTGTTTAGTTATGACTCCTATTGGGGAGACGCTTATAACGGACACTGGGACAATCTCCTTTCACCTGGGGGGTATTACGGTTCTGCTGAGAACAGGGGGTGGATTAGAAATGTGACTTTTCGCAATATTGAAATTCAAGACGAAAACCTTCCCTATTCTATTGTCAAAGGATGGAATGCAGATCACCAGGTAAAGGATGTATTATTTGAGAATATCACTATGATGGGTAGCAAATTAATGGATGAGTCGGCCCTGGGACTAATCTACCACAATA
>CAYUGX010000410.1:0-3245 GCA_964444375.1 uncultured Porphyromonadaceae bacterium | reverse complement strand
GATTTGAAGGTATAGGGTTTTTCAGTAATGGTAGGGATCTCATCGAAGTTTTCCAGTGGTGGAGGGGATGGAATCTGCCATTCAAGGGTAACTCCGTTCCATGGGTTTGGACCTGACAATTTGCCTTTTCTGCGTCCCTGGATCAAATTGCCGATCATGAGAATAATTCCGATAATCATAATAAAAGCACCGATTGTGGAAATTACGTGCCCAGCTTGAAACTGTGGCAGGTAATCGAAGTACCGGCGGGGCATCCCTTGTAATCCGATAATGAATAGTGGGAAATAGAGTACGTTAAAGCCCAGGAACATAATGCCCCAGGCAATATTGGCCACTTTAAAATTATACAAACGGCCATATATTTTCGGGAACCAGTAATGGATGGCAGCGAAAAAAGCAAAACCCATTCCTCCGAAAATGATATAGTGAAAATGGGCAACAACAAAGGTGGTGTCGTGGGTGTGAATGTTGGTGGCCAATGCGCCCAGCGTCAGACCCGTAAATCCACCAATGAGGAAAAGGAATATGAATGATATGGCGTAGAGCAGGGGTGGTTTGAGTGAGATCTTTCCACCATACATTGTCGATATCCAATTGAAAACCTTAATGGCCGACGGCACCGCTACAATGAAGGTCAGGAAGGAGAAGAACCAGCGTGACCAGTAGCTAATACCTGAGGTGAACATATGGTGTCCCCAAACGAAATAGCCGACGACGGCGATGGCAATACTCGATATGGCGATGGCGCCATAACCGAATACGGGTTTTTGTGAGAAAGTGGGAAATATTTCGGTAACGACACCCATGGCGGGCAGAATCATAATATACACAGCCGGGTGCGAATAGATCCAGAACAAGTGTTGAAAGAGCACAGGATCCCCACCAAGTGCCGGATCGAAAAAGCCAATATTCAATGTTCGTTCGGCAATGACCATGAGTAGGGTGATTCCAACGATTGGGGTTGCTAATACCTGAATCCAGGCGGTGGCATACAATGACCAGGGGAAAAGAGGCATCTTGAACCAACTCATCCCAGGTGCACGCATCCTGTGTATCGTTACAATGAAGTTCAACCCAGTCAAAATGGATGAAAAGCCCAACACGAAGGCTGCCGTAAGTGCCCAAATCACATTCGTAGCCGATTCAGCACTGTACGGAACATAGAAGGTCCAACCCGTATCTGGTGGATCACCACCCACAAATTGAGACAATACACCCAATATGGCACCGGTGATAAACAGGTACCATGAAAATAGGTTCAGCTTGGGAAATGCAACATCTTTTGCTCCGATCATAATCGGCAGAAAAAGGTTTCCAAAAACGGCAGCCAGACCGGGAATGACCACAATGAAAATCATGATCACACCATGAATGGTAAAGACCCCGTTGTAGGTTTGTGCATCCATGATGGTTGGCCCAGGTGCAATCTTTTCAATGCGCATCAGCAAGCCGAGGGCTGCTGCCACTAGAAAGAAAAAGATGATGGCATATAGATACATCAAACCAATCTTTTTGTGATCGGTAGAAGTCAGCCAACCCATCAATCCTTTGTATTTACCCTGATGTTCAAGGTAGCTTTCGTGGGTGTATTTTTCAGATGAACTCATGCTATTTATTTACAGTTTTTCTTCGTCCTTTAATGAGTAGGTATATGAAAATGAGTAGTGCAATGGCTACAATAAACGAACCCACAATCCGCGTTATTTGCAGGGTATACGTTCTTCCCTGCGGGTCGTAAGTAAAGCAATACTCTAATATTTTGTTTATCGTGGGTCGGGCAATTCCTTCCTGGGCCTCGATGATGGCCATCTTTAAATCAAAGGGCAGGAAGTTTACGCCATAAAGGTAGCGTGTTATTTTTCCTTCAGGGCTGACCACCATAATAGCGGAGGGGTGTGCAAAGTCAACACCCTGAGGCTTATAGCGCCAACCAACCGACTCTGTAATTTGGTAAATGGTCTCTTGCGTACTGGTCAGAAAATTCCAGTGAGGCCATACTTCTTCATCGAGTTGTTGCACAAAATTTGCTTTCTCTGAACGGGCTTTCACGGGTGTATCTTTAGCATCAAAACTAAAGGTCAGCACGTCATAGTCTTTTCCCAATTCCATGTCTAGTTGCGAAACAACTTCAGCAACACCTGCCAGCAATGGGCCGCACATACCCGGACAGTCGAAGTAAACGAAAGATAATATGGTGGGTTTGTCGATTCGCTCTGCCAGAGAAAGCAGCCGATCAGTTTCATCCAAAAACGTTAGTTCCATTGGAATCAGTGAATCGAGTTTTTCGACTATTCCAATCTCCACTTCAACACCAGTGAACGGTTTTTGCTGGCTAAAACCAGTGAACACGAAGCAGAGTAGCAGTGTTAGTGTGAGCCAGATCAATTTCATTTGGTATGCACTTATTCGGTTTGTTGTTTCTCCCCAATCTTGAAGATGGCACGCAATTGGAACATGATAAAGAATATCAATCCCCATACAGCTATTACAGCCAGTCCATAACTTAAAAGAATCCAGTAAGGAGCCTTCTTAACAGTGCTCCACATTGCCCGGGTATCTGTCAAAGGAACATGGGTGGTGGGCAGACCAACTGCTAAGGCAGTGTCTGTTTTTACCACACCAAAAGACTCATCATCGTTCAACGAACATTGCAAGTCTACCATACCATCTGGATTACCCGGTAGATCCACTGGAGCTGAAAAACGAGCTAGACCAAGTGAATCAGTGGTTTTGATATCATCAACCAACAAGCTTCCAAAAGTGCGCATCGCTACCAGTTTAACTTCAGCTCCATCAACAGCTGTGATGGCTTCACCTTCTAAACCACTGACTCGGGCGACGATCTGATTATCATCCGGTAGGAGAGACATTGTGATACTGATGTTCTGCCACCTGTTATTACTGCCTGTTGTGGGTTCAGCTACTTCTTGCACATAATCCGGATTGTAACTCCGTATGAAAGCGATCACCTCCCAAACCTGCTGGGCACTAAGAATATTTTTGAATTTGGGCATCAGACTCCGGCCTTCCCTGATTTTGTAATACAGTTCGCCGTCGCTGTTACTTTGAATTTTCTCTTCAACCGGATCACTTGGCAAAGGGTTTAATTGAGTATAATTGGCTTTACCAGGATCACCATGGCAGGATTTACAGTTTATCAAATACACATTTTCACCTGCCTGAATGGTTGCATCATCAAATGCAAAGTCGGCAAGTTTGCTTTGCTGATCTTCCGGAACAACCCA
>CAYUGX010000409.1:0-3268 GCA_964444375.1 uncultured Porphyromonadaceae bacterium | reverse complement strand
GGCCGAACGTCTTATCGCCGAATCAGGCGAGCTTATCGCCCGGGCCGAAACGCTGATTCCGGTGGGCTCAAGCGATCTGCCGAGAACGCCCCAGTGGAAGCTTATCGTCGAAACCTGGCGGGTCGCCTCGGACCTCGCGGTCACCGGGAGCACCGTTGCCCAGCGAGCTTCGATCAAGGAGAAGTTCACCAACGCCAAGCAGGCGGCCGCCGAACTGGACAACGCCGGACTCATAAGCAACGCCGAGGCGTGTCTCCTGGCGGTGGATGCAGACGTGATATGGGAACGCATTGTCGCCCGACCGCCGAAAGACCTGCGCATATCCTGCTACAAGATGGCCTACTATCCGCCGGCCCAGAAATCCGTCAAGTGGCTGGGCAAACGCCTGGAATTGGTCCGGAAAGTCGCCGCGAGGGACAAGGTGTCGCCCGTGGCGATGGATAAGGTAATGGACAATATCACCGCTCACCTGGCCGTTCTGGGTTCGGACGCCCAACTCAAGAAACTCAGGACCGACGAGGCCAGGCGGGAGGCGGTCAAACTTCGCGACGAAATCGCGCCGCTCGTCGCACAGATCAAACGCAAAACGCTCTCGGTCAGACTGGCCAGGACGTCCGGCTGGCGGACGGTGGACAAGGCGTTCTCATCGGCAGCGGCCCTTGCCCGGGCCAGCACGTCGGCCCAACGGGTAGCCTTCGTCAAGCAGATCAAATCGGCCGCTGATTCGATGGCTTCCATGGTCGCCGCCGGGCTGCTTACCGAAGGTGAGGCCGAACTGCTTACCGGCGAACTGGCTCGACAAAGGACCCTGGTGTATCGCAATCCTCCGACCGATTTCAAAGGCACGTGTTACGGCGCTCCGGCTCCGATCGATTACGTGCTCATCGCGACCAAACGCCTGGACAGGCGCGTGGCCCTGTTGGACAAGCTCGTAAAAGCCGAAAGGCTGAACCCCCAGGTCGTTGGGAAACTCCTGCCTTCGATCAAGGCGGACATTAAACTGCTTACCAACGCAAAGAAAGCCGCCGAGCTGCGCGCCAAGGCTGATGCGCTGCTCGAGAAAATCCAAGCCGCACTTCCCGGCTCCGGGGCGAACGTCGCCGCCGGCGCGTAGCATGCGAGGTGAATTCTATGCCTTATCGACTGGTTAACATGTGGACTATCGTACTGGGAATCGCCGGGCTGATCGTTGTTGCTCTGATGGTGCTCTTCGGGGCCGATCTGGTTCGCGCTTCACGCACCGGGCCCAAGTGGAAACGCGCCCTGGTCACCGCTTCACTGGCGGTATTGGGGGCCATCGGCATGAATTTCGCCGCCAGGGACGCTCTGGCTGATGATCCGCCTCCTGTCCCGGTGCAGTTACGCCGGCCCGTGCCTTCATGTTACCTCATGGTGCAGCGTCCGGACAGGCCGTTGGCCGGCGTTACGCTTCCGGCCCGGATGGCGGCGCTGAAGAAGTTGGGCGTGATGGAGAAGATCAAGCCGGACGTTCTCAAGAAAGTCGCGGACCAGATTCGCAAAGACACAGGTCCATACGAGAGTAACTTCGTCAATCGCCTGCCTGCCGGCTCGGGGCAACGAACCAAGGCCCAGAAGACCGTCTCCGAGGCCAAAGTGTGGGTAGCCGCGGCGGATATCCGCCTGGCCGCGGGCGACAAGCCGCTGGCCGATGTGCCGGTATGGAAGACTCTTGCGACCGATTGGCGAGATGCTGAAGAAGCCGCCTCCGGACGGAAGGGGCGGTACCCGTTCGACACGAAAACGAAGAAGCGACTGCTGACGGCTCTCGATGCGGCCCCCGGCCGGTTGGACGCCCTGGCCACCGCGGGATATCTCACCGACGCCGAGGCCGGCCTGCTCAAGAGCGGCCTGGAAGGCCTGCCGATTCGCGTAAGACGAATGCGGGCGACCGAACTGAAGAACGCCACCTGCTACAGACCCGCCCCGATAACCAACCGAGACCCGATGATCGCCATGCTCGCCCGGATGCCGCTTCTGGAAAAAGTCACCCAAGGCGGAAAACTCCACCCGGCCGCTGTAAAAAAAATCACCGAGGTCGTCGAGGCCGAGGTCGTCAAGTTGACCGATGAAAAGTATCTCAAGGGCCTGACGCCCGACACGCGGACTACGGCGGGCAATCTCGTCAAGGCCGCCAGGGCGGCGGTAAAAAAACTCGCCGACGCGCCGAAACCCAAACCCAAAGCCAAAACAGACCCCAAACCTGTCGCCGCGACGGACTGAAAACAGGAGATTTCACGTGCCCCATCGCATAATGAATTTGTGGACCGTAATCCTCGGGATCGCCGGGCTGGCGGTTGTCGCCCTGATGGTCCTTTTCGGAGCTAATCTGGTGCGCGCCTCCCGCACCGGCCCGCGATGGAAACGCACGCTGGTGGCCGCTTCGTTGTCGGTGCTGGCGTTCCTGGGCGTTGTCGCCGGGCGGGGAGTCGCGGTAGAACCGGCGACGTCCGCCGAATCGACCCGGGAGGGCGAAACTTCGCCCGTGATGGCGATTTTCAATCTCGAATTGCAACTGGAGAAGCTCGGAAGGTTGACGTCGTCGCCCGACTTTGACGGCGCTGCCGCCGAAGCGATGATCGGGGAAGTAGACGCCGATGTTGCGATCCTCTCGAAGCCCGCAAACTTGGCCAGGCTCACCGACAAGGGCCGGGCTCGGGCCAAGATCCTCGTCGCCGCGGCGGCCAAACAGACCGCTGTTGTCCGAGCTCTGATCCCGATCGGGACAACCAATCTTGCCAAGTCGAACCAGTGGCGGATCGTCAGCGATGCGTGGCGTTACGTCGCGCCGCTCGCCGATTCGCACATGAGCAGCACCGTCCAACGCAAAATCGCCCAGGCGAAACTCAAAGACGCCGCCGGGGCAATATCCGAACTTACCTCCGCCGGACTGCTGTCGGCTGCTGAAGCGGCGATGTTCACCATCGACATGAATCGCCTCAAGAGCGATCTCCTGCTCGAACCGCCGACTGATTCGAAGGTTTCGTGCTACGACATGGTGGTTATGCCCGCAATTAACGTGAGCATGGCCAATCTGACCAAACGCGTGGACCTGCTCAAGAAGGTCATCGCATCGGGTCGAATGTCTCCCGCGGCAATGGATCTCATCGTCCCGCGAATACAACGCGAATTGAACCAGTTGGCCGATCCCAAACTCGCCGCCGCACTGCGAACCGACGCCGAGCGTTTGAAAGCCAAGAAACTCCACGCCGAAATATCGGCCCAGATCGTGCAAATCCAGTGCAGCGTC
>CAYUGX010000408.1:0-3302 GCA_964444375.1 uncultured Porphyromonadaceae bacterium | reverse complement strand
TGAAGAAGCGGGTATCATGATGCCAGTCAGGGAGATGAAGATTCGCTATTTCAAACCCGCACGCTACGATGACCTTTTAACAATAAAGACCAGTTTGAAAACGCTGCCTGGTGCTCGCATCACCTTTCACTATGAGGTTTTTAACGAGCAGGCCAAATTGTTGAACACGGGTGAGGTTACTTTAGTATTTATTGGTGATCAGAGTCGGCGACCTGTTCGTGCACCTGAAAAACTCCTACAGGCATTGCAACCCTTCTTTACTTAAACAGTATTACCTAAAAGAATACAAATGAGAAAACAACTCTTACTTGTTCTGTTCACCCTCCTTTTGGGCGTGGCTGCAATAGGACAAAAGTACACGATCAGTGGGTTTGTTGAGGATAAGAATACTGGAGAGCGCCTACTTAATGCGAATGTATACAATCCGACCTCTTACCAGGGAGTCATTACAAATAATTATGGTTTTTATAGCCTTACCCTGCCCGGCGGTGCAGTGCAGGTAACTTACAGTTTTGTAGGTTATAATACGCAGACAATACAGCTCGAGCTGCTTCGTGATACTGTCATTACCATAAATCTTGATCCTGTACTAAGCCTTGAAGAAATAGTAATCTCAGCGCAAAAGGCAAAGTCGGCTGTTCGCAGTACACAAATTTCGATGACTGAACTGAATACAAAAGAAATTAAAAGTATTCCGGTGTTGTTCGGTGAGGTGGATGTGCTCAAGGCGCTTCAATTATTACCAGGCGTTCAATCGGGTAATGAAGGTACAAGCGGGATTTATGTTCGTGGCGGTGGTCCTGATCAAAACCTGATTTTGCTTGATGGTGTTCCGGTATATAATGCAAATCACCTATTCGGTTTCTTTTCGGTATTCAATCCCGATGCGATTCAGTCTGTCAAACTAATAAAGGGTGGATTTCCAGCACGATACGGTGGACGACTGTCATCTGTATTGGATATCAGAATGAAAGATGGCAATAATAAGAAGTTCAGTGCAGAAGGCAGCGTAGGAATTATATCGTCAAAGTTGACCGTTGAAGGTCCGATATGGAAAGACAAAACTTCCTTTATTGTGTCAGGGCGTCGAACCTATATTGATGTACTGGCCCAACCATTCATTCAATGGAATAATAGACGGAATGATTTAGGGAATTCTACAGGAGGATATTATTTCTATGACGCTACTGCTAAAATAAATCACCGGTTTTCTGACCGTAGCCGCTTATTTTTAAGTGCATATTTGGGTCAAGATAAAGCCTATCTCAAAATGAAAGATACGGGTCAACAGTATGAGTTTAAAGATAATTTCAACCTGGGTTGGGGTAATCTGACGACAGCTTTGCGTTGGAATTATGTGATTACACCCAAGTTGTTCAGCAATACTACACTTACTTTCAGCCGCTATAACTTTGTGACAGCCATGGAGATGGAAGAAACTGAACAGGATACCCTGCGGCAGCACTTTGAGTTTTCATATGACTCAGGTATTGAGGATATTGCCGGCAAAATCGACTTTGACTATCTACCCAATCCCAATCATTCTATCAAGTTTGGCTACAACCACATTTACCATCGATTTAGTCCTGGTGTAACGGTATTTCAGATGGAAAACGATGAAATGGTCAACCCGGTCGACACTACCTTTGGGAATGAGGATATTTTTGCTCACGAGATGGAGTTTTATGCTGAAGACGATTGGCAACTGGGTACCCGTTTTAAGGCTAACTTTGGTATTCATGCCTCGGCTTTTCAGGTGCAAGATTCAACCTACTATTCTCTTCAGCCCCGGGTATCGGCCCGTTTTTTAATCAACGAGAGCCTAAGTATTAAAGCGGCATACTCACACATGAGTCAGTATATCCATTTACTTACAAACTCAACCATTGGATTACCAACTGATTTGTGGGTGCCCTCTACTGCACTCATTAAACCACAGAAATCGGTACAGTATGCAATGGGTATGGTCTATGAAGTTGTTGAGGGTATTGAAATCAGTCTCGAGGGCTACTACAAAACCATGGACAACCTGATCGAATACAAAGAGGGATCTAGCTTTTTCTCGGTTGATGGTAGCTGGGAAGATAAACTCGAATTCGGTCGAGGAAACGCATACGGAATGGAGTTCCTGGCTCGCAAGCAAATGGGAAAGACCAGTGGATGGATCGGATATACTCTGTCTTGGGCAAACCGTCAGTTCGATAACATCAGTTTCGGTGAATGGTTTCCATATCGATACGACCGGCGACACGATATTTCCATTGTACTGAATCAACAAATTACTGATGGGATCAACCTAGGTGTTACCTGGGTTTATGGAACGGGCAATGCAGTTACTCTGCCACTTGAGAAATATGGTGGCTTGAGCAGTTTCTGGTATGATAAGATCTATTTCGATCAAATTGATCATTTTGATCAGCGAAATAATTACCGAATGCCGGCGTATCATCGCTTAGACATCGGTGTAAACTTCAATAAGGATACAAAATGGGGTCATCGTACCTGGTCAGTGGGCGTGTATAATGCCTACAACCGAAAGAACCCATTCTTTTTGAATTTTGATACCGAGTACAATCCAAATGGAACCAATTCATCTGTGCTTAAGCAGTATAGCCTATTTCCAATTATTCCTTCAATTAGTTATTCATTTAAGATTAAGTAATTCGATGAAGCCTAATTATTATTCAAAATACATTATTATCGCCGGGCTGGTGATGCTAGTACTGAATTCTTGTGAGAAGGTGATTGATATCAATATCCCAGACAGCGAACGAAAAATTGTTATCAATAGTATTATTCATCCAGGTAGTGAGGTGGTTGTCAATGCCTCAAGAAGCTTATCGGTCATGGAAGACAATAATTTTGTTTTTCTTGATGATGCAACAATTAGCTTGTATGAGGATGATCAGTCTGTTGGCAATCTTAATTTCTTTGCTGATGGTCTGTATTACCTACCGGATTTTCACCCCAGCGTGAATAAAACCTACCGGATTGAAGCGAGTTCACCAAACTTGCAATCGGTTTCAGCCACAACTACAATCCCTGGATTGGCTGTGATGGGTGAGCTAGACACCCTGACTATTGCCGATGAATGGGGTGGAGAGTCTTTACGTGTAGGATACACAATAGCTGATCCTGGACAGGAAAAGAACCGTTACGCTCTAGCAATAACTGCGACTCACAAAGTATTTGATTGGGTAAAGATGGTGAAACTCGACAGTTTGACCACCTACCCGGTGTATTTTGAATTCCTGACCTCAGGAACCGATGGGTTGCAAAACAGAATCATCGATGACAACTCA
>CAYUGX010000407.1:0-3305 GCA_964444375.1 uncultured Porphyromonadaceae bacterium | reverse complement strand
GATGCAGCGTGGATACCCGACCCAAGACCGGACAACCCCCAGGATTTGAAAAAGTTATGGACTATCCATTATACCCAAACACCGTATATGCCATTGAATTTTCATGTACCACATCCGTTCCTGAATGGAAGAATAAGGATGTCACCATAAGCTATGAAGAACAGGGTGTTTTCACTGCAGGAGGATGTAATTGGGTCGATGGAAACCAGACCGCACTTTATTTGATCAGATAGTTCTAGGGATCAACTAGGATATTTATGGGACTGATTTACATGAGGCTCAATGTATTCCCGGTTCGAAAAGCTAGGAAATCATAACATGTGCTTTTCGATTTTTGAATACAACGTTGTCCTGGTGATGCCTAATAGTCGTGAAGCAGCACTGATGTTGCCCTCGGTTGATTGCAGTGCATTATAAATAGTGTCTTTCTCAATCTGGTCCAGGTCATAAGTAATAGCAGCTGGCTGTTCGTCAGCCTGTTGAACGTAATTTAAATCATCAGAATTCATTACCCTACCGTTCATCATAATGATGGCTTGCTCGATGGCATTTTCCAATTCCTGCACATTACCAGGCCACTCATAGCTTTTGATTTTCTCATAAACTTCTTTAGATACAGTAGGTACAATACCATTGTACTTCAATCCATATTTTCCGATGAAATACCTGGCCAACAGTATTACATCGTCGCCTCGCTCGCGCAAGGGAGGCAAATTAATTATTTTGTTGTCTATCCTGTAATACAGGTCCATGAGAAAGGTATTATTAGCCACCTGGTCGACCAGTGGCCGGTTGCTTGCTGTGATCAGTCGGATATCAACATCAGTTGACTCTACACTCCCTACGGGTGTCACTTTTTGTGTTTTCAAAGCTTCAAGTAATTTTGATTGCATTACATAATCCATACTGCCAATTTGATCAAGGAATAGGGTTCCACTCGATGCAAATTCAATGTGTCCCATGCGATCATCGTCGGGTTCCGGAAAAGTTCCTTTCCCATAGCCAAATAATTCACCATCAAACAAACTTCCGCGAATATCACTGATGTCAACATGCACAAATCGGTTCATATGACGATTGCTTAATTCGTGAATTTTTCGGGCAATTAGTTCTTTTTCTGTTCCCTTTTCTCCCTGAATTAAAATGTTGGTATCGGTTTTAGCTACCATCGAAACAGTATTTAATACCTCAACCATGGCAGGAGATTCTGCTATTATTGGATCACTTTGGTTATTCAGATCACTCCAAATAAGATGATATTCCTGCTCTAATTGTTTAACTGAACGTCGACTTTGCCGTATCTCAACACCAGCACGAATTGAGGCTAAGAACTTCTCCGGATTCCATGCTTTAACTAAAAAATCAGTTGCTCCCTGGCGGATTGATTTGACGGCTAATTCCATTTCACCATACTCAGTGATCATCACAGCAACAGCATCAGGATCCAATTTCAAAACCCGTTCTAGCCAGAAAAGTCCATCATTTTCTGTATTAGCACCTTGCCCGAAGTGCATGTCTAGCAGTATTACATCTACCTGATGATCGGATAAAAAAGCAGGCAATAGAGCTGGGTCATTTAAGGTTGAAATTTGCGTGAAATCAAACTCAAGAAGCTGCAATAATGAACCCAGTAATTCCACTTCATCATCAACGATCAGGATATGCGCAACCTGCTTCATAGCACCAAGTTACGAAATGATTGTATATTTTACGTCATCCCTGTCGTATTTTTGACAAGTGTACTTCTTCGTCATGATAAAGATACAGACACCAAGTAACAAAAAGATGACGTTCTACCCACCTTTTTTCAATTCTTTTTAACACCTATGGAATGGATTATATGAAGTAATTGTTCAACTTCCATTCTGAGGTATACTAAATTGATGCACTGGGTTTTGATTAATCTTTTTTCAAGTATTGGTAGAGCCTCAATACAGGTGCCCTTTAGGCAATTCAAGATGAAGAAGTCCTTACTTCACCTTATACGCACCCATCCAGTCACCGTGACGTACCCAGAGTTTGCCTAGGGCAAGGTAGGGATGAGCCCAGTGGGGGCCAGTACCATTCGTGATTTTGAAAGAGGATAGTAATTCGAAATGATCCTTGTTGGGTTTTAGCAGTCCAACATTACCTCTTCGTTCTTCATACAGATAAAAAAGACCATCGGCATAGATTATCGATCCTTTATTGTTCCAGTCATGAACCCAGGTGATCTCACCACGCTCCCAATTCATGCAGGCCCATTTGCCCTTACCATTGCTTTGCCAGTTTGATCCATACAGATGGCCATCGATTAGGATTTGGCCGTGGTGGTGGTTATCAAAAGTGTGATCAATGTACTTTTCTCTGACAAACAATCCGGATGAATCCATTTCAAGCATAACCGAAGGATAATTATACCCTTTTGAAATCCAAATTTGATTTTCATTGAAAACAGGTGTATTGGTCCAGATTAATCCCGGTTGATAGGTCCACTTTGTATTGTCGAAATACTTGTATTTCCAGATAATTTCACCTGTATCCGGATCTATGGCATGAAGATAGGTTCCGTTGATTGCCAGAATATATCTGAATCCATTCCATTCATAAATTGTAGGGGAAGCATAGGCACGCAATCCATGTGTGGATTCAGTCTTCCAAATCAGTTCACCAGTCAGTTTATCAAAGGCCACAACAGTGGTCTGCTCTCCACCAGGAGTGCAAACGACTTTATCGTCAACGATCAGAATAGATTCTGAAACACCCCAACTGTGCCATTCCGACTCGAAAACCTGGTCAACATGTACCTCCCATCGAACTGATCCATTTTCATAATCAAAACAAACCAGCTTACCCTGACCACTCAGGATATACACCCGTTCATCTTCAATGGTTGCTGATCCTCTGGTATCTGGAAAGGATTTGGCCCATGAGAGGCCATAGGGTTTTTGCCAAATAACATTCCCTTTAAGATCCAGGCAGGTCAGGTGATCGGTACTGTCAATCATCCCTGAAATGAACACACGATCGTGAGTTACAATAGGTGAAGACCAGCCTCTTCCAATTCCCTCCACCTCAAGAACAAGTTCAGGACCATTCTCAGGCCACTCTGTAAGCAAAGCAGAATCTTGAAAAACACCCGTGCGATCAGGCCCACGCCATTGATACAATTGGCAAAATACAGGTAAAGAAACAACCAGGGTTAGTAGAACTGTCATTATTAATCTCATGGCTTTCAATTTATGAAAGTCTCAAAGATAATAGGTTTTGCTTAGATCTTTGAGACTTTCATAAATTGAAAGCCATGAGATTAATAATGACAGTTC
>CAYUGX010000406.1:0-3318 GCA_964444375.1 uncultured Porphyromonadaceae bacterium | reverse complement strand
GGTGACGTTTATGTTAGCCCACACCAAGCCTTCTTAGGCGCAGCTGTGGGAAACTTACACCAATCTCTTGAATCTCCAGATTTTATTCTGAAATACTATGCATGATATTATCTCGTTACTCTTTATCTATGGAGAAAATCATGTACGCAAAATATATGTATAAAACCTGGGCGATATTTCTTGCTTGTTCTTTTTCTTTTCATACAATCATGGGACACTCTGGAAAAACGTTTTTAGCAACACATGCAAGCAAAAGCTATTTCTTGCACGATCAGACAAAAAAAGATTGGTACGCAAAATTTCGAAGTTTAGATACATCTAAAATAAGCAAAACACATGTTATATTCGATATCAAAAGCTTTTATCAAGAATCAACGAATAAAAGTAATTTGGGGCGCTATTTTGGCATTAACGACTCAAATACTATCACTTTTGCTGATCACGAAAAACAAGAAACAGACGTCTTTTATGGCTATCTCATTCATAGGGCAACTGTTGGCACTTGGAAAGATGCATTGTCGTTACGACTTTCTCAATACTCATACGGCGCGCGTTTTCTATGCGCTCTTAACGCAAGCAAAATACTTAAGGGGCTTTCTTGTAACGTATCTATTCCCGTTACATCAGTCCATAACAAAATATCTACCAGGTTTAATCCAGAAGGATTTGACCCAACAGATAATACAAAACAGTTAGAACAGTTTTTATTTGGTGATTTCTCTGAAACAGATGCATCAACCAACCAACTACAAGCACCACTGACACATGCCAAGCTACGACATAAAAATCATGCGACAGGAGTCTCTGACATAAAAACAGAAATAGCCTATTGCTTTCAGAAAAAGAAAAATATTGCTGCAACATATGGCATCTATCTTACATTACCAATGGGAAACAAAGCATCTGGAAAATTTATTTTTGAGCCTATTTATGGTAATAACAGGCATGTTGAAATAGGCGACTTTCTTGCGCTTGACTGGATAATTTCTAACAAAAAAAACGATAAATTTTCTGTGCGTGGCGCTTTGCACTATGCATATCTATTCGCGAACCATCAAACACGAACACCAAGTATAAAGGGATATAACTTTGGGTATTACTATCTTCTTGGGAAAAATAACACACCAAAAAATACGCCGCTAATTCCGGCAGCAAATGTTTTGACCACGAACGTAAGTGTTCGCCCAGGCAGTAAACTCGAAGCATCGTTTGCTGGACGCTATACACATAAACGATGGGCTTTTGAATTGGGGTACTCACTTTTTGTTCAAGAAAACGAACGAGTTACACCTACACAAAGTTGGCCCGAAGAAACGTATGCCATTGCAAACGAAATTTTTCAAACAAATCAAAAATTTGGTGAAAGTGACGACAATTTTATTACGCACAAAAACAATTGGCTCAAGCTCAAAGATCTAGACTTTACAGCTGCGGCAACGCCAGCACAAATCATTCATACTATTCAAGCCGGTGTACAGACGAGCATAAGCACAAGTAAAAGCTCGGCACTGAGGCTTTATGGCACAGGATATTATCGCATCCCATCACAAAACAGCGCATTAGAACTGTGGGGAATAGCTTGCGGAGTGTCTCTAGAACTATAGACTTTAAAAGTCTATTTAAAAATCACGCCAATACATGCTCTGAATCAAACCTATGCTTAGAAAATTCAAACAGTAATTATTGAGGGCGTTTGAAAAAGACACGGATAACACTTATAATAAAGCATATACTCAAATTATAAGTACAAAAAAAGTATAAAAAATAAATGGGGGCTATCGTGAATAAAATCGTAACGTTACGATCACTTTTTTTAAGTATGTCTATCGCATGTGCTTGTTTTCTCATCAATACTCAAACACTTATAGCAGAAACTTTTGATCGAGAACTCTCTCAACAAATTAACACAATGCAAGCTGTCGTCACGTCATCTTCAACGACTTCAAAAACAAAACTTTCTGCCATTTCAAGTGTTATTCAATGGCTTAACCAAAAACTAAATACAACAACTGTTTCGCTCCCTCGTTCTTGGAATTGGAATACACGCTTTTTTAATGTCACACGCGATGCATTTAAAACAATTACTCCAGCTCCAGATATAACTGATAACATAACAACGAGTTTAGGACATGCAGAAACATTATATCAAACGTTTCTTACTCGTTGGCAACAAGCAAATCGAAACAAAGCAACACTTGAAACAGAATCTCAACAAGCATATATCTGGAAGAAAACTCTTTCTGCTCATGCACAAGTAACTCGTACAACTAGCTCACCATCGTCTACACTCCCATCTTTAAGTCTAGACCAAATACTCGCATTATTTTCAAGCTTAGAAAAACATGTTCAAGAATCAAAGCAAGCAACTCAACAAGCTATCGCCCGAAGAGACAAAGAACTCTCTACGAGAAAAGACTTATTAGCACGGCTCAAACAATCAACCCGTCAGCTTGAAAAAACAAATAGGCTTCTTGAAAGTCAGATTAAACTGTTACAAGAAGACGAAGACAGTTAACACTAGCCACTTTTTCCCCAACGAACAATTTCTTCGTTAAGCTTAGGGCAAAACTCTGTTCCACAGACCTACATATATTATTTTGTTTGAATCTTGCAATCAATAAAAACTAACTCCAAAAAACATGTCCATACAAATCGGGGACTAGTCTCCCCGATTTGTATGGACATTGATGTAAATTTACGGTAATATTATCACATAATATCAACCAGACTCATAAAAAAGGAGCGGAGCCTTATGATTAATCGTGACCTAACCAAGCAACTTATTCAAGCAGCTCAGCATTTTTCAGCAGTCGCTGTCGTTGGCCCTCGACAGTCAGGCAAAACAACCCTTGTTCAGATGGTATTCAAAAAACACACCTATGTAAGCCTTGAAGATCTTGATAAACGAACCTTTGCCCGAACAGATCCACGACGTTTTTTACAGGATCATACAAGCGATGCAGGAATTATTTTAGATGAAATTCAACATGTACCTGAATTGCTTTCTTATATTCAAACAATTATCGATCGCGAAAATAAAAAGGGATTTTTTATCATTACAGGGTCACAAAACCTTCTCGTCAATGAAGCTGTAAGTCAAACCCTTGCTGGGAGAATCGCCCTGTTAACACTATTTCCCTTATCAATCAATGAACTTGATCAAGCAGAACTTTTAACCGAAAAAATTGAAAATTTCGTTTTCATGGGAAATTATCCAAGAGCACACACAGAAACCACCCCTCCTGAAAAACTATACGACTATTACATCCGCGGTTACATAGAACGAGATGTTCGTCAGATAAAAAATATTCTAGATTT
>CAYUGX010000405.1:0-3319 GCA_964444375.1 uncultured Porphyromonadaceae bacterium | reverse complement strand
CGGGCTTTCTTCATTTCAGCATTGAGTGGCCCCCCCGACCATCCCTCTCCAAATACTTCAAGGGTTACGCCCTGTTTGATGTCACTCATCGATCTCCCGTCTTCTATTAGAGACTCATTGGCCCAGCTTAGCATATTAATGAATCCAGGGGCTACCATTAATCCGTCAATTTCAATCTCTTCCAGTCCTTTCGCTCGACCAATATCACCCAGGGCAGCAAGAGTATCCATGTTTATCGCCACATCTCCCAGGTAACTGGGTTGTCCTGAACCATCGACAATCATACAATCGCGTAAAATAAGGTCATACTGGGTTTTTGGTGCACAAGAAACCGTCAGCACGATGAGTAGTGGGAGGATCTTTTTCATGGTATGATAGGGTGTTGTTGGGAATACTAAGTTTAAAAGCTGAACAAGCAAGATAGTAATTATCTTTAGGCTTTGTTCCTTAAAACTAGTCAGTATGAGAATCAGGTTTTCTATTATCATTTCTCTAATTGTATTTGTTCACGCTATATCGATAGCTCAAACACATCATCCCGATACCTTGTTTTTTCGCGATCGTTTAGCTTCGATCTCTCCCGAAAATATACTTAAAACAGATGGCTATTATAATTGGGGAGCATCGATAATAAAAGGTGAGGATGGGAGCTACCACTTGTTTTATTCTCGCTGGAAAAAGGAACTAAAATTTACGGCCTGGTTAACGCATTCTGAAATTGCACATGCAGTGTCCAATAGTCCTTCAGGGCCCTGGGAATATCAGGAGACTGTACTTCAAAGCCGTGGCCCCGGTCACTGGGATGCCATTACTGCACACAATCCAAAAATTAAGCGCTTCAATGGTAAATACTATCTCTATTATATTTCAACAAATCTTGGAGACCAGCCCTACAATGAAGAAGATTTGGTGGAAACGGCACAGGTTGGTTATAGCCATTCGAATTGGAAGATATTGAGACCAAATCAACGGACCGGCGTTGCGGTGGCTGAAACACTGGATGGCCCATGGGTTCGACAAGACAAACCTTTGATCGAACCATCCGGACCCATCGTCACCCTGACCGTAAATCCAGCGGTTACCCAGGGTAATGATGGACGGTATTACCTGGTGGTGAAAGGGGATAAACCGAATGAAGAACGCTTTATTCGAGACCAGGCCATTGCCATTTCAGATCAACCCGATGGTCCTTTTGAGATGCAGGACAAACCAGTTATCGATTACCTGGATACCGAAGACATGAGTATCTGGTATGATACCCAGCGAGGGTACTTTTATGGTATTTTCCATGCCCATACCTTCATCGGAATGGTGAGTTCATCAGACGGTATCAATTGGAAACGAGCGACCGAATATGCGGTTACTAGCAAACGAATCATGTTGACTGATGGTTCTGAAATAATACCCGACCGGATGGAACGTCCCTTTGTTTTTGTTGAGAATGGCCAGCCCACGGTACTCAGTGTCGCTGTAAAAAAGGGGGATGATTCATATACAGTCTTTATTCCGATCGAGGCGAAGAACAGAGTGCTCCCAAATGACAGGCAGATCGCCTGGCAAGAAGCTGAAATGGGGGCAGTATTTCATTATGACTTGCATGTATTTGATGGTGAGAAATATGGACAAGGTGGTAATCGGATTACCCCAATGACCAATTATCAGATTTTCAATCCTGAGAAGCTGGATACAGATCAGTGGATCCGGGCAGTCAAAGACGCTGGATTTACCTTTGCCATTCTCACCGCCACTCATGAAACTGGGTTTGCCTTGTTTCAGTCGAAAGTGAATCCATACTCGATGAGAGCACTTGACTATAAATCAGGAAAGGGTGATGTGGTTCGTGATTTTGTCAATTCGTGCCGTAAATATGGAATCAAGCCAGGGATTTATGTTGGAATTCGATGGAATTCGTTCTTCGGGGTCTACAATTTTCAGGTAAATGGGATTGATGAATTCAGAGATAACAGGCAGCTGTATTACAATCAGATGATTGAAGGAATGGTAAAAGAATTGTGTACCAATTATGGTGAGTTGTTTGAGATTTGGTTTGATGGCGGGGCAGACCATCCCGACAATGGAGTGCCTGATGTTTTACCCATTGTGCAGCAGTACCAACCCAATTGCTTGTTTTATCACAACTCCCAGCTGGCCGAAGCCCGGTGGGGTGGATCTGAATCAGGAACAGTACCCTATCCATGTTGGGCTACTTTCCCAAACTACTATAGCCATGCCGGTGATACACCAAATGAAAGAATGCGATTATTAAAACATGGAGATCCTAAAGGTGATTACTGGATTCCAGCTATGTCTGATGCCCCGCTTCGCGGGTATAATGGCCGGCATGAATGGTTCTGGGAACCCGGTGATGAAGCCCATATTTATCCATTGGAAAACCTCATGAATATCTATAATCGCTCTGTGGGCCATAACTCAACCCTTATTATGGGGTTAACACCTGATCCGGATGGTTTGCTTCCTGAACCTGATGTGCAGCGTCTTAAAGAATGGGGGGCTGAGATCAAAAGACGTTATGGGACTCCCATTTCGAAAGTGGAGGAGGTTAAATTAAATTCACCTCAAACAAACATTACATTAAACATCCCCAAAGACCAATATATTAATACAGTCATTATCCGGGAGGATATAAAACACGGCGAGCGCATTCGTAAATATAGATTAGAAGGCAGAATAAAGGGTAAGTGGACATCCCTCGGCGAAGGTAGTTGCATCGGGAATAAAAGAATCCAGGAATTTGATCCGGTAGTGTGTTCAAAGATCCGGATTAAATTCCTGGAGTCTGATGGTATCCCTATGATTAGGGAGTTTTCAGTTTATTTTTGCGATTAATTACTTACCATCAAGTGCGAGTTCTATCATCTCTTCCAAGTCTTCAAAGTGGTACCTGACCAGGCCTGTATTGTATTCACCAATGGCATCCTGTAAATCAGATCGAAGTGATCTTAGAGTTCCTCTGGCAGTAGCTTGCAGGTCATTCCTGGTGGCCGTCTTCTCAGCAATCATGCTGATCAGCTGCTCGACAAAGGCCCGTTGAAGATTGCGTCTGAAGATATTGATTTCCTTATCCTGGTCATACAGTTCTTCAAAAATGCCCAATTTGAGTTCGTCTACTAAATCTACCAGGTTATAGCATTCATGACCAGTAGCTTCCAGGTCTAAAATTCGACCGGCTGTGTTCTTGTTCAGCATGCTGGTTAGCAGCCGCTTTTGGTTGCTTGAGATTTTTTGGGTAATGCCGTGCATCCCAATTCGTTGCACTATATCCTGCTTAAGTAAAAAATCAGGGGTAATGAAGCCATGT
>CAYUGX010000404.1:0-3325 GCA_964444375.1 uncultured Porphyromonadaceae bacterium | reverse complement strand
GCTCAGAAGCATTGCAATTAAGCTATAGACAGGGAAAAGGTTTACCCGCCCTGACCTATGATTTCCCTGATTCACATTTCATATGTTTCCCATATGAAACACGCCGCACTGGTATTTTTGTTGCCGGAACACAAAGGGCTCCACAAAATAGTACGGAAGCCCAAACCGATGCTCGTGGTGCTGTGATGAAGGCCATTCAACTGATTGAGTCGGTCAAAACTGGTCGAGCAGTTCATCCCAGAGCAGGCGATATAAGCAGTCCAACCTTATACCTTCAACGTTGCACTGATTGCAAACGGTGTACAGAAGAATGTCCTTTTGGCATGTATGATGAAACTGAAAAGGGTACACCTTTACCTAACCCTACACGTTGTCGTCGTTGCGGTATTTGCATGGGCTCTTGTCCTGAACGAGTCATTAATTTCGATGATTTTTCGATCCAGGCAGTATCGTCGATGATCAAAGCAATTGAAGTACCGGATGAATTTGAGGAAAAACCCCGAATCCTGGCCTTTGTTTGCGAAAACGACGCTTACCCAGCCATTGATATGGCAGGACAGAGACGACTTCAATACTCGGCTTTTGTTCGGATCATTCCTGTTAGATGTATTGGATCGATCAACAAAATCTGGATATCCGATGCCTTGTCTCAAGGATTCGACGGTATTCTCCAAATTGGATGCAAGCCAGGGGATGACTATCAATGTCATTTCATTCATGGATCCGAGCTGACTGAGACACGAGGTGAAAACATCCAGGAAACGCTGCAAACCATGATGTTGGAATCTGAAAGAATAAAAACCGAATTTGTTGAAATCAGCGAATTTGATCGAATTCCGCAAATCATTAATGATTACGCTGAAGAGATTGAGTTAATCGGTCCGAACCCATTTAAAGAATTGTAGGTCATCGATAGCCATGACACAATAACATTGATAAAATCTGAAGTATGATAGTTGATCCAAATATTGAATTCATAAACGAGCTTAAGCGTTTCAGTGGATCTGATTTATCTACTTGCATGCAATGTGGTTCATGCTCAGCGGTGTGCGATCTCTCCCCAGAAATAGCCCCGTTCCCAAGGAAGGAGATGATTTGGTCTGCCTGGGGTTTAAAAGAACAGTTGATTGCCGATCCCGATATCTGGTTGTGTCACCATTGTGGTGATTGTACCACTCAATGTCCCAGAGATGTTAAACCGGGTGAAATACTGGCAGCAGTGCGACAAGCCACCTGGACTCATTTCAGTCGACCACAGTTTTTATCACGTTGGCTGGCTAACCCAGTGTTTTTACCCCTGTTGATATTGATCCCAGCGGGAATTATAGCGGCAATAATAGCTCTCGCAGGTACATTGAAAATCCCAGATGGCCCAGTTAATTATTCGGCTTTCTTTCCTCATTCCTGGTTAAATGGATCATTTGCTATGATTACCGGAATCATTATTCTTCCCCATATACTGAGTATCAGACGATTTTACAAGAATTTAGTCATCCCATCCGGCAGGAAAAAAGGAAAAATCCTCACCGTCATAAAAGACTTGTTCACCCATAAGCGGTTTACGACTTGCGAGACACATCAGAGTCGATCCTGGTCGCATATACTCGTTGTCGGCGGTTTCTGTTTACTGCTGTTTGTTACTCTGTTCGCCATTCTTTCTGTTGTTATGGATCAATATCCTATGCACTTCTGGCATCCAGTAAAGATTGCTGGTAATTTGGCCGGTTTAAGCTTGCTTATAGGACTGGGTATGATGGCTTTCGATCGAATTCGCTCAAAAGAAAAGAAGGCAACCGGACAATTCAGGGACTGGTTTTTTCTTATCATGCTTTTTTTGCTGGCCCTTTCTGGTATGATCGTTGAAGCTGCCCGTTTTGGCAATTGGGATGCTGCTTACGTGCTCTATTTCATACACTTAATCTGCGTCTGGCAGGTGATTTTTTACCTACCCTACGGTAAATTCTCACATGTCATCTATCGATTTTTGGCGATGCTAAAAGCAGGTTAAGGTAGGTTATGGTAAGTGACTTTTACAGGCAGGTGATCGGAGAAACCTCCGATGTAGTTTTTGCCAGCGTAGGTTTTATTGGGTCTGAAATCCTTGTATTTTGGATTATAGAATAGCATCCAGGGAAAGGCCACAACCTCAAAATTGCATATGGATTGCTCGAGGGATGGGGAAATGAGCATCTGGTCAAACATGAGCCATTTGCCGCGATAATTGGTGCTGCCTTTTTTGTTTTTGTGCACCGACCAGCTGAGGTTAATCAACGGATTGTCTGCATGACCACGCTGATCTAATAAGCGATAAACAGGAGGACTATTCGGTGTGCAGTTCAGGTCACCCATTAGAAGTATTCTCGTTTGTTTATGGGTACTCAATTGTTTTTCTATAGCTTCTCGTATCAATTGAGCAGTCTCAAATCGTTTAATCTGACTGGCCTTCTGACCTTCTTTCCGTGATGGCCAATGGCATACCATACAGACAAGCTCATCCCCAGTGTGATCAATCAGTTCAGCTACTAAAACATCACGAGTTTTATCCGCCGGATCTGATTCAAAAACAATGGGAATGACTTTATAACTTTTGAGCTCAAAAACATCTTTTCGATAGATCAATCCAACATCCATTCCCCTCTCATCGGGCGAATCAACATGCACCCAACCTAACTGCTCTTCATCAAGGTTCATCGCAGTAATGAGATCCCGTACTACTTTTTGGTTTTCAATTTCGGCTAAAGCTATCAATCCAGGACAGGGTTCTTCAATGGCAGTTAAGACCTTAGACAGGTTAAGCAACTTGCGGATATATCTCTTCTCTTCCCAGCTTTTTGCTGAAGTAGGTAGATAAGCATTATCGTTTGTGAATGGGTCATCGAGGATGTCGAACAGGTTTTCAACATTATAAAAAACCAATTGCGTTGCCATGTCGCAAATATACGATTCTAACTATTGTGGCAGGATTGATCAGATGGGAATATTTTTCTAAATTACCGACTATTAACCAACCAATCTATCGGAATGGGAATAATGAAAGATTTCAAAAAATTTGCCATGAAAGGCAATGTGCTTGATTTAGCTGTTGCTGTCATCATCGGTGCAGCATTTGGGAAGATCATTGCCTCTTTTGTTAACGATGTGCTAATGCCACCTATAGGTTTACTCCTTGGCGATGTGGATTTCAAAGAATTAAAAGCTGTATTGAAACCGGGAGAAGAAGCCATAATGAATGGCGACCAGGTAGTTACACCTGCTGTAACAGAAGTTACCCTAAATTACGGTATGTTTATCCAAAATGTGGTTGATTTTATCATTGTTGCTTTTG
>CAYUGX010000403.1:0-3365 GCA_964444375.1 uncultured Porphyromonadaceae bacterium | reverse complement strand
TATGTGCTCCCTTTAAAACAATGATTATGCCATATTTCATGCAAATCGAAGGCAATCGTTGTATTCGATCATATTGATTGGCATCGGCACCAAATAGCCTGGTGAATTCTCCAGGATGAGGAGTTAAAATAGTGTTCTCAGGCACACTCCCAAGCCAGTCTGGGTGTGCTGCTAGGATATTTAACGCATCAGCATCCATTACCATAGGCACTTCTACACGATCAATCAGTTGCTGTAAGAAATTAGTTGGGTGAACACCTGTTCCTATTCCCGGACCCACTCCGATGGCCGAGTAGGTCAAATCATGAGGACACTCAGACAATTCATCATCATTAGGGTCGCAAATTGTCATGGCTTCTGGCACAGCATGCTGCATGATTGAATTGCCATCAGCAGGTGTATAACAAGTTAGTAATCCAACCCCGGTACGCATA
The DNA here is from genome assembly GCA_964444375.1 of uncultured Porphyromonadaceae bacterium. Taxonomy (GTDB): domain Bacteria; phylum Bacteroidota; class Bacteroidia; order Bacteroidales; family UBA12481; genus JABHCC01. Next base: position 2,931 of record CAYUGX010000403.1, on the reverse strand, counting down.
CAGGCTTTGGCAGCTAAAACAGCCGCTCCCATCTTTCCATGAGCACCAGCTGCTAGTACTGCATGTCCGTAGTGCCCCTTATGTGAAAAGGGTAATCGCTTCATCCATTTTGAAGGCAATGCCCTCTCATCGAAGTAATAAAAAGAGGTTTTCACCTCCCGGATGAAATCAGGGTGTAATCCAATGGGTAGCACTTCCCATTCACCAATATACCATTGGTTCTCTGGAAATAGAAAAGCCAGTTTTGGAAACTGGAGGGTAAGGGTAAGATCAGCTTTGACAATTCCTTCATCGGGATTGTTCTGGTTATCTTCGCCAAACAATCCCGAAGGGATATCAATGGCTATCACCAGGCTATCCGATCGATTGATCCATTCAACCAGTTGCAGTGGATAATCGCTCAAAGATCGAGTCAAGCCTGATCCAAATAATGCATCGATTATAATTGTTGATGGCTTACTATCAGGCAAAGCCTGCTTGGGATCCAGAAAGCAGGTCTTTAACCAGCTTACATCCGGTAGACGATCTATATTGACCTGAGCATCCTCAGAGAATCCACGGCTACCAGACAGTATATATAAGTCAACTGGATAGTTTTCAAGCACCAGCATTCGAGCCAATGCAATGCCGTCACCACCGTTATTCCCAGGCCCGGCCAAAATACAAAAGTGCTGACCAGCTTGACATCGATGGGTAATCGCATGATAAATCTGGGATGCAGCACGTTCCATCAGATCAATCGAACCGATTGGTTCGTACTTGATCGTATAGGCATCGGCTTCACGAATCTGCTCTATGGATAGAATCTTCATGCCTGATTTCGCATCAAAAAAGAATAAATCTAAGCCAAAATTGGCAATTATTGAAGGCTTTTAAAAAGATTTCTATATTTGTGCATCCCGCTAGGGTATGTGTGTATTAATTAATCCAAAAATTTATGTTTAAAGAACATCCTAAAGGACTATTCGTAGCGTTTTTTGCAAACATGGGAGAGCGTTTTGGCTTCTATACCATGATGGCGATTCTCGTGCTCTTCCTCCAGGCTAAATACGGTTTGAGCGAAGGCGTTGCTGGTGATGTTTACAGTTGGTTCTATTTTGCCATTTATGCGCTGGCCCTACTGGGCGGTATTTTAGCAGATGCGACCCGCAAATACAAGACTGTAATCATGTTCGGCCAGATCATTATGTTTGGTGGTTACGTGATAATGGCTTTCCCTGATTTACCTCAGGCGATCACATTTACAGCATTGGGAATTATTGCATTTGGTAACGGTCTGTTTAAAGGGAACCTGCAGGCTGTGGTTGGCCAGATGTATGACAATCCGAAGTATGACAAGGTCAGGGATACAGCCTATATGATATTCTATATGGGTATCAATGTTGGAGCCTTCTTTGCACCTTTTGTTGCCACTGGGATCAGAAACTGGTTCTTGAAAACTCAAGACTTTTTACATGATGGCAGTCTGCCTGCTATGTGTCATCAATTTCAGAACGGTACCTTGGAGAATGTTGAAGAATTCCAAAACCTAGCGAATGGTGTAAGCTTAAATGGCACAATAACCGATTTGGGTGCCTTCTCGCAAAACTACTTGGATGCTTTCTCTCATGGATATAATTATGCATTTGGTATCGCAGCTATTGCGATGGTTGTTTCCTTACTGGTTTACCTGGCATTCAGTAAGCATCTACCTAAGAAAGAAATTACTGCATCTGATTCACAGATCAGCCTGGGTGCCAAACCACTGGCTATCCCAATCGCTTTAGTTGTAGGTGTGCTGGTTGCTTTTGGTGTTAGTTTGGCAAAAGACATTGAAACCGGTGCTGCAATTGGTTTGTTCGCCGCTTTTGTGACCTGGATCATTACAATTTCAACGAAAGATGAACGACCGCGCGTCACCTCCTTGTTGTTGGTGTTCTTTGTGGTGATTTTCTTTTGGATGGCCTTCCATCAAAACGGACTCACATTAACCTTCTTTGCACGTGATTACACGGTGAAGGCTGTAGATCCATACACCTTCATGTTCTTCAAACTCGATAATATCTTAGCCGTTGTCGCCTTGTTGGTCGGGCTGGTTCTTGCACTCAACTGGAAAAAGAGTATGAATACTCGGCTTACCGGAGCTGCCCTCGCTGTTGCTGGCGGTACAGCGGTTTTCTTCCTGTTCAAAAACAATGATGCCTCAAACCCGATTGCACCTGAAGTATTTCAAGCATTCAATCCACTATACATTGTCACACTGACATTCGTGGTCATGAGTGTCTTTGCCTACCTGAGCAAAAAAGGCAAAGAACCTTCCACTCCGCGCAAGATCGGCTATGGAATGATCATCGCAGCGGTTGGTTTCGTTGTGATGCTAGTTGGTTCGCTAAATTTAGTGTCTCCACACGAATTGCAGGTTGTGGATCAGGCAACCGGAGAGCTCATCAAATCCAATCCGGTACCCGACTCCTCGCGTGTGATGCCTTATTGGTTGATGTCAACCTACCTTGTGCTGACTATCGCAGAGCTCTTCCTGAGCCCAATGGGATTATCCTTTGTATCAAAAGTAGCTCCTGGACGATTCCAGGGCCTGATGCAAGGGGGATGGTTACTCGCAACAGCCGTTGGTAACAAACTTCTCTTCGTGGGAAGTAGCTTCTGGGGTAAGCTGGATCTGTGGCAACTGTGGCTCATCTTCGTAGCCTGTTGTCTACTCTCTGCCGCGTTTATTTTCTCAATCATGCGACGCCTAGAAAAGATTACAAGTTAATACCATACAATAATGCAGATTGTGCTGGTAGTTTTCAGCATATTATAACTAGTACAACTACGTTTTATCATTTATATACGGGGCGCCAGGCAAATTGTCTGGCGCTTCTTACTTCAAGTATCTTATTGTCCTCGACTGAAATACGTTGACCGTTTTGGACCGATAAATTTAGGCACAAA
>CAYUGX010000402.1:0-3372 GCA_964444375.1 uncultured Porphyromonadaceae bacterium | reverse complement strand
AAATCAAAGGTGATTTTTCTTGACGATGGACGGGCAAACAAATGGATTCCCAAGGTAAGTGATGAATGGTCAGGAGCGATACCAGCTACCCTTATTTATCGAGGTAAGTCTCGCTGGTTTCACGAGGGCAGCTTGAGCTACTCAGAATTAGTAAAAGGCATACAATCAGTTAATAAATAATAAGTATCATGAAAAAAATTGTTTTCGTATTTTCCTTCATGCTGGCCAGTCTTCCGATGCTGGCACAGGTTTCCCCAGGAGATCAGGCTCCCGATTTCAACCTGAAGAATATTGATGGTGAATATGTGAGTTTATCGGACTACAACGATCAAAAAGGGGCCATAGTGGTGTTCACCTGCAACGGTTGTCCTGTAGCCAAGGCCTACGAAAAGCGTATTCTTGAACTCGACGAAAAGTACAAACCTTTGGGTTTCCCGGTTATTGCCATTAATCCGAATGATCCGGAAGTGAGTCCGGCTGATTCGTATAAAAAGATGCAAGAGCTTGCTGATAAGAAAGATTACTCATTTCCCTATTTATTTGATGCAGATCAGACCGTATACCCTGAATATGGTGCAACAAGAACACCCCATACTTATGTACTGTCAAGATTAGAAGATGCTTTTCAAGTTGAATACATTGGAGCCATCGACGACAATCAGCGTACCGGACAGGTTGACGAGAAGTATGTTGAGAATGCCGTTGATTTGCTTCTGAAGGGTAAGAAAGTGATAAACACCAAAACCCGCTCAGTAGGATGCAGCATAAAGTTTAAAAAGTAATTAGCAATGAATATCACTGATCGAACCAGAAAAATCGGTCAGTTTGCTTACCAACACTAATCAACCAATCGACCATAGACTTAACCTGTGGTCGATTGTTGCTTATGGACAGGTCTCCCTTCATGGCTAATAGCTGTCGCTGGTATTTGTTCTTTTTTGTATTCCATACATAAACATATAAGGCCCCCACTCCAGCGTCTGCCATGTATGAATCTGCAGTATCCAAACGGGTGTTGATCACATCAAACCTGTGATCAAACTGATCCAATAGCTTATCACCATCAACGGTTGTATAAACCGTATCAGATTGTTGATAATTCTGCAACAGATCATCTTTTGAGATATACCCCTCGTGGTCCATTGAAGTCCATGCTTTTGGTAGGTTATACCCAACTACTTTACCCTGATCATCAATCATCCATCCAAAATGAGTATACACCCATGCATGGTTCACATACTCATATTCAAATAAAACTGGCTGGGTAATATCTCTATCAACTTCCTGTTTTTCGCAAGAAAGTATCAGTACCCCAACACAAAGCAAGATCCATACGTTTTTCATGGTGTATATTTTTGTCTAAACATTGCAAATTTTATACCAAGCTTTCCTTTCAGAACTGTGAAAATGTTCTGTATTTGGTACTAAGACAGATCTAAATTGAACAGTATTTAATCTAAATTAATACACTTCAAGATAGGTTTCTATTTAGCAACGGATTTTATTCCTATCAGCTCACCAGATTCATTAATTTCAATTTGCTTGAACACCCGGTTTCGTTGAGCCAAAAGTGCAGAGGGCAGTGAGGCGTCATCGTCAAAGAAGCTGAGGGTAACCATCCAGTGTTTGATCTCTTCAATTGATTCCACACCCTCAACTCTTACAGCATCAACTGCAGACATAAAATCACTCAGGTGTTCTTTAGCTCTCTTAACTGCTTCACTTGCATTCATAATAGTATAGTTAAACAACTAAAGTACTAAAAAACTATACTGGTGCTACTTTCGTAGGTTAATCCGTCTATTTTACAACTGACAACGATTACATCAACAACCCCCTCTTCCCCTCCGGGAATATTTGATAGGCCAATACTCCCTGTCTGTTGAAATGACTTACTATCACTTGCAGAAAAATCATCTGAACCGGAAATAGAAATGGTTACAAGTACACCACCATCAACTGGACATACAACATCGCATGAAACATGATATATGCCTCCTGGAGCTGGATTACCCTTAATATTTATTAAACCTAAATGAAATTCTCCACCCACATCCCATTCATATGAACCAGGATCGTTAGGATCAAAATTGACCATTTCTGAAGTCTCTGTTCCATACCCTGGAATACTTACATTTATTTGGTATGAATATTTCACATCAGGTGCAAACAACTGATAAGTTTCATACGCTTTCAGGCAAGCATCTTTCGTAATTTTATTCTCAGTAAGAAATTCATTCACAGTGCAAAAACTTGGAAACCCACCAACCACCATAGGGCAAATAGCTGTAATCTCATCGATCATACTTTGACTCAAATTTTGCGGCTTGTTCGTGATCTTCTTTAGCATTTTATCACAGATTACATTGGGTGGATTTTGTTTATCACCTGTAATATTGGTATTCGAAGTATTGTATGCCAGACAAACATCCAGCAATCCATTCACTACTGATTGGCACAATTTCTCAGCCGTTGCCTGCTCAGCATCAGAAGGTAGTTTGAATGAATAATTACCGGTATTGTCTCCAGAACTGGTATATTTAGATTCGGTAATTGGAGGATCAATCAGTAGTGTCACAGTTGCGTCCTTTACCAATTTCCCACATTGATAAATCTGAAAGCTCATGTTTCCGTCCATTCCTTTTTGAGAATTGAAAGTTGTTGGAGCATGGTTATTAACTACGAGATCTGGTATTTCGGTTCTTCTGGTGTCAGGTTGAATTGGAGTAAGCCCTAAGTCAGACTTGAAATCATTCGGAGACAATAGCACACCGATTGATTGCCCATCTGTAGGGGCGCTGATAGTTATGAGCATAACTGTATCCAATGGGTAGTCATATTGATATACATAACCGTTGGGTGCAGTTACCCGTTCTGGTAACAAATTGTCGTTCAGCTGAGTTATATAATAATCAGATTCTCCAGCGTATTTTGTGTAGAAGTAATCAATACTTTCGGCATCACCACTATTGTTTTTTTCCCCAAAAAAAACGAACTCAGTACCATCGCCTGTAATGACTTTAGCAACGGTAGGATCTGTGGGATTGGTAAAAACTTCCATCTCCTGCACTTCCATACCCCCACCCAATCCGAGTCCATAACTATCGATTCGTTCATCAAGACCATAGTCCTGTATCATCTGACAACTAGTGCATAAGACGATGAGCAATAGTGAAAGTTTTGTTATTGTTTTCATAATTAACAGATTAGGTTCTATAAAACTATGAAAAATAAATGAGATTCTCTGGGTTGGATAAAATCAAAAAGCCCCTCAAGCTAGATGCTATCAGGGCTTCTTTTCTTCTCTACTCGCGGTCACGACGAGACTCGAACTCGCGACCTCCGGCGTGACAGGCCGGCATTCTAACCAAC
>CAYUGX010000401.1:0-3398 GCA_964444375.1 uncultured Porphyromonadaceae bacterium | reverse complement strand
CATTACCATATGGAGCAATTACTCTGATAAACTTTCCTTGGGGTGAAAACATTAAAATACCAAGTCTGCGGGTTGATATGATAATGTATTCTTCTCCTACATGCTTTCTTGTAACATACTGAATAGCACTATTTTCAGTCAATTCCAATTCAACCATCCTAATGTTTTCATACCAATCGGTGAATTTGACCTCAATGTGATCTTCGATGAGTTCGGGTTTGATTTTTGGGATCTGGGTGCCGTTTACATCGACGAATGCGACAGCTGGGTCGAGCCTTTGGGAGCAAAAAGCAAGGATCAAGGCTGAAAGGAGGAGGAGGATTAGGTTTTTCATGGATTTTGTGCTTGGTTGTTTCTATTTCAGGTGTATGACTCGAATTATTGGATTATCATCAATTTTGCTGTTTTGAACTAATGATTTTAATTCATCCCTGTATTTTATGGTGCTTAGGCGGTTGTCGTCGTTGAAACATTCAGATTCTATGAGTTCTTTTAAGTCGACCACAGGAAGTACGCTACACAATTCGTTGTTTCTTAGATCGGCACCTTCCCAGTACCAATAAGGGGCTGAACCGGTAAAGTCGTCGACCAGGCCGTATTGGTAATTGTACTCACTTAGGCATTTGCTTTGTTTTTTGAGCTTAAAGAATTCGCTTGTCTTCTTGTTGTAGGCCAGATGGGTCCGATTACCACCAACCTTACCAAGTAAGAGAACATATTCTGAAAATTCATTCACCATGTCGATATTATTTCGATATGCTTCTGATTGTTCCAGCGTCAAGGCATGATATTGAGGCCTACCCTCTCCCATTTGCAGTATGTAGCTAATTTCTCGGTTGATTCCCCTTTGATCGAAATGAAAAACAGTATCCTGAATGGCTTCTTTATAGGCGAATCCATCCTGATGACGGGCGAAGAGGGTTCTGGAGTGATAGCCTGCCATCTGATCTGGATTCCTTCTTTCGTCGGTACGATACAGCACTCTGGGATTATTGAAATTTTGGTCCACGGCAATAATCCGTGGGTATTGACTACTGTCCTGGAAGGGTCGACCTTGTACGTATATGTAGCCTTGATCCATGTAATAGAGTTCCTCTGTGAAATAGGACAATTCAGCTGTTCGAATGAACGAACCTTCAGTTTTGTATTCATATACTTTACTAGGAATGCCACTCGATGAAACCAGTATTTTGTCTTCAGCCAGGTTCAGATCAATCTCAGCAGGCCGGTCAAATTCACCAGGACCTTTACCGTGTTTTCCAATTTCTCTTAAATACCTACCGGATCGGTCAAATAGCATCAGTTTAACCGGCTGTCGATTGAGGAAAAGGATGTATTTCTTGCCCACAACCAAGGAGCCGGAAGAGATAAGAGATGCTGGAGTGGTTTCGAGTTTGATGTATTCAATGGATTTGGCGATGTCGCTGAGATAGAGGTCTTTTACTGTTTTTATGGCCTGCCGGATGTCGAGTGTGATCAAGGCCTTATGGATATCTCCTGCAGGGTGTTGACAAGTGAAGAAGATGAAAGTAAGGACCGCCATAAAGGCGGCCTTACGGCCATGTATTCGTATCATTGTTCGTGCATGTGGCGGTTGGGCTGGATGTATGGCTGCCCTTCTTCTTGATTTCATTTTAGTTTCATAAGAATTAGCAACAACTGTTCTGATGCTTCCGGATCCTCAGCAATCTTAAAATATTGATCCCTCAGTTTGGGGAACTTGACCTTCTTGTTTCGAATACACTCCAGGTCATAACTGTTTCCAATCCATTCTGGCCGTGACCAACCTATGACCCGATCAATTCCAGAATGATATTCGCGCATGCTAATGGGTTCAACACCAAACAGGTCATTTTCTGGACATGCACTAGTAAATATACCCGAAGTATCACATGTAACGCGGTGTGACAGATTAAAGTATTCGTGTGTCTTTCGGTTGTAATAGGCCTGAAACCAATCCCCATTGCTTCTGCCAACAAACTGCATATAATCTCCATACTCATGAATTCCGAATAGTGAATGATTCGGCTCTAAATCACTATCTCTCCCATAGGTTGGTGTAGTGGCATATTTTTGACTGGGACCGCCTTTTGAAAACCCAATCTTGTGTGTTGGAATGGCTTCTCCCTGAGGCGTTATCGTATATAAGGTGTCAAGGTAGGGCTCCCAAAAAGTCATGCGATTTTTATCAATACCCAGAACACCATTTGGGTGCATATGCAAACAGAGGTTTTCATCGTTTGCACGAAGCAAGATACCCCTGACCAGGTTTAAATCGAGATCAAACAAGGGCAGAGAAGCAAATCCATCCACAGGTCGTGCTGGCCGCCGCATCAAAAGAATAAACTGCTGATCATTGATGAATCTGATTTCATCAATGATTCGACTCACCAGTACTTCATCAGTTCTTATTTCTTTTATGAATTCTCCCTCAACGTTATACTTAATTAGTTTCTGTGCGATTCCATCTGCTATCAATATGAATTGTTCATTTGGATCCATGGTCGCCTGCCATGGATTGTTATACTCTCCAGGACCTTTTCCACGCTGTCCTATCTGTCGTATGAATTTCCCTTTTCGGTCGAATAAAAGTACCCTTGATTCCCCATCATCCGCAATCATGATAAATCTTTCACCGATCGAAAAGCTACGCGCATTCATAAAATAGGAATCAGGTCCGGCTTCAAACTGTACAAATTCCACTTCTTTTACCAATTCGCTTAGTTTCAAAGATTTTTGGTTTTCAAAAGCCTGGAGAACGTCGATGTGGATCAGGTCGCCGGAACTGGTTTCTTTCTGATTACAACATGCTAGCAAAAGCATACTAAATGACGTTAACAATAATACACGATTCATATATTCAGTTGGTTTTTTAATGTTGAGTATCCAATGATGATTGATGAATGACGAAGTTCTTCTTCGATTCATAGGTTGTATTTGTCTCTTTCTTCAAAAATGAACAACACCGGATTGCTATCTTCCGAAATTTGACTTCGTAATGCTTTTATCTTTTGCAGTGCATCTTGTGGGATTTTATTTTCTTCCAATCCCTGGTCAATCCATTCGATCAGATCCAGGGCTCCAATAACCATGTAGAAATGACTACCATCATCCCAAACAAAACCATAAAGCATTTGCTTCCAGGGTATAATCCCAAGAAGATCATCTTTGAATCTCAGATTATGTGCTTTTCTAGACTCTTTTTCAATGAACACAAAACTGTAATCAAAGTCCCACATACCTCCCCATTGACCCGGTGAATATTCATTAACCTCACATTTTGTAACGATCTGTTTTCTGTATCGCCAATATCGCTCATCCTCAATAAAATCTCCGATCACAGAACGACCAATTACTTCACGTGGTTCAACAATTTGATTGACCTGAATGGCATCCTT
>CAYUGX010000400.1:0-3401 GCA_964444375.1 uncultured Porphyromonadaceae bacterium | reverse complement strand
AACATGTTGCAGAAACATTTATTCAAAATCATTTCACCACAGACAGTCTGACACCCGAAATACCGGTCGGCCTTTCCCTTATCTATACCCAAACTCATACCACTACCCAAGTTATCAACCATCCTGCACAAACCCCGCTTTACTACGTGTTTTCGTTTGACAACGATGAAGGATTTGTAATCATATCGGCCGATGACCGGGTACAACCGGTTCTGGCTTATTCGGTTGAATCGGGGTTTGATAACCAGGTCATGCATCCTGAAATACGAAAATGGCTGGGCAACTACACTCGGCAGATCAGGGAAACCATTCTTGCTGACCAACCGCAGGATAATCAGCTAGCAGACATTTGGGAGAATTTGTTGTCTGGTAATCGACACAAAAGCATCGAAGTAACGAACTCAGCTGGGCCCCTACTCGAGACCAAATGGGGACAATCCCCATTTGTCAATGCCCACTGTCCATTTGATTATGATGCTCAAAGCCGGGCAGTGACTGGCTGCACCCAAACCGCCATGGCCCAGGTGATGAAGTACTGGAATCATCCCAATCAGGGTTCTGGTTTCCATTCCTTTAACCACGATAAATACGGTACATTGTCGGCCAATTTCGGCAGCACACAGTATAATTGGAGCGCCATGCCCAATGAGGTAACTGCTTATAACGAAGCGGTGGCTGAGTTGATGTATCACTGTGGGGTGGCCAATGAAGCCAATTACGGAGCAAACTTAACCGGCGCCTACGTGATTTACTATCCAGATTATCAAAATGCCTGTACTGAAACCTCACTGAAGAACTATTTTGGTTATGATCCTGAACTTTCAGGGAAATGGAGAGGCAACTATACGGATAGCCAATGGATTGGTATGTTGAAAAGCGAAATTGATAATGCCCGCCCAATTCTGTATGCTGGCTTCGGAAATGGAGGCGGTCATGCCTTTGTTTGCGATGGATACAACGGGAATTATTTCCATATGAATTGGGGTTGGCAAGGGAGTTACGACGGTTACTTTATTATTTCAGCTCTAAATCCTGGCGGTGTCGGAACCGGGGGTGGGACCGGAGGTTACAATAACCATCAGCACGCCCTATTTGGTGTAAAGCCACATCAGACACAAAGTGAAAACCTCGAGATGGCATTGTATGATAACCTCACTGTTGATCCGAGTCCAATTAGTTATGGAGCTGCTTTTACCGTTCATACAGATGTTGCCAACTTCAGTGATACCGACTTTACCGGAGACTTTGGGGTAGCTTTGTTTGATTCAGATGTAAATTTTGTCGATTTTGTTGAAATCCTCAGCAATTATTCGCTTGGATCAGGTTACCACTATACAGACGGTCTCGATTTTGAAAACGCCGGATCCCTCAGTTATCTTCCGGGAAGCTACTATCTGGCTGCATTCTATCGGCCAGCAGGTGGAGACTGGAAAATAATAAGTGATAATGGCGACTACAGTAATATTGCCGTATTGGAGATCACCCATGAGAACGATCTAGAGCTATGGGATCAGCTCACCATCAGTACTGGTGAATCTGTTGTTCAGAACCAAGCCTTCTCTGTTCACCTTGACGTAGCAAATACTGGTAATTCAGATTTTTACGGAACCCTGGATGTTAGTATATACGATCTGGAGGGTAATTTTGTAGAAATCATTGATGAGAAGAATAACATTACCCTGGAGGCCGGTTATCATTTCACTAATGGGCTGGATTTCAGCACACAGGGCCTTCAATCAGAGCCAGGCACGTATCTGCTGGCTCTCTTATATAAACCCAGTTCAGGTGATTGGCAATTAGCTGGATCAAGCAATCATACGAATCCCATTAAAATAATACTGAAATCAGCTCCTTTAGAGGGAGACCAGTACGAAAACAACAATTCAAGAGATCAGGCCTTCCTTTTTGATCCAAGCTTTGGTAACCAGGGAGTTCATATTACAACACCCGGATCGACCATTCATACAGGTAGCGATTATGATTTTTATGGTCTAGAACTGGATGGTGGCTTCACTTACACGCTAACTGGTCGCCTGCATGATGCATACAGTTCTACTGACGGCAATAGCTACACAAATGATGCTCTGGTCAGCTTGTTGTTGGATGAATACACTTCTGACACCTATGACGATGTACTACCAACCTTTGAGATCAGGATGTTCACGGATGGCATTGTTTACCTCTTTGTGGCACCCTATTTCCCGGGTCAGAAAGGTAGTTACCTACTTGATCTAAACCTCACTCGGGTGGTTGGAACCGGTAAAGAAGAACACGAGATTGAGCAGACCTTAACGACCTATCCCAATCCGGCAGGAGAATATTTGTGGTTAAAATGGTCTGATCCATCAGAACGAATCATTCGATTCGAAATAGTTGATCAACATGGTCGCCTGGTTAAATACATTCAACGACAGGATTACTCATTATCCGGTGAGCAGTTGGATATTTCGGATCTCCCTCCAGGCCTGTATGGCATTAGAAGTTACGGAAAGAAAGTTCATTTTTCTCGATTCATTAAAGCACATTAATTAACACTACCCCATGAAATTCATTCTAAATACGCTTTTAGTTGTGTTCTTATTCTCTTGCGGATCTACGCCTCCAACAACCATTCTGGTGCAGGCAACCGGCCCGCAAGCAATCGTCTATAAAACAACAAATGACTATTTCAATCAGGTTCCTGTTTTACTTTCTGATGACAAGAAGCAAATCTTAAGCTACCCAGATCCCAGTGATTTGGTCTATGGTGATAAATTGGCCTATCCTACCAAACTAAATCGCGGTTATCTTCTTGATAATAGAGGTATTGGTGAAAATGTAGCTTTCCTTAAACTGACCTACGACGAGTATAGCCAGCTCAATACGGCACCTTCGCCAGCGGAGTTGTATAAGCTCATCCTGGATACCGATCCCATCATTGAAATGTGGGATTGTGGCCTGAAAAACTCGTATTCCGATATCAAAGCGATTAAGAAGGTTGTACGGGCGGGTTTTACTGACTGTGAAAAAGTTAAATAACGTTAAAGGTCTCTGATAATCTGGATTTGGTGTACCATTGGCATTTAGTCAGCTAAAACTCTTTTATATTTTTGTGCCATGAAAAAGTCCCTCATCATTTGCACAATTTTTTTGCTATTCGGTATCTCGTCTTTTGCCCAGATAGGTGTGGGAATTGGCTCTCACGGATTGAATTTTCGCACTAACCCCGATAAGAATCTGGGGATTATACTGAGAACTGGTTTTGGTTTTAGCGGTGAGCCGTTTGAAACGTACTTCAGACCAGAAGCTGCATTCATCAAGAGACATCATTACAGCGAGAAGACAAAACTATATGCCGGCTTTGGGGTATCAGGTGAATTCCTGTTCGCTATCGATCAGCTTGGTCTGGGTTATGGATTATT
>CAYUGX010000399.1:0-3407 GCA_964444375.1 uncultured Porphyromonadaceae bacterium | reverse complement strand
AACGCCGAGCTGTTGGCCGACTGAGTCGGGGACGAGCTCGGGCGGCTCGACATGCTGTTGATTACCTCGTAATTCTGACGGAGTGTTGAGGTGCTATTCTGACCGGGGCCGTGGGGTACAGGTGGGCGAATTCGCACAAGGTGGTGCTGCGGTCAGCGGTTTGTTTCTCGATTATTCTGCCCGGTGAAGGTGGGCGAGGCTGTGCCCGCGGCCGCGATTGTGGCCGCGGGCATGATGGTGACGACGTCATGCTACTGGCCTTTGGCTGAGGCCACGACGATGTCGGCATCGACGGTTCTCTTGTCGGCAAACATGGCATAGGTGAGAGCACGGTCGGAGATGAGGCCGATGCGGCGAGGGATTCCGTAGGAGGCGTCGTATATGGCCCTGACTGCGGGTTCGTTGAAGAGCGGCTCCAAGACCCCCGCCAGGGCGATTTGGTGGGTGATGTACTGTCCTGTTTCCTCGACGTTGAGTGGCGGCATGTGATAACGCATGGCGAGACGCTGTGCGAAGGGTTCCAGGATGGCGTACTCCATCATCTGGCGCAGGTCTGTCTGACCGGCCAGGATGAGGATGAAAGGGTCGTAGGAGTCCATTTTGAAGTTGGTGAGCAAACGGAGTTCCTGCATGGTGGCAGATTGGAGGAGGTGGGCTTCATCAATGATCATCACGACGGTGCGTCCCCGTTGTTCCTTGGACTCGAGCACCTCTCGCTGCAGTTGCCCGAAGAGCGCACTTTTGCTGGCCTTGAGCGGGAGGCCGAGTTTCTCGTTGAGGTGGCGGAGAATGTCGGTGCCTTTGAGGGTGGTGAGGGGAGTATAGACAGGACGGAAGATGCTCTCGTTGAGTGAATCCCGAAACCGCCTGAGAGCGAGTGTTTTGCCGACGCCAGGGTCTCCCGTGAGGAGCATGACTCCGCCGCGCCGCTTGATGAAGTCGAGCCGTGCTGCGCATTCCTTGGCCGGCTCGGTTTCGAGGAGTTTGCTGGTTTTGATGCTCTTGTCGAAGGGCCGTCGCTTGAAACCAAACCAGGTGACCAGGTCCTTCATGACTTGACCCTCCCATCCGAGAAGGAGACTGCTGACTCGTCAACCCTCGGCTTGAAGGTACGAGCGTTGTCTTTCACGTCGACAAGTTTGAGGCGGCAGACACGGTTCTGGCCGTCGTGGAGAGTGAGTTCGTCGGGCGCATCGACAGGGTGGAGGATTTCCACCTTCTGACGGATGTAGACCGAGGGCACCTCGTAGATGCGGCCCTTGAAAGAGATGGTGGAGTCGTGGTTCACGACCCGCGTGTTCCGCACGAGGAAAGCGTTGTCGAGTTCATGCGCAGCGAGGCGCGGGACGTCGATGCGCCCGGCTGATGCGTGATAGCGGTCGATAGGGCGTTGGCCGGTGCCCGTATGCAGACGATGGTGATACTCATCCGCAAGCCAGGCAGAAAACGCGATGTTGATGTCCTCAAGAGTGACGGTGCCCTGGAGATGCGGGAGGAAACGGTCCCGCACGGTCCTGAAGAAGCGCTCGATCTTGCCGCGGGAGGGCGAATCGTAGGGCCTGGAGTGAATGAGTGAGATTCTCAGTTGGGCGCAGCTCTTGACCAGCAGGTCCGAGGAGAAGGCCGACCCGTTATCGACATAGAGGCGTTTAGGGAGGCCGTAGGTGAGAAGGGCCTCCTTGAGCACCAGGGTGAGTGAAGCGATGGTCTCGTGGACGTCAAAGCCGTACCCCACAATCATGCGGCTGTGGTCATCGATGATGGCGCAGAGAATGGCCTTCTTTCTCGCTCCGCGTCCGACCTTGACAACGGGGCCATGCATGAAATCGCACAGCCACAGTTCACCCGCCTCCGCCGTCTCGAAACGCTTGCGCACATCCTTGCGGCCCTTCTTCGTCCTGAGACCCTCACGCTTGATAGTCCGCAGGAAGGTGTTGTAGCAAGCCGGGGGATTGCCGAGTTGCCCCTGTCCCAGCAACTCCTCGTAGAGGAGCCGAGCGGACCACTCCGGGAAGAGTTCGCACTTGAGTTTGATGGAGTCGAGCATCTCGCCCGTCAGTTTGCGGGGTGCACCGCAGTCGGCCCGCGACCTCGGCTTGAGTCCCTCGAAAGCGCGCTGGTTGTAGAGTCGCAACCACGATTTGAAGGTCGAAACGCTGTACCGTCTCAGCCCGTAGTGCGGCATGTCGTGGTCCCGTTCAGCCTGCATACGGAAGTACTCGTTGCGGAAGCGGTGGGGCTCGGCCAGCACCGGGCTGATGAGCTTGAAGCGGGCCAGCGCAATCTGTTCTCTGGTTTCTTCGTTCATGGCGTATCTCCTGTCACCGCCGCACCATTGCGGCGTGCACACAGGAGTAGCCCGAGCACATCGCCCCGGTCGAACGAAGCTCTGATCAGCCCGGTTCCGGAACCGGGCTTCGGGCTGGCCTTATCATGCTGGTCAGTGCAGTTTGAGTTGGTCCCGGTGGGGCCGCAGTCCGATTCTGAGGTGCTCAGGCCTTGCCGCGACCCGGTCCAAAGCAGCCTCAGCGGACCAGACCGCAGACCTCTCCATCACTTCCGACCCTGCGACGGAGTGCCCACCAGAAAGACCCGAGTCGCCAGGCTGTACTCTTTCACCAACCGGCAAAGGTCATCGTGCCACCCGGCCGGGGCCTCGGCCCAGGTGCAGACCACGCTGTCGAACGCGGGTGGAGCCCGCACCTTGCAGCTACGCAGATAGGCCCGCACCTCACCGGCCCAGCCTACCAGTCCGCACTGGGCAGAGATATCCGACAGTTCATACATCTTGCACAGGATGGGATGAGAGCGTCGCAATCCCCGCACCGCGTCCCGGGCCCACAGGCGTAGCAGCGACATCGACACCGGCCCATCCGTGGGCAGCGCGTCCAGGAACGCCTGCTCGATGGTCGTGACGGAAGGGCCAAAGACTGAAACGAACAACGCCAACGCGGTCAGCATGGAACGTAGCGTGTACCGACGATAGGGCACCAACTCCAGCGGCAACAGCGAAAACGTATGCCGCCTCCCGTCTTTGTCCCTCAGCGTCACGCATTCGAACCGAGGAATGAGCACAGTCCCAGACGACAAAGGAAAGAGCTCCCTGAATCCCCGGTGATACGCCGTCAATTCTCGGATGCATCCCCGCCCGCCGCAAAGGGGACACCGGCCCCGGACGACCGACCCGAAATCAACCTCGTCGCGCTCCATCGCATTTGCGTATTCACAAAGGCCGGAGAAGCCGCTATTGTAAGGGAGCTGGATCGCACTGACCTGCGTCCAGCGACCGAGGCCCACTTGTTTGTGCAGGTGGGCCTCATCGCGTGGCGATGCCGGTCAGAATACCGAGGTGCGACATGCCTCCTCACTATTCTGACCGATAGAATATCACCGGTCCATTCTACGCG
>CAYUGX010000398.1:0-3409 GCA_964444375.1 uncultured Porphyromonadaceae bacterium | reverse complement strand
GACTCAACAGGGAATTGCAATTATTGTGTAACGTCAAACGTAATGTCTTGGATATTAAGAAGCTGATTGACGTACAGCAGCCTGCAAATGTGGAACTGCAGCACGTAATGAACTATATCAAGATCTTAGAGAAAGCTGGATTTGTCACTTTATAAAAGCTTTGAGCAAAGGCCTTAAACTTCCTTTACCTGCAATTCGATTTCAAGCGTAAACTCGTCAAGTATCATTCGATCGCCGAGGTCTGAGAAAAACTTGCCTGAACCATACTTGATGTCATATTTTGTTCTGTCAATCTGGAGTTTGGTAGCGAATTTATTGCCTTCTCTTTTAACTGTGAAGTTGATAGGGTGAGTGATGTCTTTTATTGTCAAACGACCATAGACTTTTGCTTCACCATTTTTGAATTCGCTACTACCGGTTAATACGAACTTTGCCGTTGAGAACTGGTCAACAGAAAAGAAATCATCGTTTTTAAGGTGTCCCACCAAACGGGCATTCGGTTGTCCATCCTGACCATCGGTATTGACTATGGTGGTCATATCAGCCACAATATCAGCTGATTTAATCTTGTTGTCAGACAGAATAATAGTTCCTGATTTCAATTGAAGGGTCCCATAATGGCCGCTGCCGCTAGCCTTGCGTGCATCCCATTTAACATTTGATTTCTTCGCGACAACGCTTAATGATTGGCTGTATGCGGTGGTGCCCAGACCTAGTGCGGCAACCACCATGAAAAGAAGTAGTTTTTTCATTTTTAAAATATTTACCAGATCAAACAGCTAACCTAAATTTTATGTTTAACAAAAAATGTTAAAAATTAAACAAATCAGAATTGTTTAATCGCTTCCTTAACGAAAGGTACAGGCATATGGGTGATCGATTTTCATCAGAAAATCAACGAATTCACAACCAAGCCGAGCAACACCAAGGATAGAAATACATTCATCATGATGAAAGCGATCTTTGTGCCTCTGGCGTGGTTCATTTTGAACAAATAACGGTAAAACATCCAAATGAGCACAACATTTACTGTCAGTATGATGGCGCCAATCCACCAATCCACGCGAATACCAAAAATCCGGTAGGAAGCCAAGAATATGGATGAGATTACCATCCAATAAAGCACCAGTCTTTTGATTTGTTTCTCACTCAGATAGAGACTGATGCTTTGAAAACCAGCTTTTTCGTATTCCTTACCGTGTCGTATGACAAGGAGCCAGAAATGGGGTATTTGCCACAAGAATAAAAGTGTTGCCAGGTAAAGTATGGTCGGATGAAAGGGCTGACCGCCGGCAGAGGTCCAACCGATCAGGGGTGGGAGTGCACCAACCAGGCCACCGGGGAGAAGAGCATAGATGGTTTTTCGTTTTAGGGGGGTGTACAGTCCATTATAAATGAGGATGTTCAACAGACCTAATGAAGCAGGAAGCCAGTGGATTCTAAAGAGGAGGATGCTTCCGGTGATGATGCATAATAATGAGAAAGTCAAGGCCTGCAAGAAGTTCAATTCTCCGGCTGGTATCGGCCGGGAAGTGGTTCGAGACATAACCTTATCAAATTGTCTTTCCTGAATCTGGTTCAGACCTGCCGCTCCACCAGACAATAAGAATACAGCAAAGGTGGAAATCAGAACTCGGGCATCGAACTCCTCTGCGGCTAAAAAATAACCCGCAGCCGAAGAAAAGGCCACCGCCAGGGAAAGGCGCCATTTGATAAGCCGGAGATAGATCATGGGTTTTGGAGGTATTTGTATGGGTATGGGTTGAAAATTTTCAACCCTTCCCTATACACTATTGCTGCTTCAGTGTTTTTAAATATTCGATCATCAGATCGATTTCTTCGTCGTCAAGTTCGTTGCGGTATGATTTCATTAGGCCTTTGTTATAGCCTTCTACCAGTTGTTGATCAGGATCGGTAATCGATAGTTTGATGTAGGCCTCATCTGCAGCTACCGTTTTATCTTCATTCCCCTCCCGGATATTTTTAGTACTGCCGAAGAGACCTAAAAATGATGGCCCAACCAGATTGCTCCCATCCTGGGAATGACAGGCGATACAACCGGTTTCTTTTAGCAGCACCAACCCTTCTGGATCAGGGATATTTCCGGTAGCAGGTAATTCTTTCAGCCATGTTTCAAAATCTTCCTGTGATTTGACCAGGGTTTTTGAGGTCATCCCTGAATGAAGCAAGCCACAATACTCCGTGCATAAGATCTCAAACTCACCCACATAATAGGGGGTAAACCATAAAAAATTGTCGTACCCGGGGACTACATCTTCCTTGACACGAAAAGCGGGTATAAATAAACTGTGGTTAACATCTTCTGATACCAGATCCAGCTTTACCGGTTTATTAACTGGGATGACTAGTTGTTTCGACAATTTGCCTTCACCATAATCAAATTCCCATTCCCACATCCGGCCAATGGCTTTGATGGTCATGGCATCATCTGGCACCGTTCGCATGGGTGCAAATCCAACCCAGCCAAAATAGAACATGAGCATAACCAACACCAAGGGTATGGCTGTCCATATTATTTCGAGGGTATTGCTTCCCCTGAATTGCTTGGCTTCTCTGCCTTTTTTTGCATTGAATCGAACGACTGTCCAGATCATGAAGGCGGTAATGCCGACGATAAAGATGATGGCGACAATGAAAATAAAGGCAAATGCTTTATCAACACCTTCGACCATATTGGATGCACCTGAAAACATAATGGTTTGATTTATCTCAGTAAATAATCAATAAAAGTTAACACAATAACAAGGGCATAGACAACAAAGACCCCGACAACAATCAGCTTGAGGAACAGTTTTTCATACTTCAAATGCATGAAATAGGTCAAAACAGTGGCTCCTTTTAGGGAGGCTATAATCAGCGCAACGCCGACAGAAAAAGTGCTAAAGTGAATCTCGGTGACAGCAACGGTAATGAAGGTCAGGATGAGCAGGACCAGTAAAACAGTAACGTGCTGGTTATAACTTGAAATATGGGTATGATTTTCATTTTTCATAACTCAGGATCATTTAAGTGATGAGGTATAAAAGGGGAAACAAGAATATCCAGATCAGGTCAACCAAATGCCAGTATAACCCACTGTTTTCATGTAAAGAATACCGCTGTTTATTCACTGTTCCTTTTTGGATTTTAACAAACACAATGCTGAGCAAGACCAGTCCAACCAGCACGTGAAGTGCATGGAGTCCGGTCATCATATAATACAGCCCATAAAACAAATTCTCACCCCTTTCCAGGCCAAGAACCACTTCAGATCCAGGATAAAGCTTAAGCTCAAATTTATGACTCCATTCGAAGTACTTATTGACCATAAAAACCAGGGCTGCCAGTATGGTTAACAGAATCATAATGGAGGCTTTGCAATTGTCACCTTTTTGAATAGCTGTGATCG
>CAYUGX010000397.1:0-3412 GCA_964444375.1 uncultured Porphyromonadaceae bacterium | reverse complement strand
AGACGCTCGGTATGGTGTACAAACAGGACAAACCGATACTGCATTGGTAAAGGTTATGGCTTCTTCAGAGAATTTGTCGAGATTGGGCGTTTTTACGTTTGGATCACCTGCATATCCGGTAGCTGAAGCTCGCCATTGATCGACCAGAATGAAAAGCACATTGGGGTTTTCCTTTTTACAAGCTGTGTTGATAGCCAGAAACGCTAATAAGATCAGAACCGATAGACCTATCTGGATTGGTTTTCTAATTCTTTGCATAATTCTCTCATTTGGGTTAGGATTTCTTCATACGCTGGATCGGTGGCCAGATTATTCAGCTGGTCCGGATCAGTTTCTAAATCGTGTAAATACTCATAAGCAGGTGTTTGCTCATAGTAGTTGGCGTATACGTAGCGCTCTCCCCGAAGACCTACGTATTTTGGGATCTTGGGATTGTTGAGTCGGTGTTCAATCATGAAATCCTGACGCCAGTCTGCGCCCAGGTTATCATTGACTAGTGGCAATAGACTAACGCCCTGGTAAATGCTCGGTATCGGTACCTGGGCAAGAGCCAGCATCGTTGCCGGAATATCCAGGTTGAGGGCCATCTGGTCGGTAATTTTCCCGGTTTTACGACCAGGTATACGAGGATCATAGATAACAAGCGGAACCCGAATCGATTCTTCATAGTGACTCCATTTGCCGGCAAAACCACGATTCCCCATGTAATATCCATTGTCGGCAGTGTAAATGATGACCGTATTGTCATCAATGTCTTTCTGCTCGAGTGCATCCATCACCCGTCTCATGACTCGATCATAACCACTGATCATTCGCAGATAAGCCTTCATATTGATTTGGTATTTTTCCTCGGTATCCCAGCGCCAATAGTAGCGGTCGCGGTGCATGGATTCTTTCATAAAGGCTGGATGATTATCGAAGATGGCCGGGTCATTGAGGTCGGGAAGGGGCATGTCCATCCCCTCATAGAAATCGGCTACTGCAGCAGGATAGGGATAGTGACCTTCATTTCCAGGGGTGAGATTTCCATCAACTGCATGAACTGCATTGAAACTAACCGAGAGACAAAAGGGTTGATCAGTAGGATTATCCCGGATAAATGCGATAGCCTGATCTCCTTTGATTTCAGCAGAGTGTCGTCTACTACCGTCTTCGATCGTTATGAAGTGAGGGGTGCTTCGGGGAGCTGGTTCATAATAATCGAATAGTTCATCAATCATTTGATCGCGATCTGCGATTTTGACACCGAATTTTCCGATAAATCCAGTTCGATAACCAGCCTGCCGCAACAGGTAAGGGTAGGATTGCTCAAGAAATTCTTTCCTAATCGGGTCTCTGCCAAACGTATAGTTGTGACGCAATTCGTATAAACCGGTAAAAATTGAGGCCCTGCTGGCCGCACAGATTGAGGTGGTGACAAAAGCATTGGTGAAGCGGATACCATTTTCAGCCAAGTAATCAATAGTGGGTGTTTGCACGATTGGATGTCCTTCACATGATAAAATATCATTTCGCTGGTCATCAATCAGGAAGAACAAAATATTGGGAGTTGATTGTTCGTTGAGCGGGTTTTGTGTGCAAGCACTTAGGAGTAATCCCAAGAGGAATAATGATAGGAGTTTTGATGGCGTACTCATTTTTGTTGAATTATGGTTGCTGATCCTATTAATCCTGCACTATGCAGGGGCGCATTTTGCCCGAAGTTATAGGGTTGTGAGATATACGAAGCTCTCAAGCTGTCAGCCAGCTTGGAGTCGGTGTAAACCTGGTTATTCCAGGTGTTACTCACCTTGATGAGTAATTCATTCTTACCATCCTGCAGATAGTCACTGATGTCAATTTTCCACGGACGAGTCCACATGGTTCCTACTTCCTGATGATTAAGGAAAACTGTGGCAATGACCTTGACCTCATCCAGTTCCAAGTAGACTGGTTGATCCATACTGTTCGAGTCGAACTCAAATGTTTTTGAATAGGTGGCTGTTCCTGAATAATGTCTGATTGTTGAATCAGGGTGATCGGTCCAATCGATTAGCTGCTCAAATTCGATTTGACTGGGTTCAGCTTGCTTGTCAAACTGCACTTCCCAACCGTGATTGAGGTTAACCAGACTTGAGTATTCGGTGTGCTTGTAGCTTGCAGATTCTTGGGGCGTACCTTTTGATTTCTCATCGAATACAACAAAGACACTTTCATAAGCATCCAGGTGAAGTGGTAGCAGCGTTCGACCCTGTTCTTGTGAGTAGGATTTGGCCTCATGTCGGTTACCCGTTACCGCATTCCAGAGTGATGGTTTCATGCCCTGGCATCTCAGAGAGGCTGTAAATTCAACAGGATTTTCGGTGGTATTGGCTAGAAAATAGATCTCAGTATTCCGACCTTTTCTGTGATTGTAAATAATTCCTCCGTTTTGGTTGACACCAAGATGTCCTGAACCGGCTGTCGCACAGCGAATATTCTCCCCACCACTGATGCGAATATCTTCTTCAATGCCTTGTTCATAAAGAAGCTCAGACAGTCCAACTCCGTTGTACACCCACCCTTTACCGTAGGGACGTTTAAGCTTGTTTATGCCATCGACATCAGCCCATAAATCACTGGCAATAGCCTTCAGGTTTTGATCGCATTCAGGATAATGCTGAAGTGACGGACTTTGCTCTGGCTGGGGTCCCAATATGGTGGCACCCTGGTTCACCAGTTCCCTTATTGCCTGGGCCACTTCAGGACGCATTGTTGGTCGCTCTGGTAAAACAAGAACTGAAAAAGAGGGTCCATCCTCAACAACAATTTTCCCATCTATCACCTGGCATCGATTCATCAGCACATCCCCATTGATAAAATCGAAATTGTATCCATCCGGCAGGGGAGGCCGCTGAGGTCCTTGCATCATGGGTGCATCTTCACCAATGTAATAAGCCACATCTACTACTGGCAGGCCGGCTTTTAGCATGACTGCACACCTGCGGATATAATCAATGAATTCTTTTGATTGTTCAAACCAGGTATTGTGCCGGTTAAATCCCGTTCCAAACCATTGAATAATGCCTGGCTTTCGCTCATCGGGTTGATGAATATTGACATGTAAGATCAAATGATTGACACCGACACCGAAAACCCAATCACACCATTTCTTGAGGGAAGCAGGACTTTCCCTTAGGTTTCTGTTAGAAGTAAATGCTTCGGCATAAATACTCTTTGTACCATAGATATGTGCACTGCTTACCGCAGCACGACACTCGATATTGTCTTTGACACCCCCAACCCAAAATTCACCACCTATTTGATTAGATTGGCTGCCATACAATAAGAATTCTGACGGGAATCCCCAGTGACCATAGTTTTCAAGCCAGAGTATCAAATCATTATCGTTACAGACTTCGCGCAATCCACCCACATAATCATAGGCTATGCC
>CAYUGX010000396.1:0-3417 GCA_964444375.1 uncultured Porphyromonadaceae bacterium | reverse complement strand
AAGGATTCTTGATCTCATGGGCAATCTGTTTTGCCATTTCCCGCCAGGCGGTTTCTCTTTCTGATCGAGCCAGTTTTTCAGCACTTTCAGCCAGTTCAGCGACCATTTTATTATAGGCCTTTACGAGACCACCAATCTCATCTCGCCGCTCATAAGCGATCGGAACATTCTCACCACCCAGCTCCATTTGGGCAAACTTCTCTTGTAACATGCGCAAAGGTTTTGTTACCTGATTACCCAGAACCACCGCAACAACCACTGCTAAAAAGATTAAAACAAAATATCCATTCAAGGTGGCTACCATGAAATTGCTCACTTCGGTCCTGAATTCATTCTGTTTTGAAAAGTAGGGCAGATTAAGATAGGCCAACAATTGGTTATTACCATTGTAGAATGGCACATAGGCAGACCAATAACCCAAATCACCAATCTGCTCGCGATGAATGTATTCAACCTGATCCTGAACATGCATTTGATCAAAGGCATGGGGATTCATCATAAAACCGGTCAGATTGCGATTAAACACCTCAGGTCGAGAGGAGGCTAGCAACAGGCCCTGCGGACTATACAAATTGATGTCAGTATTAAACACGTACGAAAATTTGACCAGCAATGCCTGAAGTGAGGGGTAATTATCGGCACTCCATTCGGCAGTCAACTCTTCTTCAAATTCTAATTTGTGTTGCACTTCAATCAATACAGATTGGGCTTTCTCACTGATTGAATTCGCGTTGGATCGTTCATACTGATTGACCGTGAAATAGTACATGCCTCCTCCAATCAGAAGGAATGAAACCACCAATACACCGATTAGGGTTAACTGTATCTTCACCTTCAGTTCGGTCCCTCGCATACTGCCAATTCGTTTGGGCAGATAAATAAACAATGAAACAATCAACCAGATGAGGTACAAACCGACGAACATGTATGAAAAACTGATTATGTGGTCAAGCAACCGTATCTTTGGTTTACTCAATACGATTTTACTTTGGTCATCAACCATATAAATCCAGTGATCAAACTGGTCGGCCTCAAAATATGTAATCTCTTGTGAACCTGACGGATAGCCTTCGCAGGTTGAACTATAACTATATTCACCTGACCGGCTGATCAACTGACAATCTCTGTATTTGGCATACGAATATTCTTCCCAAACCTGATCTTGTCTATCCTTACCAGCAATTAAAACATCAGGGTACCCCAAGCCCTCAGGACCCAGTACTGCTTCGGCTGAAAATATCAGATGATAACAATATGAACTATCGGGTGTATAAACAGGTAATAGACCGAGGTAATAAACGATACCGTCAAAATTATCCCGGTAGTAGAAATTCGACCCATCAGCCAGTGCTTCGCCTTCATTCTCAATTATACCCTGATAATAATCTAAACAGGGTTGCCCCTTGTTATCAAGCACATAAAGCATATTTATCGAATCACAAACATTGACAATGATCCTGTATCTGTTCCAATAGAGACCCAGATGATTATTCTTGAGATAGTCATCGACCACCTGCTCGTGGATGGATGGGTTGCGAATAAGCTCAATCAGGGTTGAATCGGCATAGATTTCACCTTCCAGCCTCCTTAGCAACATTTCGGCAATCGGATCATGCTCATTTGACAATCCCTGGATTATTTCTGTTTGAATCTCGTTTTGCCTTTGCTTGTTATTTTGATGCAAAAAGTGAACAAGAAAGACCGAAAAAACAAAGATGATCAATACGATTCCAACTTGAGGTAAACGAATTGATCCACGGTATAGTAAAACACCAGAAAGTGCGATCAGTGCAAACAATGCAGCAATCTCAATATAAGTAGGCCCAAATCCCATAAACCGAGTAACCGAAAAGAATACGATGCCAACGACCACCGGAATAATAATGAATCGCCTGGGATGGATGACCAGGCTATTCTCTTTGCATATTTTGTAGCTCAATAAAACAAACACACCTACTGAAATTACGAGTATGAGCAAATCCGATAAACTGGCTGCATCAAGAGATAAGACCCTATGAACTTCAAGTGTTTCAGGTCGTTGATCCAATACAAAAGTCCACAGCGACAGCAGAGCAGTCCACGCAAGAAAAACGACAATCCATCCGACAGCAGAAAAAGAATCCAGCAAGCGTTGATTGGCCTCGGCCTGGTTCTCTCTTACTTTCTTTGGATACAGTGAAAAAAAACGATTGCAAGCAATGGCAAAAAAACCTAAGAAAACAAGTGACATAAGCACATCGCCTCTTGACTCAATAAACAGGTGTGGATTGTCAAAAGGTAAAAACCAACTCGAGTTATAGAGGATGCCTGGTAGGGCTAACTCTTTAAGCAACCATTTTATCAATATAAGATCAGCCAAAAAGGCCAACAACCACACCGGAGAATTCTTCAATCTGAATCCAATCGACAACAAATCAAGCATAAACAGCAACAAGCCAACGATTGCCAAACACCAGAAGAATACACTTAGATACCATAGAACAGTGGTTGATTGTACCGATCCCACCCTTTTCAACCCAAAAAGAAATTCACCGTCTTTGTCGATTATGGTCAGATCAGCCTGCGATGAATCGACTACTTCAAACTGATCCCTTCCGATACCAGGCAACAACAAACGATTCGACAGGTATTCATTCTCAATGGGAAACAAGTGCTGGAGAGGAATTACACCGGCAACAAGATAGGCCTCCTTTTGCTTCACCATACAAAGTCCATATAGATTTTGGAACTTGACTAATTCAGGAGCGCTTATTCCCTCAAAATCGCCTGCGGTGGCCAATATTGAATTGTCTGACCAGAAAACCAGTGAATCCTTCCGGATAACGAAATACATATAGTCTTCATCTCCCAGACGATCCCTCCAGGTAGAAGACGACTTCCAAACACTCATTCGATGGTCATCTGGTAGCTGCTTGGCCAATTCATCCAAATTCTGATCCAGCTCAGTGATCAGCTCATCTAACTGATTTTCTATCCTTTCCTCGCTAACCAGAATAGTCGCAGCCTTATTGTCAAATTGTTTGAATAGTATAGCCAATACTGCCGCTGCAAGGGCTAACCAGGCGAATATACTCACTCGCCATAACGAGGGGTTTGATTTCATGTATGCCTATTTATGATATAAAAATAGCAAATCCACTATTCTTTGTATTTTTATCAATTACAAAAGGTATACCATGATTTCAGATCTTGATCATATTCTTGAGGCCGCTCTGGCTGAAGATATAGCCGAAGGTGACCATTCCTCTTTGGCCGTCATACCTCCAGATCGACTTGGGAAGGCCATACTCATCGCGAAAGAATCGGGTGTACTTGCAGGTATTCGTGTGATTTCCAGGCTATTTGAGCTCTTTGACCCAGAACTCAATTACACCATTCACCTACCGGATGGTAGCCATTTACAGCCTGGAAAACAAG
>CAYUGX010000395.1:0-3443 GCA_964444375.1 uncultured Porphyromonadaceae bacterium | reverse complement strand
CATTGATCCTGAGTCGATCAGACAAATGGCAGTGAAATATTTAAATCCTGAAGACTTTGTAACCGTGGCAGCAGGCCCCAGGAGGACGAATTAAACCATCATCTGTTCCATAAGAGCCGTTGAATTTGTATTTTCACCTCAAATTTGTGGTACATGTTTGACTTGAGCGTAGACGAAAAGAATAAAGTAGCCGAAGCCTACCAGGATCTGGTAGATTCGATACCGTCGGATACGAGCAAGGAAAACATGACACTCATCTGGAAAGCGTATAACTTTGCCCTTAAAGCGCACGGTAGTGAGCGTCGAAAGAGCGGTGAACCTTACATACTTCACCCAATCGCGGTGGCCAAGATTGTGGCTGAAGAGATTGGAATGGGAACCAAAAGCATTGTAGCGGCACTGCTTCATGATGTCGTTGAAGACACTGAATATAATCTTTCAGATATTGATGAAGAGTTTGGCAGTACCATTAAGGTTATTATCGATGGCCTCACAAAAATTACTGGTGCTTTTGGTGCAGATTCTAGTTTACAGGTCTCTACCTTCAGAAAGCTCCTTCTTACACTTGCCGAGGATGTCAGAGTTATCTTGATCAAGCTGGCCGACCGCCTCCATAACATGCGTACGCTGTCAGCATTACCACGGAAAAAGCAAATCAAAACTTCTGGTGAGACCTTGTATTTATATGCCCCACTGGCACACAGATTGGGCTTATATGCTATTAAAACTGAACTAGAGAATCTAAGTCTCAAATATAAAGAGCCTGAAGTTTTCCAAGACTTACTAAATAGGATCTCCCATACCGAAAAAATTTCTTCACATTTCATCAATAAGTTCATCGAGCCCATTAAACAAAAGCTCGATGGAGAGAATTTTTCCTATTCAGTCAACGGCCGCCCAAAATCGATCTATTCGGTTTTCCGTAAAATGCAATCAAAAGAAGTGCCTTTTGAGCAAATATTTGATATTCTGGCAGTTCGAATTATATTCGCTCCGAAACCCAACATACCTGAAAAAACCCAATGTTGGTACATTTATTCGCTTATTACAGATATATATAAAGTCAAACCCGATCGCATCAGAGACTGGGTTAGTCATCCAAAGGCAAATGGCTATGAAGCGCTGCACATGACCGTCATGGGGCCCCATGGCAAATGGATTGAGGTACAGATTCGTTCTGACCGGATGAATGAGATTGCAGAAAAGGGTTTTGCTGCTCACTGGAAATACAAAAGCGGAGAGACTGTCGAAAGTGAATTGGATCGCTGGATTAAAAAGGTATCCGATATGCTCTATAGCCAGGAGGTTTCTGATCTGGAGTTCCTGGAAGATTTCAAGCTCAATCTATTTGAATCAGAAATCATCACATTTACACCAAAAGGTAAGGAAGTAATTCTTCCTCTTAATGCTACGGCGCTTGATTTTGCCTACGATATTCATACCGAAGTTGGCCACAAAGCCATTGGTGCAAAAGTTAATCACCGATTGGTACCACTGAGTCATGAATTATCAACTGGCGATCAGGTCGAAATCCTAACCTCCGACATACAATCACCACAGTATGAGTGGCTTGATATTGTTATAACTGCTCGTGCGAAATCAGCCATAAAATCTGTATTTAAAGATCAACGAAAGAAAGACATTACAAAAGGGCAGAAAATACTTGAAGACAAACTGAAAGAATTAAACTACCGCCCCAATGCAAATGTCTTTAGAAAACTATTCGATTCTTTCGAAGTCCAAAGCAAAGAAGAATTGTATCTCAAGCTTGGTCGGGAAGTCCTGACCCTTGAGAATCTGAAACGTATTCTTAAGAAGAGATCAAAGAAGAAACGGGTTAGAATCTGGGGACTCGAGATGTTTAATCGAAAGACCGATGATGAAGACACGATAGAGGAAGGTACTGCAGGTCCATTCATGCTTCATGAAGACCAGGAGAATCCCAATTATCGATTAGCGAAATGTTGCGCTCCCATTCCTGGTGATGAAGTAATTGGATATGTAAACAGGGATGTAAATGAAGATATCATCATCCACAAAACAAATTGCCCCGAAGCCCAGCGTTTATTATCCAGCCAGGCAGAAAACATCATTCAGGCCAATTGGACCTCGCATAAGGTTATAGCCTACTTGGCACGCATTCGGGCCACCGGTGTTGATCGCTTGGGTATGACTAATGAAATAACTACCATCATTTCGAAACAACTCAATGTGAATATGAGATCAGTTCACATTGAAACTCGCGATGGATTTTTCGAAGGTGAGTTTGACTTGTATGTGCACAACACTGAAGATTTAAACAACCTATTATTAAGCCTGAGTAAACTAAAGGGAATTGATCAGGTAAAGCGGGTGGAAAAAACCTAAAATTTACTACTTTAGTATCCTATTTTTAATTAGTCTATTTAATAATGGATTGTACGGATATTAAATCTACCGTTAAACAAATATTCACTGAATACATTGAACGCAAAGGACATAGAAAGACTCCTGAGCGTTTTGCTATATTGGATGAGATCTATTCCAGAGAAGGTCACTTCGACATTGAGACGCTCTATATCTACATGAAGAACAAAAACTACCGGGTGAGTAGAGCCACACTGTACAATACCATCGAATTACTACTGGATTGTGGATTGGTAGTCAAACATCAGTTTGGCAAAAACATTGCACAATTTGAAAAGGCCTATGCCTGCAAGCAACATGATCATTTGATTTGTACAGAATGCGGTAAGGTTTTTGAGTTTTGTGACCCAAGAATTGAAGAAATCAGAAATACCGCCAGTGATTTGCTTTCTTTTTCAATCTCGCATCATTCCTTATACTTTTATGGCACATGCGAGGAATGTCGCAAAAACTAACACAACAGCTCGAGTTTATTAACATAGAGTTATTAAGTTAACTTTGTATTTATCAACTTGTTTAGTATCTTGCATCAAACGGTAATTGCAGGATTCTAACTAGTTTACAACGATGATTCAGGAAAGGGCGCTGTTGCATTATAACAAATTCAAAGCTATCCGGCACGAGTTTGTTAAAGACACCATGAAGGGTATGACTTTGCAAATAATCAAAGTCAAATTGATCAAAGGCTCGAATGATGATTATAACGTGATAATTACCGTCAAATCAGAGCTTGATAACAGTACCTATACTGTTGATTCTGGGTATGCTCAGCAACATTTCAAAGAGATCAATGCGTAACAAGACGCGATTATTAACATTGATTCTTCCTATCAGCATTTTTTCCTACTTTTGACCTGTATTTTTACGATTAGCCGTTTCTAAAGCATTTCCAAAAATGAAGATGGATGTATTGTTAGGCCTTCAATGGGGCGATGAAGGAAAAGGTAAAATTGTAGATGTATTAACAAACGACTACGATATTATTGCACGTTTTCAGGGTGGTCCAAATGCTGGACATACGCTTGAATTTGACGGTA
>CAYUGX010000394.1:0-3456 GCA_964444375.1 uncultured Porphyromonadaceae bacterium | reverse complement strand
TTACCCCCTGCAAGTTCTTTTCAAAACTATGGGGATACCGGGCAATTTCGTACCACGTTCCCAAGTAGCGATCCAGATCAAAAGACTGGACTGTGGATTTGTCAATTTTCATGTTCTGTGTGAATGAAGGGTTACTCAGGATCGAAAGTAAGACCAAGATAAAAACTGTTGTCTTGGTTGTCATAGGTACTGGTTAATGATGATATTGGTTTTGTGTATCTTTAGAGAAAGCTAGAACTTAGGATTAAAGGTAGTAAACTAGAATCATTTTTTTAAACCTAAATACCATGAAAAGGAATTACATTCATTCACTCATCTTGCTCTCATTTGGGCTTCTGATAGTGGGTTGCCAAACGCAGCAAGTTAGCGTAGAATCTATGATGGCCGAATTAGATCATCAGGCCACCACAAATACCCTGTCTGATGTTGAAAAAGATAATGG
The DNA here is from genome assembly GCA_964444375.1 of uncultured Porphyromonadaceae bacterium. Taxonomy (GTDB): domain Bacteria; phylum Bacteroidota; class Bacteroidia; order Bacteroidales; family UBA12481; genus JABHCC01. Next base: position 3,014 of record CAYUGX010000394.1, on the reverse strand, counting down.
CTGGGTACTTTTATTTGATGGAAAGAGTCTGGACGGCTGGCATGGTTTTAATGCGGATTTTGCCCCCGATTGCTGGCGTGCTGAGGATGGGATGTTAAAAATTATCAATGCGGGGGGAGCAGAAAGTGCCGAAGGGATATTAACCAACAAGCAATACAGGGGTTTTGCTCTAAGTCTAGAGTTTCAGCTAACGGCAGGTGCAAACTCGGGAGTATTATTTCATGTTGCTGAAGATGCAAAATACACCTATGCCTATGAGACAGGTACTGAGTTTCAGTTGATCGATCATGAAGGGTGGCCCGATCCACTTGAAGGATGGCAAATATGTGGAGCCAATTATGCCATGCATGCTCCAAAAGACCCGCTGTACAAACCAGTTGGCGCCTGGAATAAAATGCTTCTCGTTGTTAATAGGAATGAGGTCACTCATGTTTTGAACGGGAAGATTATTGTCGAATATGAAAAGTATTCAGATGAGTGGACCACCCTGCGAAATAGTGGCAAGTGGAGTGATTACCCCGATTACGGAAAATTCGACGAAGGATTTATTGCTTTACAAAACCATGGGACTAAGGTCTATTTTAGAAACATCAAGCTTAAAGAACTGTAAACTGCGGTTATGGATATGAAAAAACAAACGAGACGAAATTTCCTAAAGAAGTCAGCTGTGGCAGACACTGCATTTACAGTAGTGCCCAGCATGGCTGTTAGTGGATTCGGTCATGTTGCGCCGAGTGATAAGCTTAATATTGTGGGTGTTGGGATCGGTGGTAAAGGGCACGCGAATTTGAAAGCCATGCGGCCAGAGAATATCATTGGATTGTGTGATGTTGACTGGAATTATGCCGATAATTGTTTCAAAGACTTCAAGCGGGCAAAGCGGTATTACGACTGGAGGCGGATGTTTGATGAATTAGGCGATTCAATGGATGCCGTTATGGTGGCAACCGCTGATCATACTCATGCGGCTATTGCTGCAACAGCAATTTCAATGGGAAAGCATGTGTATTGTCAGAAACCCCTGACTCACTCGGTTTACGAATCACGTTTACTAACTAAATTAACAGAAAAACATAGGGTAGCCACTCAAATGGGTAACCAGGGCAATTCAGGTGGTGGCGTGCGACAAGTATGTGAGTGGATATGGTACGGGGAAATTGGGGAAGTGAAAGAAGTACACACATGGACTAACCGCCCAATTTGGCCACAGGGATTGCAGCGTCCGAGCGACCAGATGACTCCTCCAGGGACCTTGAACTGGGACCTATTCATTGGTCCAGCACCAACACGACCCTATCATGAGATTTACACACCCTGGAACTGGCGTGGCTGGTGGGATTTTGGAACGGGCGCTTTTGGCGATATGGCCTGTCATGTGATTGATCCCGTTTACCAGGCTTTGAAATTAGGGTATCCCGATGCGGTAAACGGAAGCTCAACCCTGTTAAATACCGAAAGTGCACCGCAAGCTGAAAAGGTCAAGTTCAACTTTCCAGCACGGGCCCCAATGCCCAAGGTGAATATGCCGGCAGTTGATGTATATTGGTATGATGGTGGTTTACTACCGGATCGGCCAGATGCTATGCCAGATGGTGAAAGCTTCATGCAAGATGGAATGGGAGGTTGTTTGTTCATCGGTTCAGAAGGTTCACTGATATGTGATACAGGAGGTTTCAACCCTCGACTACTATCCGGAAGGAAACCCAGGGTTCCCCAAACACTTCGGCGCATAAAAGGAGCCACAGGTTATGTTGACGGACCTCATGAACAAGACTGGATCAGGGCTTGTAAGGAATCACCTGAAAATCGTTTAGAGAGCTCAGCGCATTTTGGCTACGCTGGTCCATTTAATGAAATGGTATTATTAGGTGTATTGGCAATTCGCTTACAAGGTCTCAATAAAACCTTGAAGTGGAATGCTGATCAGATGAAATTCACAAATATCTCAGAGCATGAAAGCTTTAAAGTAGTCACATCTGACGATTTCAGGGTGGTGAATGGTCATCCGCATTTCGAGACGAAGCATGCGACTGTGAATGCCAGCTTCGCAGCCGGTGAATATATCCGACACACCTACCGGGATGGTTGGTCATTGCCTGAAATGCCCTGATGGTGATTGTCGCTTTTTTCCAATAGATTGACTTTTAGACCCTCTATTTTTGTGTCGTTAATTGTTTAATTCAAAAAACTACAAAATGCAAAAATTTGTTTCTTGGGTCGAAATTCCGGCCATTGAATTTGAACGAGCAGTGGCTTTTTACAACACGGTTTTTAAATTGCAGATCAAAGGGATGGACTTTGGTCATGAGAAAATGGCAGTTTTGCCTAACGATGAAGGTGCAATCTCGTGGGCACCAGATTTTAAACCAGCTAAAGACGGTGTCTTGGTGAGTTTGAATACAGGGACTGACCTTGACAACACGCTGACTCGAATTGTTGAGAATGGTGGAGAGATTGTCAAGCCAAAAACCAAAATTGAAGCTGAAGACAGAGGCTATTTCGCCTTGTTTATTGATTCTGAAGGGAATCGAATGGGATTGTATGGAGATAAGTAAGACAGGATTACTATTTTTGATCCGGTTATTACCATGAGTTTTCAGCTGCAATATCCATCTCAGAACCTGGTACCTTTTGTCAAGCAATATTGGTCATTGACCAGCCGCATACCTTATGGGGGAAAATACATTCATCGAATCATACCAAACGGATTGATTGAATTAACTTTCTATCTGGGTAATCGCCCCAGAGTGCTTGATTCTCAGCGCGATTTCAATGAGAATAGTTTGATTACAGGTCATCAGAGTGACTATTACGAAATGGAGATCAGCGGCGATATGTCGTTGTTCTCCGTATCGCTTCATCCTCATGGCGCCATGGCCTTATTTGGATTGCCAATCTCAGAATGTAATGAACTTCTTAAATTGCTCTCAGCGGAAGGTTTTCAAGCCGCGAGTATTTTTCCGGGGCTACAGGGAGTTGTTGATTACATGCGTGAGAAAGAATTTCACTCAAAT
>CAYUGX010000393.1:0-3508 GCA_964444375.1 uncultured Porphyromonadaceae bacterium | reverse complement strand
TGCTTGACAGGCAAGAGGTCGGCAGTTCGAATCTGCCATGTCCCACGAAATGAAAATCAACCACTTATCGATTTTGTTCGGTAGGTGGTTTTTTGATTCTGCCCTTTTTCTGCCCTAGTTTGGGGTGATTTGTGGGTTTGTTTAGATTTAAACCGCCGACTCTTCCATCACACATTCCTTCCCTCCGCTAGTTCTTGATGCAACGGATAGATAAACCGTCTCTTCGGTAGTTGCGGCCACGGTACACTCCATCGTAGAGGAAGTGCAGAATCCGGCCCCAGGCGTACATCCAGCGAGGCTCCATGAATGACCAGAAGAAGGCGTAGGAGTTGAGAAGGTAGAAACCACCATTGCTGTCGCGGCTGCCGCCCGGAAGAGCAGTGAACCCGCTGGAATTTGTTCCAGTTCCATCATTATGCCAACCCCAACCACTTGTGGACATAAGCTTTTCTCCTACATCTCCTGAATAACGCCATCCAGAAATATTGGCATCTGTATAACTCATCCCTAAATGTTTTTCTAATGATTTCCAATCATCATCTGAGGGTAAACGCCATCCTGCTGGACAGGCAGTTTTTGCCGCCTCCCAATTATACAAAACCCCATAAGTTTCATAATTATCAGTAGATTTTGCTGCACTTACACTTGTGCCTTCATAGCCATAAACGTAATAGTGCTTTTCACTGTCTGAACCTGTACTCGATGAACTTACACTCGGCAAATAGGCCAGATTCTCAATCATCCAGGTTTGGGAACCAATGGTCTTATATTCATAAGTTCGACCGTCATAAGTGAACTCACCATCCCCGCCTGTTCCTCCAGATGTAACAGAAACATCTTTGGTTATGACGCCAGTTAATCCCTCTTCGTCTCTTACTTCCAGTTTAACGGTATATGTCCCTGCTGAAGAAAATTGATGTGATTCAGTTTTGTCCGTGGAAGAATTGGTATCCCATATGCCATCATCCTCCCAGTCCCATTGTACTTCCAATTGACTGGTCGGGGTTTCTTCATCTGTACATCCGGTTGCATTACATACAAATATGGTTGAGGTGGTTCCAAGTTCAGGATGAATGGTCAGTGATGCAGTTGGAGGAGTGTTATCTAAAAACAATTCACATGACGAAACAATCATGACAACGACTACCGGAAGCACTACAAAATTTCTTATTGCTTTCATTTTGTCAATTTTTTGTCATTTAGCTCAGTGTCATCAATATACAACATTTCACCAATACCATTACCATAGATTCTGTTATTATTATTAAGCCTTCAAACTAAAACCTTAGGATAGACTTTTACAACAGGTAGAAAATAAAGGTCAAATTATTGGGCAATCCCGTATGTCCCACGTTCTTCTTCTGCCAGGTCTTCAAGACCTGCCAGGTTTATCTTTTGTCAACGATTTGTTCGGTAGGTGGTTTTTTGATTCTGCACGTTTGCTGCCCTGTTTTGGGGTGATTATATCAGTTTTTGGACTATTTTTACTTTAGAGTCGACCTTATTATAGAACTTCTAAAACCTACCACTTATGAATTCAAAGCATATTATTCTAGTGTTGTTTACTTTTCTTATGGCTTCATGTTTCCCAAATAGGAAAATGTTGATGGACTAACGGTTTTAGACCTATCAAAAGACCTCACAGTAAAATCCGACTTGAAGCTAAGTCAGATTGCAGAAGACATCAATTATATTAAACTGGAGAGCAATAAAAAGTGCTATATCAAAAGAATAGATAAATATTCTATTAGTGATGACTATATATTGATATATGACAGAAATCAAGGTAGGATATTGCTGTTTAATCACCAGGGAAGTTTTATCAGAAGCATATCACAAAATGGATCGGGCCCCGGAGAGTTTGTTTGGCCTATCGATGTTAGGATATCGAGAAATAAAAAATTTGTCTTGATCCATGACCAAAAAAAAGTAACACGATTTGGGTTCGATGAAAAACTCATTGGAGAGACTCAACTACCGAGTGGGGCAAGGTATATTGATACATTTGATAATGGACTAATTGGATTTTTAACTTGGAGGTATAGCCAACGAATGGACAATTATTCTATTGCATTTTTTGATTGGGATGGAAAGATCACTGGGCAATTAATGAAGCGAAACTGGGATAGAAAACAAAGTGGATCAAGAGTTAGAAAGTCAATGTTTTATTATTTAAATAACGAGCTCAGAATAAATGAGGGATATTACGATACTGTCTATGCTATTACTCCAAATCGGTCCCTTGAGCCAAGAATTGGCATTATCCATAATTACAAATACGACCCATACGAAAAATATGATCCTGATGAACGGATGCATCCGATGTGTCTTGATAAAGAAACAGGAAAAGTATATCACTTTCCTTACAATAAAGAATTTAATACCCATGGTATACCCAATGACTTAGATGGTGGTGCTCCTTTCTGGCCATCCATTTATCAGGATGACAAGGTATATAGTTTTCAGTATTCACATAAATTGAAATCGATTCTTGATAATGAATTGATTGATGATTCAGATTTCAAAAGTCAAATACTACGAGATAAGTTGATCAGGTTTAAAGAAAACCTTACAGAAGAAGATGGTCCAGTATTGATTGAAATAATTTTGAAGTAAGGAAAATACGGAGGTCACAGGTTCGAGTTATCTCATGAGCTTATCGATTTTGTTCGGTAGGTGGTTTTTTGATTCTGCGATTTTTCTGCCCCTTTCCTCCCTTTGTCATAACAAATCTTGGGGTACCCCTCAAACAAGGCCCGGTATCTTCAATTAATTTTAGTGTGGATTAAAACATCCAATGATACTATGGTCATAATCAATGATTTGGTCAGCATTGAATTGTGTCGTAACTTTTTGGTAACCTAAAACTTGATGTTATGAGAAAACTTGTCATACTTTCGGTTATTTCGTTATTATTTTCTGGTAGTTCTATTGGTCAAGAGCAAAGGATGAAATTCTCTGTTTCACCGTCAATTATTCCTGATGGCGCTGAAGTTGAACATCTTACCGGAGGTTTCTCCTTGGGAGAAGGACCGTTATGGCATCCCGATGGATATCTTTTATGTAGTGATTGTGATCGAGATCAAATTATCAAGATTGATCCGGTAACGGGAACAGAACAAGTATACCTTAGTTCCTCAGGTGGATCGAATGGCTTAGCTTTTGACCACCAGAACAGGATTATTATGTGCCGAATGTATGAACGAGATATTGCTCGACTAGAATCAGATGGCAGTATTACTGTGATCGCATCTGATTATAATGGCAAAAGGTTTAATAGCCCAAATGACCTTGTTGTTAGAGCAGACGGGACTATTTTTTTTACTGATCCTTTCCTATATCTCTCACCGCTGCCTCAAGAACTTGGTTTTGATGGGATATTTGCAATTACACCAGACGGAATACTAAGATTATTGGAAAATAGTGTTGTAGAACCCAATGGAATAGCTCTATCTCCAAATGGAAAGCGGCTTTATGTGAATAGTTGTTTGCCAAGAATAATTTACAC
>CAYUGX010000392.1:0-3531 GCA_964444375.1 uncultured Porphyromonadaceae bacterium | reverse complement strand
TAATTACAAGGCGGCTGAGATCCGGGAGGAAACCCAAACCTTTATTCCACCAACCAAGGAGATTGGTTTCAATATCGACTTGCAGGATGATGACGGATTGTTAGTGAAACGAATTGCTGACCATGCCGGTATTGAGCACGAAGAGGCCACACGGTTTGTTGATGACAAGGTCAATGATTATAAGCGGAGATTGAGAAAGGGTGAAAAAGTAAGTATTGAAGGGGTAGGCTATTTTATTATTCACCGCAATAGCGATATTACCTTTAAGGCAGCTGTAGGGGTTAATTTCCTGGTTGATTCATTTGGATTTTCTACCTTCAATTTTCCAGTTTTAGAAGAAGACAGGAAGAATTTTTTAAGCCGGGGTCAATTGTTCAGATCGCCCGAGCCCAAGGTGAAAGAAGTTCTCCCAGGAACTAAGGAACGAAAAGTAACTCGGGGAGATTCAGCAGTAAAATGGGCCGCAGTGACTATACCTGCCATATTATTGTTGTCACTCATACCGTATAATGCCAGGATTTCATCCAGTCTGTTTAAGCATCCTGCGTCTTTAGGTCCATTGCCGGCACTGAAAGATATTGCACCACCCATCACAAATAGTTCAATCACTCCAGCCGACACTTTTTTCTTCGAAATGCCTGTTGTGAATACGGAGAAAGAGATACGAAAACAAGCTGAGACAGAATTGCCCGACGATCAACCAGGGCTAAAAAAATATCCGATAATTGCAGGAAGTTTCTCCTCATCCCATTATGCCCGAAAGTTGATCGATGATTTGAAAGGACGAGGTTTTCAAGCCGATCAAATGACTGCTCCAAACGGACAAGTACGGGTTGTGGCTGAAAGCCATGAAAACCTGAACCAAGCCAGAACTGCTCTAGCTGATATTCGTGTTAACCATCCTGATTTGTCGGTTTGGATTCTCCAGTAGCTATTTGACTTCTGCTCCGTCAATCATGTCATCATCGGGTACAACAAAGACAAGCTCCCCATTGGTATGTTCGGCTAACAAAATCATGCCTTGAGACTCAATCCCTCTGATTTTTCGAGGAGCCAAATTGGCCAGGAGAGTCACCTTTTTTCCAATCAGTTTCTCAGGATCAAAATACTCTGCAATCCCTGAGACAACGGTTCGTTTATCGATACCGGTATCCAATTCAAGTTTGATCAGTTTTTTAGTTTTCGCCACTTTTTCTGCGCTTAAAATGGTGGCTATCCGGATATCCATGTTAGCAAAATCATCATAGCTAACCAATGCTTTTGCCGGTGCAATTACGGTATTGCTTTCTTCATTGGCTTTCTTTGTTGAAAGCAGTTTATCAACCTGATGCTGAACCTGCTTATCGTCGATTTTCTCAAAAAGGAGGGACGGCTTGTTGATGCGGTGTCCTGATGGGATTAGACTGATATTTCCAATGGTTTCCCACGGTAGTTCTTCGAGGTTCAGAAACCCCCTCAGATTTTGCATGCTAAAAGGGATGAAAGGATCGAGAAGAAAGGCCAGGTTTGCCGTGATCTGCAAGCTGACATATAAAATATGCTTTACCCTTTCTTCATCTGTTTTTATGACCTTCCAGGGTTCAGTCTCGGCCAGGTATTTATTCCCAAGCCTGGCCAGACCCATGGCCTCAAACAGGGCTTCTCTAATTCTGAATGCCTCAAGACTGCTTTCGACTTTTTGTCGAATCTCCTCAATTTGCAGTAGGATGTCTTTGTCATCTTCGGTCAAATCGGGAGCCTCAGGACAGACTCCATCGAAATACTTTTGTGTGAGAACTAGGCTGCGATTGACAAAATTCCCCAATACCGCAACTAATTCATTATTATTACGGGTTTGGAAGTCTTTCCAGGTGAAATCGTTGTCTTTTGCCTCAGGAGCATTGGCAGTTAGTACGTATCGAAGTACGTCTTGTTTGCCAGGGAATTCTTCAAGATACTCATGCAGCCAGACCGCCCAATTTCTTGATGTAGAAATTTTATCATTTTCAAGATTGAGAAATTCATTAGCAGGAACATTATCCGGCAGGATATACTCACCGTGGGCTTTCAACATCGATGGGAAAATTATGCAGTGAAAGACTATATTGTCTTTTCCAATGAAGTGTATCAAGCGGCTGTCTTCTGATTTCCAGTATTTCTCCCAATCCGGGGTGTGCTCTTTAGTTGCTGAAATATAGCCTATAGGGGCATCAAACCACACATAAAGAACTTTTCCATCTGCACCCTCAACAGGAACAGGAACTCCCCAATCGAGGTCGCGGCTAACGGCCCGAGGTTGTAAACCCTGGTCAAGCCATGATTTACATTGTCCGTATACATTGCTTCTCCACTCTTTATGGTCATCCAGGATCCATTTTTTGAGATCCGACTCGTATTTGTCAAGAGGAAGATACCAATGCTGCGTATTTTTCAGTACAGGCTCATTGCCACTAAGTGAAGATTTTGGATTGATCAGATCGCTTGCACTGAGTGAGGTTCCACACGATTCACACTGGTCTCCATAGGCTTTTTCGTTTTTACAGTGAGGACAGGTTCCTGTGATGTATCGGTCTGCCAGGAATTGTTTGTTGTCTTCGTCGTAGTACTGTTCGCTTGTTTGTTCAATGAATTCGCCTTGATCGTACAATTTTTTGAAAAAGGCTGAGGCGGTTTCGTGATGGAGATTCGCTGATGTTCGGTGGTAAATATCAAAGGCTATACCAAAGTTCTCAAAAGCCGCTTTATTCATCGTATGGTACTGATCTACAACATCCTGAGGACTAACGCCCTCTTGTTTTGCCTTAAGAGTTATTGGCACTCCATGCTCGTCTGAACCACAAATATAGAGCACATCTTTTCCATTCTGCCGCAAATATCTCGTATATATATCAGCAGGGACATACACTCCAGCCAGGTGACCAATATGAACCGGTCCATTGGCGTATGGAAGTGCTGCTGTAATTAGGTGTCTTTTATAGTCTTTCATTGCCTATTTGAATTTTCACAAACATACGAAGCACAAAAGTACTCGATAAAATGGAACAAGAACAAAAATCAAATCATTTAAATACTGGTCGATTGGGGGAGGACCTGGCTCATGATTATCTTATTGAGAAGGGTTACCACATACTAGCCCGCAACTGGTCACTAGGAAGAAATGAGCTGGATATCATTGCACGAGATGGAGATGAATTGGTTGTTGTGGAGGTAAAATCTCGTACTGAACCTGTTTTAGACCACCCAATAATGGCGGTAGATAAAAAGAAACAACGTCACGTGATTTCTGCGGCACATGCCTATATCCGATTTACCCGAACTTACCTACCTGTTCGCTTCGATGTGATCTGGGTGCAACTGATCAACGGAAAGGCTAAAAAGATCAGCCATTATCAGGATGCCTTTATCCCATGTTTGTAAAAAGTTCTTTCAGGGTTTCTTTGAGTTCGTCAGCTTTGAATGGTTTCGAGATGTAGTCATTCATGCCAACCTCTAAACAGGATTCACGATCACCCTTCATCGCATTTGCCGTCATGGCAATGATGTGAATGCCCG
>CAYUGX010000391.1:0-3555 GCA_964444375.1 uncultured Porphyromonadaceae bacterium | reverse complement strand
TGCCGGCCTGTTCGCAATGGTGGATATTGTTATTTCGGACCAGGTGTCCTCCGATCCTTTCTTTCGACCAGCCATATGCACAGCCATGGTCAATGGTACCTACGTACCCTTTTGAGGTACTTCCGGTTGCGTAATCCGCCACCTCTCCATACTTGCCAAGACTGATACCTATGCACACTGAATAACAGATATCATTGTTTTCAATGATCCATCCTTTGGTCCAATGGGGCCCAATAAGACCGATCTGCTCGATGGTAGGTGGGGCCCAGGGAGTGGCTGCTTTTTCCAAAATGAATCCGGATACTGTAATGTAATTAATCTCTTCATTTTCGGGGTAAAAAACAGTTTGTCTGACATTTGTCACTACCTGTTCTTCATTGGGATTCAAGTCATTGAACTGTGCCCAGATGGTTGTTTCTGAATCATCCACCTCTGCAAACCAAAGCAGCGTGTCTCCAGCAGGAATAAAAACGTCGTCTTTGCCGATAGCCTCGTTTAGCCGGTGTCCGTTCAAATAGGCCGGCTGTTTTCCTCATTGTCTTGGTTTTACGGTTTGATTACGGAAATATCCCTAAAAAATTCCACTTGAACTCACACCCCGCATTGCGTACCCCATTATCCCAGAAGTAATAGCGTGAAGTCTTCGTTATTTCCTTTCTGAGATTTGAGGAATATCCTTTGATATTGAAGATAATGAAAGACTTCTCAAGCCAATTCAAAGATCATACGAAATATTACACCTTTCCTAGAATAAACCCAAAACATCAGAGAACTTAGTGAGTGTTTGTCTTCAGCAAAAGATGACTCAATTGTATCTGTGAAAATGCCTTGAGCTAATCATGGATCGAGAACAATTTACCCCACTATGTGTTGTTTTTGAGTAGTCTCCGTAAAAAAAAGTAGACTTGAATAAGATAAATAGAGATTGATTTACATTCCAATCTCTTTTCATTAGATTTGACATGCGACAATCAGTTAGAAAGAATATGGTGCAAAGCTTTAAATTGACTATTCCGGCATTTCTGATCTTTCTATTCTTAATGACTTCTTGTTCAGAGGTCTTAAATTGGCCACAATCCCCACTATATCATTTTGAAAAGGGAACAACCGATAGAACCCAACCCCTGGACCTTCTAGAAGCTCAGCATGCTATAGTCGGTCACTATGCCCACTATGATGTGGTGGCCTACGAAGACACAAGCACCAAAACGACCATGCGAACTTTTATCATTTCGTATGGGTTTACTGATTTCTACCTGAAAGACGGCAAGCTCATGCAGTCTGACCATTTTGTACGTGCTGAACAGAAACTCAGCAACCCCAATGCGGTTTCAAAATTCAGCGATGAAGCAGTTCAGGCTATTAAACCCAGGGTTAGTGAAGTAGAATTGACACTTAAAGATGGCATCTGGCATTTGCATCGACCAGCTACGCCCAGTCTGCTGGGAATTGACGGAGACCCAACACAACCCTTATCAACTGATCCGAATGATCCCAATTTGACTGATCCTGATCAGGATGGCAATCCTGGTGTAACGGTACAGATCAGCGTGGGCAACTTTTTCGAGGGAGAAATCTACATCACACGTCGTGAAATATTCAGCAATTACTTGACATGGAATAACAACGGCACCTTATCTGGTTACGTAATTGACAAATCTGAGCAGTTCGTCGTGGGAGCTTCAAAAAAGATACTTGCTCAGGAATCCAACAATATTCAGCATCCTGATCCAGGATTAAACCCTGTGTTGCTGGTTCCTGTTGATCAAAACATAGATACTCTAGAGGAACTCATGCAGATCAGAGACCAAATATTCCCTAAAGAACCCGAATTTTTATTTGAATAATGAAAATGACATCAAACGATGAGAATCCGGTTTCCGAACTAATGGAAATCAATGCAGAGAGTATAAAAGAACTGTGGTCAAAAACCTATAATACCGAAGGGAAACCCGATTGGTCACACATACTTCCCTATTACGACGATGACATCTACTTTAAAGATTCCATTCAGGCGATCCATGGAAAGAAGGAATTTACAGCCATGACAGAACGCCTCGCTGCACGATCAAACGATCTCAAAATGCACATTGTGAGAACCATGCAGGAGGATTCGGTAATTTTTATTGAATGGGAGATGACCATCATCTACAAGAAAAGACCAGAATCAGTGCTGTATGGATCTAGTCGTGTCACCTTGAATGAGGCCGGTAAAATCATTCAACAACGAGACTATTATGATCTCTGGGGAGATATCTTCGACAATATTCCACGATTTGGGAAGGCCTACAGGCGTTTCATGCACAGAAAGTTTGGTTGATTTTATCTACAGAATATGTCGGTATCAAAATATTTCAAAGCCTATAAGGTATCAAATATCACGGCCATGATCCGGAATAACCGGCGAAATCCGATTATTTGCACAGATGATTTCAGGAACAAACTGGTGGTGATCACTGGGGCAACATCCGGAATCGGCTACCTAACCGCTAAAAAATTCGCTTCGCATGGTGCTCATTTGTTGTGCATTAATCGGAATGAGCAAAAAAGCGATAAACTTAAGACTGAAATTGAAGGTGAGTATGGTGTTCGATGTGAGTACATCACGGCTGACTTGAGCTCGATAAAGGATATTTATGCTGCTGCAAACCAACTGAATCAACTCGATTCACCAATTGATGTGATCGTGCACAATGCGGGAGTTTACCTGACCAAAAAAGAATTGACGGCTGATGGATTTGACAAGGTCTTTATGGTGCATTATCTGTCTTCTTATATCATAAACCGGCTAATTAGTGATAAGCTCAAATCACAGGACAGTGCCCGAATCATTCTGGTCAGTTCAGAGGGTCATCGATTTGCTGCCTGGGGCTTGCACCTGGATGATTTGAACTGGGAAAAACGGCGCTATTCGGGATTGAAGAGCTATGGTTCTGCCAAGCTTGCCCAACTGCAGTCTATGCTGTTATTTGATGAGTACTTCCAACAATCAGGAGTTACCATTAACGCGATGCATCCGGGTGCGGTTCGTTCAGAGACTGGACAGGATAATGGCCCGTTCTACCGCTGGGTTAAAAGAAACTTCTATGACAAGATGCTTAGGCCAACAGAAATTGCCTCAGAATCGATCTATTATCTGGGTGTTTCGAATGAAGTGGAAGGAGTTAGCGGCAAGTTTTTTAACTTAACAACAAAAGAAGAACCGGCACCACCGGCGATAGACAAAGAAGCAGCACAAAAGCTTTGGGTGAAAACACTCGAAATGACTCAACTAGAAGACTTTAAGTAAGCCTCTATGACAGTTAAACGATATGATTCGATTGTGGTTGGCGGCGGTATGGCCGGATTGACCTGTGCCAGTTACCTCGCCAAAGAAGGTCAATGCGTGCTTCTCATTGAGAAGAATAAAGAATGCGGGGGCCTGGTGAGTACTTTTTCGCGTAATGGGTTTAAGTTCGAAGCAGGCATTCGAGCCCTTGAAAATGCAGGTATCATTTTCCCCATGTTAAAGGAGTTGGGTATTGAGCTCGAAGTCGTTAAAAGTCATGTTTCAGT
>CAYUGX010000390.1:0-3581 GCA_964444375.1 uncultured Porphyromonadaceae bacterium | reverse complement strand
ATGTGCCCTGAGTCGATGAAATCGAATTCGCTTGCCGTTGCATCAACCGGGATCCATCCTGCCGGGCCCATGTATATCTCATTCCAGGCATGCTGACCAAAAGTGCCTCCGTAGCTGTTGGTGTACATACATCCAATCACAAATTTGGCCGGAATACCAACGGCACGACATAGGGCAGCGGTGAGTCTTGAATGTGCACCACATTCACCCTGAGCTGTTTCAAGGGTTTTGCGAGCGGTGATGCCTCCAGGAATAGTATAATTCACATGTTTTGAGACCCATGTGGTTATGCGGGTAGCGGCCTCCCATGCAGTTTTAGCCCCTTTTGTGATTTCCTGGGCTTTGGCTAGTATAATCGGATCGTCTGATTCTATATAATCTTCTGGCTCAAGGTATTTTTTCAAGTCATCAATGAGGCTATAATTAGTTGGGAACAAAGGTGCCTGTGCACCATCATACCTCTTGTGGGCGATTTCAAAAGTACCGACAATGTAATTCTCATCCACGGTTCCAGTGAATGTTTGGCCTGGGAAGTTCAGACTTTCAGCCGTGACCCATTCCCCGGCAGTATTGATCTTGGCTTCAACTCTGAGGTAGGATAGATCCAATATGTTGGGTATAACTTTATTCACTTTGGCAAAAATCACGTCATCCAGCTTGGCTACTTTGATCTTCTTTTTAACCGATTCATCACTCAGGAAGATGGTTCGGCCGGACGAAAATATCCTTTTTAAAACTTGACCACTCCGTTCATCGATCCAAACCTCTCCTGATATACCCGTACTTTTGAAAAGCTCTTTGAATTTCAGCGCGGTCCTTTTCTTTCCGTTGACCTGAATTTCTTCATGACCCAAGAAGCTAACCTCATGTATATCAAGTTCTCCCTTCATGGCGTCAACAAATTGAAAACTGTGCTCAATCCCCACCTCCTTGGGCAGATTCAGTAAATAGACCATAAAGGTTCCGTTATCCAATATAACACTGTCAGTCAGTGCAATATCTTTCTGTTCACCATTGAGTTTGTTGTGATACTGAGCATTGCCGTTTTCAACCTGTATTGATGAACCTACGTGTAAGCTTCCCTGATAGATATCCGAATCGAGCATAGAGTATTGCCCACTTTCCAGGTCAAAAAGAGTAGTTGATTCAATTCTCAGATCGGCAGAACCACCTAAAACACTTTGCAGAACAGTCGCATGGTTGACCATTGAAATCAAATTACTGCCATCACTCAACCGTTCAAGGATTTCTTCGTTGTACCCGCAAAGCACACCATTCAATTCAATGCCATAATAATAAGTAATCCCTTTATCGGGAATTAAGATCGATTGCCCAAATAGATTGGGCGAGATTAGAATCAATAATACGATGAGGAAGGTTTTGGTTTTCATGGTTCTAAAGCTTTGTATGGCCGCCATGCTGATGACCAGTTTTATCTTTGAAAATAAGATACTTGGATGATTCGACGAAAAATGATCGATGAATGACCGAAATAATACTATGAATGGAGGGATTAGTAGATTGGTGGATCGGTTGGTTGGTGGATTAGTGTTTCAATCCTTTTTCAATGCCCCTGATTTCTGCTAGTCCTTTCATTCTTCCGATCAGGGGGTAGCCTGGGTTGGCTTGCCGGTTATAATCGTCGAGGATTTTTAAACCGTGATCAGGTCTCATGGGTATTTTCCTATTGGATGATAAAGCTTTAATTAATGCTACCATATCAAGGTTGCCTTCGATGTGTCCCGATTCGTAAAAGCTTCTTTCAGCAGTGAAGACCATGTTTCGAAGGTGTACAAAATGGATACGCTTTATGCATTCGGCGATAATATCGTTCAAATTGTTTTGCTGATTGCTGCCGAGAGATCCACTGCAGAAGGTGAGTCCGTTATTAACGCTGTTTTGACGATTGAAAATCCATTCCAGATCTTCTAAAGTGCTTACTATCCTGGGTAAACCCAGTACCGGAAAGGCTGGATCATCGGCATGAATGGCCATTTTGAGTCCGCATTCTTCAGCAACTGGTATAATCTGATCAAGAAAATAGCCCAGGTTTTCACGCAGCAGCTTACTGTCAATGTCATGATAAAGAGCCAGATAGTTTCGAAATCCTTCCAGGTAATCTTCGTGACTGGCGCCCGAGAATCCATCTATGAAGCCTTGTGTTTCTACAATGATGGTGTGGGCGAGTTCACGGGCTTTTTCATCCGGTAGGTGATTGTAGAATATCTGGGCCTGATTTACAATGGCCTTCGGATAATTGTCTTTGGCATTTAGACGCTTTAAAATGTGGATGTCGAAAGCAGCAAATGTGGTATAATCAAACAGCATCGACTCAGCCCCTTCAGGGGTTTGATAGTGGATATCGGTTCGTACCCAATCCAGAACCGGCATGAAATTATAGCAAATGGTATCGATACCGCAGCTAGCCAGGTTACGCATCGATTGAATATAGTTTTTAATCAAGCCATCTCGCTCGGGGATCCCCCGTTTGATGGCATCGTGAACAGGTAAACTCTCTACCACGTGCCAGCGAAGGCCTGCATTTTGAATTTGATCCAGAATAGGTTGAATCTCATCAATTGGCCACACTGAACCATTCGACATATGATGCAATGCCGTTACAACTGCCTCAGCACCAGCTTGCTTAATTTCGGGTAAACTGATCGGATCTGAATCCCCAAACCACCGCAATGACTTCTCAAAGATCATTCGGCTAAAATACGGATTAATTAATCCGCGTTAACTCATAGCTCAGAATGTCGTATTGCCACTCACTACTGGATGGTGTTGAGCCCAATGGGAACGAGATTTTAAAGGAAAGATCAGCTACTTGGAACAAAAATTCATTGGATAAAGTATAAGCCAGGGCTGTATAACCCCAGGGAAACTTTTCTCTGAAAGTGCGACCTTCTGTCCAGTCGTCTTCGTCTTCGGTTTGATAGGTGTCAACCTCATTCCAGTAGGGTACAAACCATGCCCATTCTTTGCGATCAACAGTAACCCATTGGGCATCTCTGACAGAATTCTCGCTGGAGAATCGAATGATGATTTCAAAACCCCCTCCTTGTACATTGGGCGCTTCACTTTCAAAATTGATTGTAAAGCTTTCTCCATTGACAATTTCAAACGTATCTGAATCAGTATCGTCAGCCAGTATGAATTTGTCTCGTAAAGGAATGATTAGAACTCCATAATTACCCGGATCAAGTCCCAGAAACTGAAAAAATCCATTGGCATCGGTTGTAGTTGAATCAATAAAAGCTCCTTTGTTATTGAAATTTAAGGAATCAATTTCGAAGTCTAAGTCAACCAGATACACAGTAATATCTGCGACACCCTGGTCGCTCATAAAAGCCTTTATTGTACCATTGACCTGGCCAGGGAAAATGACCTCCTTGATGCAAGATGCTAGTAATATGCAGAATGTGAGAAGAGTAAAAAGCTTGATTAGTCTCATGATATTGGTTAATGGTTTTTGTAAAGATAGTGAAGGGAGCTGAGATTGTTGTGGGGATATTTGGGAAATCAGGGAAGCAGGGAAGCAGGGAAGCAGGGAAGCAGGGAAGCAGGGAAGCAGGGAA
>CAYUGX010000389.1:225-3611 GCA_964444375.1 uncultured Porphyromonadaceae bacterium | reverse complement strand
TAGCCGCAGAAACTCCGGCAAAACCACCACCGACAACTACTACATCACACTTTTTTAATACCGGCACAGTATCATTTTCAAACAGGGCATGTTCATTTTTGAAAATACTGCCTGCTAAGACAGGAGCACATAACATTGCCACTGAAGTGCCCCCAGTAACTTTTAAAAATTCCCTACGAGATATGTTAGTTTTATCTTTTTTCATACGATTAAAATTGTCTGTTCTTAATAGTGTCGTATGGAACTCACATGTATTTTAATCATCATCACGGGTATGAATAATTTTACATGTTCGTTTCATACTGATTTTTTATCCAATTTTAGCACAGCACGAACCAAACCATCCCCTGTAAACGAGGCTATTTTGCAAATGCGGTTTATCCCAAAAAAAGAGGACATAGCAATTGAAATCAAAACCTGGGTCACCCCAAACTTTGTCGCACTATGCCACTCAGTTGGGAATAAGATACTAATCGATTTTACAATGCCTTGTTTGTTCATATACTTTGCTACAGTATTAAGGCCTGAATACTTTGTGATATTATTGCCTGTAAATGAATACTTCACAACTCTTGATTGGCCTTTCAATTTCCTCTTTGTATTTTTCATCCTGAAAGTGATGTTTTTTTGTTAATATTTCATTGTGTAACAACCTTAAGATCATGTAGAAAAACATTATTGAATGAAGATCACGATTTAAGTTTGATTTATTCCAACATCCACTTCCATACTGGTTTAACTCTGACTCTCACTCCTTCCACTTCAATTTCACGATCCATTGTTTCGGTAAGTATTAAGCCTTCTTTTAGTCCATTAGTATTCACAGCATCCAAAAGACCGGCCATTTCCCTTTTGTATGTAAATTCATCTTCGATACTCCAGGAAACTTGTATTGCTTCTACGATTTTTGTTTTTTCCTTAATTACAAAATCACATTCCCTTTTCTGATTGTGGTAATAGATCTCTTTACCTCTCCGCTTAAGTTCAAGAAAAACCAGATTTTCCAACAATCGACCATTGTCCTCTGTATGATGAAATGCAAGCGTTCTAAGCAAACCTAAATCTATAAGGTATCCCTTTTTTGCATTTTGCATTTGCTTCTTCAATGATACATCATACTTATTTACCATAAAGATCAAATAACTATCCTGTAAAAAGGCAATATAATTACTTATAGTACTAGCGTTTTTTACTCCGACTACCTTTGCTAAACTATTATACGACATGAGTTTACCTACATTGCTGGAAAAATAATAAACCAGCTCCAACAGTTCTTTTTCATTTGTAAGGTTATTTCGCACCATTACATCCCTATACAATATACTTTCATAAAGTGACTTAAGATATTCCTTATTACCTGACTTAAGGTATGCCGGAAATCCACCAGATTCAAAGTATACATTGAACTGCCCTTTTATCAAGGACTTTTCATTTGTTGACAATAATCCTGTTTTCGGATGATCGACACCTTTAAACCTTAGAAACTCCTTGAAAGAAAAGGGGAATAGTTCTTTTCTAACATACCTTCCAGTTAAGTGAGTCCCTAATTCCCGGCTTAACATCGAAGCATTTGAACCAGTAATAAACACCTTACTACCATAATCCCTGAGTCGCCTGATGTATCGTTCCCACCCTTCTATATTTTGAATCTCGTCAAAATAGTAGGTGTTCTGCGTACCAAAAAGCTCAATGAATAATTCAGTTAGAATTTGAAAATCATTAACTGTGAATTTCAATACTCGTTCATCATCAAAATTGAAGAAATAATCCGATTCGTTCTGTGTTGATCTGATTTCATGTAACAGTGTAGATTTTCCACATCGTCTGACTCCAGACAATACAAAAATCTCACTATCTTCTGTAATCGGCTTATAACGCCTTACATCATCCGGCTTTAAACTTAAAGCTCTCTGATCTATTAATACTTCTTTCAATATCTGCCTGTCCATAGCAATACAAATTTAATTGTTTCTATCATCATTAGCAACTTTACTCGTATACTTTCTATTCATATTAGACGGTCGACTGTTTCACAATCATGCCTCTCCTTAATAAATCCTGCACATAGTAAAATCAGTACTGAAGTTCGCAACCAGTATTCGCAACCGATTAACAACCAACAAATTCCCTCATTGTAAGCAAGTTGCAGATTTTCTGCCGTTTGCAACGGAAAACACGACTCCCCTACGGACTGCGCATAGTGACTTAAAACCTCCTGATTTTCAGGGGGTTTTTTGTTTTCTGCCACAAATATTGCCACAGAAATCGCCAAAATCTGCCACATAAACAATAGGAAATCTGTTCTTCAAGTTAGTTCCACTATCCCGACAATGTATTTTAGAATGACCTGTAAATCATATATTTACAGGTCATTTTTGATAGATGGTGCCAAAATCCTTCCTAAGATATTATTTATAACCTACTGTTGCCTTGATTTATTTTTGAGTTCCGTCAGGACCGTATAAACCTTGATAGCAAGAATATGAAAGGTTTCCTGTATTTATAGTGGCTTTTTCTGGACAGTAAATTCTATTTTTATTTCCCCTTACGGCTGAATAAACAATCGATTCTTTCGATTAATACTCAGAGGTTTCAAATAAGTCAATTGTACTAAATGCATATTCCTCTTGTGTCAAGAAAGGAGCATCAGTAATATGTTTAATATGGAAGTCAATGTTTTGATTCTTAATAGAAAGCGTATTCATATAATCATATATGCCAAAACCAGGGCTATTCGGTCCAGGTAATAGAAACAAGTGTTTTCGATTTTTAATTGTGAAAATCACAAGGAAACTCTTCAATTCTTTTGGTAAAGTAAGCAAATAGTGGCCATCAGGAACCTTATCGAAGGAACCAATAATACCTCCGAAGTGAGACATCACTTCTCTATCAGGATTGTTAATCTGTTCTCGTACTTTATAAAGACCTGGATTAATCAAAAAACCATATCCAAACTTGCTAAAAGCAAGAAGATATGCAATCCTCAACAATGCAATTTCTGGTCTACGTTTTCTGAAGCCTTGAAACTTTATATTGAAATCAGGAGTGAGCATCCCAGATTTTAATTTTTCTTCGAGTTTATCGAACTCAGCAGGATCTGTTCGGAATTTGTCAAGATGAAGTTGTACTGTTCTACTATCTGAAATCTTAGTTATCCCTCTTGTTTTGATTTCACCATTAATTGTTATTTCGGTATCCATTTTACTGTCAGGAATCATGCTGAAAAACTCAAAAATATCCTGCTCCTTCTTTAGGTCAATATCTAATTTATATCCGGATGAGCTATTGCATTCTTTACATGTTAGTATTGTATCTGATCTTCCCTTTAAGGATTTTTTTAACGAGGGCAAAAACCAGTACCACCCAAGGATAAAAAACGCTACCAC
>CAYUGX010000389.1:0-215 GCA_964444375.1 uncultured Porphyromonadaceae bacterium | reverse complement strand
TCCAGAGTTAGATATTTGTTGTCTGTAAAAGGCTCTAATGCTGATCTTCCAAAGTATCTGAAGCACTGTGGACAAACTACTCCTTCTTCAAAATCTGGATCAAGTTGGATTTTAGGATGATTCCTAATGAACTGAAGATTTTTTGAATAGGTATCAAATAACCTAACTTTTCGGGCTTTATCAGACATATTGAAGTTCGGTCCTTTCCTTTTTGT
>CAYUGX010000388.1:0-3622 GCA_964444375.1 uncultured Porphyromonadaceae bacterium | reverse complement strand
AAAAGAATATGATTATAAGTTTTCAATTACCTAAATGAACCAACCAAAAGAGATACAGGCGATTAGTAGTTTCTCAAAGAGTTTATCTCCGAAGTTTCTTCGATTCAACGTGTATGCGTATTCATTCAGGTAGTTCTGTAAATATTTGTCGTCAACATGATGGTAGGCACTCAACATACATCTTTTAGCACTGCCAATAGCAATATGAACCCAAGGGAGCTCTTTGCCAGCCTCTTTGGGCTTGATTGTCTTGGCCTTATGAGTGCGAACAACCTGACCCAATTTGCTAAAATCTCTTGCATTATCAGTCTTCATAGGAGTATTTGGATTCAGGTTTTATGGTCAATACTGTTAATCGTTTCACTGGTTTGATCCTCCATGACCATGAGTTTGAAGTTCTTGCCAGAGTAGCCTGGCCGGCCCTTCTTGCGAGATTTAGAGGTTTTGGTTTCGGCCATAACAAGAACAGGAGATTGCTTTTGACTTCTACGACCTCTTTTAAGCTTCGGGTTTCTATTCCCTCTTTTCTCAGACTCAACGGTAGTAAAGAATCCTTCGTCTATTTCAACCATACCGGACGATATTCTGCTCTCATCCCGAGCCCCCATAGCCGAACGGATCTTTTGCATCATATACCAAATTGGTTCATATCGTTTATACCCCAGTTGACGTTGCATTTCTATCGCAGAGATAGGCTTTTTCACAGAGGTCATCAGATGAATGGCAATAAACCAGGTTTGGAAAGGAGGGTTCGAGTCTTCCATGACTGTTCCCTTACGAAGAGTGATCCTGGTCCGGCATTCCTTGCATTGAAACTGCTCTATGCTTTTCATTCAGTAGTGTTTAGTACCGCCGCATTTTCTGCACTGAAGACCCTCTTTGAGTCGATAATCCCTGAAGGCATCTCGGCAAGACTGCTCATCGGGAAAGTGCTGAATAAAATCTATAAGCTTCATAATCATCAATTTGAAGCCAAATTATACCCTGTGAATGTAACCTATTTTACGGTCATGTTATTAAATACGGACAATCATTTAAGAAAAAAATAGATCAATGATAAAATCTTTTTTAAAAGGTATATTAAGCTATGTGCCAATAATAAATAAATATTCATCCTTACAAAGCCCATCGCATTTGGATGTCGCAACTTATTGTTACGGAGTCTGGTTTAAGCATTTCATTTTTTTGAACCAGACTCATTATTTCAATAAGAAAATAGATACTGTTATTGAAATAGGACCAGGCAATACGTTAGGCCTTGGGATAGCTGCGATTTTAAGTGGCGCCAGTCGTTACATTGCCTATGATGTTGTACCTTTCACCGATTTGGAAAAGAATATACAATTGCTCGATCAGCTTGTTCTTTTTTTTAAAGAACAGAAAGAGTTAAAGTCTGGTGGATGGCCTGATTACTCTCAATATTTGGGAAAAAACGGATTTCCTGATCAACTACTAAGTGACGAAATACTTAAAAAGAACCTTGATGAAAAAAGAATCAATGATATTAAATTGGCGTTGAAAAAAGGTGGAAAGCATGGGGGTATTGAGATTTCGTATATTGTTCAGGGAGATACTCCTAATATTAGTGCCTATAAAGAATGTGCCGATCTTGTAATCTCACATTCTGTAATGGAACATGTAGCAAATCTAGAGCCTTCCTACGCATTTATGAATGAAGTCATAGCCAAAGGAGGCTTTATGTCTCACCAGATTGATTTCAGGTCACATAAACTAACAAAAAAATGGAATGGACATTGGGGCATATCTGGCATTGTATGGAAGTTGATGATGGGTAAGCGTCCCTTTCTCATAAACCGCCAACCTTATTCGACACATGTCAAATATATTGAAGATGCCGGTTTTGAATGTGTTCATCTTAAAACTAGAAAAGAAGTTAATGGAATATCAAGAACAAAGTTGGCTCGGGAATGGAAACATCTGACTGATGATGAGATGCAGACCAGTGGAATTTTTATACAGGCCATTAAACAATGAATTTTATGATTATCCTTTTTCTATTACCTAAATGAATCAACTAAAAGAAATACAGGCGATTAGTAGTTTCTCAAAGAGTTTATCTCCGAAATATCTTCGATTCAACTTGTATGCGTATTCTTTCAGGTAGTTCTGTAAATATTTGTCGTCAACATGATGGTAGGCATCAACATACATCTTATAGCATTGCTAATAGCAATATGAACCCAAGGGAGCTCTTTGCCAGCCTCTTTGGGATTGATTGTCTTGGCCTTATGAGTGCGAACAACCTGACCCAATTTGCTAAAATCTCTTGCATTATCAGTCTTCATAGGAGTATTTGGATTCAGGTTTTATGGTCAATACTGTTAATCGTTTCACTGGTTTGATCCTCCATGACCATGAGTTTGAAGTTCTTGCAAGAGTAGGCTGGCCGGTCCTTCTTGTGAGATTTAGAGGTTTTGGTTTCGGCCATAACAAGAACAGGTGTTTGCTTTGGTATAATACTCGCTGAAAATAGGACCACTGGTTAAGTTTAATATAATGATTAAATTTAACCGTCATGAAAAAGACAAGAAATAAGTACACAGCAAAGTTTAAAGCAAAAGTAGCAATTGAGGCCATCAAAGAAGTTGAAACTTTGAGTGAATTATCGAAACGATTTGATGTTGCTCCGCAAATAATTTCGAATTAGAAACGAGAATTTCTGAGCAGAAGTTCAGAGATCTTCACAACCAAAGCCCCAGATGAGGAAGCTGAAAAGCATGAGAAAGCGCTATATGAGAAAATCGGCAGGTTGGAGGTTGAAGTGGATTTTTGCAAGAGGGCCTAAGAGCAATTGGGGATAAAGAGGACCTCAAAGAAATAATCAATCCCCAATCTGAGATTAGTATTCGCCGTCAGTGCGATCTTCTTGGAGTAACCAGGAGCAGTTATTATTACAAACCAGTGGGAGAAAAGCCTGAAAATCTCGAAATAATGCGATTGATGGACGAGGAATACCTTGAACATCCCAACAAAGGTGTTGAAAGCATGGTTGACTTTTTGCTGGCACTCGGTTTTGTTGTTGGTCCCAAGCGAGTCAGAAGACTTTTGCGCAAGATGGGGCTGATGGCAATATACCCACAGCGCAATTTGAGTAAACTTGGGCTGGCCAGATATATCCATTCTTACAAACTGCGCAACCTGGAAATTACTCATTCTAACCATGTCTGGTGTATCGACATTACCTATATCCCGATGCAAAAAGGATTTAGGTACCTGACGGCCATTATTGATGTTTACAGCCGCTATATTGTTGGTTGGGGCCTTTCTAATTCTCTGGATGCAGCTCACAGCTTGAAAGTTCTTCAGCAAGCCATATCTGACCAGGGAAAACCAGATATTATCAATTCTGATCAAGGTGTGCAGTTTACCAATGAGGGATGGATTAGCTATTTGAAAGATCAAGAAATAATAATCAGTATAGATGGATGAGGCCGTTGTCTGGATAATATCTGGATCGAGAGATTCTGGCGTACACTGAAGCGTGAATATGTTTATCTTAATCCAACTGAAAACAGAACTGAACTGAACATTGGCCTTCGTGATTATTTCAACTATTATAACAACTGTAGAACTCATATGGGAATCAATAGACAACGACCAT
>CAYUGX010000387.1:281-3625 GCA_964444375.1 uncultured Porphyromonadaceae bacterium | reverse complement strand
AGTATCGACTAAAAAACAAACAGTAAACCTGTAAACTTATTTTAGGACGACACAAGAGGCGAAAGACGAGAGGCGAGAGGCGAGAGGCGAAAGACGAGAGGCGAGAGGCGAGAGACGAGAGACGAGAGGCGAAAGACGAGCGACGAAAACGCTAGCGGAGGTGATTGTTTCCTCGAAAATGATGTCACTTTTGTAAAAAGTGCCATTTTGAGAAAATTATCACCGCCGCGATAACAATAAAAAAGAAACCCTCGGTTAACCTGTTTTAACCCGCATTAACCTTTATTAACTTACATTTTTTCTAACTTTCGTGATCAACTAAACTTATCATAAAGCATGAAACAACATAGTGTACGCGATATTCCGCGTCGGGATTTCCTAAAGATGAGCATGAAAGGTGGATTGGTGATGGCTGCCACCCCGGCTTTGCTCACCAATCTAATCTCTTGTGGACCAGGAGGTATCAGTGGAACTACCGGACTTGATCTGGATCAGTCAATTTTGAAAAAGGTCATTGCCAAGGCATTGCAAAAGGGAGGTGACTTTGCTGATGTATACCTGGAGAACCGCATCTCAAGGCAAATTGTGATGGAGGAATCGAAGTTCAAGAACGGACTGTATGGCATTGCCCAAGGCGCCGGTGTGCGTGTGATTTCTGGGAATAAAACAGGCTATGCCTACACCGATGAAATCACAGAAGAGAAACTGTTGCGAGCCGCAGAGGTGGCTTCCTATGTGGCTACTTCAGGAACCACAATCACCCCGGTCGACCTGACCACTCCCGATAGATCTTCATTTATTACCATTCAGCAACCACTGGCTGAAATTGCCGACGAGCAACGCATTGAAATGATGAAACGGGCTGATCAGGCTGCCATGGACTATGATTCACGAATCAAGATGGCCATGGTCAATTATTACGATGAAATTCGAGGCCGTGTAATTGCGAATTCTGAAGGCGTATACCTGCGCGACGAAAATCCATTGATGTTCTTCATCGTTCAAACCATGAGTGATGATGGTAATGCCCGACACATGTCGCGTGAACGCTTAAGTAAGCACGCTGGTTTTGAAATGTTCAACGAAACTACCCCTGAAATGGTTGCAGAACGTGCAGCACGTGAAGCCATTGCCATGCTGGATGCCGAAGCAGCTCCTGCTGGAATGATGGATGTGATCATGATGAATGGTTGGGGAGGTGTTTTGGTTCATGAGGCTGTCGGACATCCATTGGAGGCTGATAATATTGCCAAAGGGATTGGAGCCTTTACCGGAAAACTAGGTCAAAAAGTGGCCAGTGATGTCTTTACCATGGTTGACGATGGCTCAATCAAAAATGCGCGAGGAACCATTAATTTTGATGATGAAGGAACACAAGCCAAGCGGAATGTATTGATTGAAAATGGCGTATTGAAAGGGTACATGACCGACGTACTCAGTGCCAAACAACTCGATATGGAGCGAACCGGAAATGGTCGCCGAGAGTCATTCAGATACATTCCCATCCCCAGAATGACCAATACTTTCATTGATCAGGGTGAATCAGATCCAGCTGATATACTTGCATCGACCAAAAAAGGCATCTATGTACAAAGCCTGAGTGGTGGTAGCGTAAATCCGGTAACCGGAGTATTCAATTTTACTTGTCGTGAAGCCTATATGGTTGAAAACGGAAAGAAAACGAAGCCCATTAAAGGAGCTACCTTAATCGGATCTTGCCTTGATGTTATCTCAAACATCGATGCAGTCGGTAATGACCTGGATTTTGGTCCGGGAATTTGCGGAAAAGGCCAAATGGCCGAAGTCGACGCCGGCCAGCCCACTGTCCGAATTAGGGGAATAAATGTAGGCGGGTCAAGATAAAAACAATAATGTAGCCACACGGCCGTGTGGCTCCTACGGTTAACTGAAAACAATCAAAATGAATTATACAAAATTAACTACAGATCTAGTTGACAAGGCCCTGCGTTTTGGTGCCGACGCCGCTGAGGTATACCTTGAGACGGGACGAAATTTATCGATCCAGGTACTCAACGGCGAAATTGAAACAATTGAAGAAGCTGCAACTGCTGGTATTGGCTTTCGGGTCATTGTTGGGGGCCGGATGGGTTTCAGCCACAGCAATGATCTTGAGACTAAATCGCTAGAAAAAACCTTGAAGCGAGCCATAGAATTTGCTAAACTGACCACAGCTGACGAGAATAATATACTACCGGATGACTCAGCTGATCCGACAATTGAAGGCCTCTATGATCCTGAGATTGCTAAAATACCTATGGAGAAGAAAATTGACATGGCGCTGTTGGTTGAAAAATTGGCCCTCGACGATCCCAGAATTGCTAAGAGTTCAGGATCGGGTTATGGTGAAGGAGAAGGCGAGGTGTTTATTGCCAATTCCAATGGATTATCAAAGAGTTATAAATCTGCTGGTTGCAGCATTGGGGTGAGTGTGGTTGCTGAAAAGGATGAGCAAAAGAACACAGGAGGAGAGTACTCCTCGAGACGCTTTTTCAAAGACCTGGATCCTTTGGAAAAGATCGCAAAAAAAGCCGCTGACAAAGCCGCTTCTTTGATTGATCCGATCATGGTACCTACGCAGCGTGCAGCAGTAATTTTTGACACCTCGGCAGCCGGTTCTTTGATCGGAGGTATACTCGCCGCATTAAACGGAGAACGGGTACTCCAGGGAGCCAGTTTTTTGAAGGATAAAATGAATCAATCATTTGCCAGTAAATTACTGACCATCATCGATGATGGAACACGGGCTAAAGGCATGGGTAGTGCTCCCTTTGATGGCGAGGGTGTACCTACACAGAAAAGAATATTGGTTGACAAAGGAGTGGTCAAAGGATTTACATACAATACTATTGCTGCCAAACGGGCAGGTGAACAAAGCACCGGTAATGCCAGTCGAGGTGGCTTCTCTAGCCTACCCGGGATTGGCAACCATAACCTGCTGATACAGGTTGGTGAGCACTCACCGGATGAAATCATCGCTGCAACTGAAACGGGTCTTTTGGTCACTGGAGTCACCGGATATGGAATTGATCCCGTTAGTGGAAACTTTAGCGGCGGTGCCTCCGGCTTCTGGATCGAAAACGGCAAAAAGAAACACCCTGTAAAAGGTCTGACTATTGGTGGTACAGCCGACGAAATTCTGAATGCCATTGACATGATGGGGAACGATGCAGACCTCAACAAATCATTTGCGGCTCCAACGTTCAGAGTTAAGGAGATGATGATTGGAGGGAAGTAAAGAGAGAGACGAGAGACGAGAGACGAGAGACGAGAAACGAGAGACGAGAGAAGAGATACGATAGCACAGAGCGGAGATAGTGAATAAT
>CAYUGX010000387.1:0-271 GCA_964444375.1 uncultured Porphyromonadaceae bacterium | reverse complement strand
ACGGAAACGAGAGACGAGAAACGAGAGACTAGAGGAGAGGATTGTTTTCTCGGAAATGATGTCACTTATGAAAAAAGTGCCATTTTGAGGAAATTATCCTCGCAACGGCTATTGTTTGCTGTTCACTGTTCACTTTTTGTTATTTTCGTGTTTCAAATCATGAATTATGGAGATTAACGGTAAAATAATCCACGATCTGGATGAGCAATCGGGACAATCAGCTAAAGGCACCTGGCGGAAACAGCAAGATGTATTCGAAACACAGGATCAC
>CAYUGX010000386.1:0-3634 GCA_964444375.1 uncultured Porphyromonadaceae bacterium | reverse complement strand
GTGTACGAATACACCAAAGAACCTATCGCACAGGCTAAACTGAAAGCCAAGTTAGATGCTGTGGCCCTGGTTGTTCCTGAGTTTAATAATAATCCAAGTGATGAGATGTACATCATGTCATCGGATCTTGGCGATCTGGAATGCTATCCAGCGAAAATGGACGGAGCGCTTGTCGGAACAGCTATCAGTACCCTGACTAAGATGGGATTCAGTGGAGAAATAAAAATAATGGTAGGATTTGATCCGGCAGGTAAAATCGTTCATTCTAAATCCCTTGACCATGCTGAGACACCTGGTCTGGGTACTAAAATGGATGAGCCAAAGTTCCAGGATCAGTTTATTAACCAGGATCCGGGTTCGATCAACCTAAAAGTTACCAAAGACGGTGGTATAATCGATGCAATTACCGCTTCAACAATTACTTCAAGAGCCTATTGCGATGCGATCCAACGGGCTTATGATGCCTACATGAAAGGAGGTCAGAAATGAATCAATGGAAAAACTTCAGTAAAGGATTCATAAAAGAGAATGCTGTATTTGTGCTGCTTCTCGGTTTGTGTCCGACTTTGGGAGTAACCAGTTCAGCCATTAATGGTCTGGGTATGGGCCTCGCGACAACCTTTGTTTTAGTGATGTCAAACCTGGTTATATCACTCATAAAAGGTGTGATACCCGATAAGGTTAGAATACCTGTTTTTATTGTGGTCATTGCCTCTTTTGTAACAATCGTTGAACTGACCATGGAAGCCTTTGTGCCGAGTTTATTCAAGGCACTGGGACTGTTTATTCCCCTGATTGTGGTGAACTGCCTGATATTGGGTCGTGCTGAAGCCTTTGCTTCAAAAAACAACTTGGTTTCATCAGTCATTGATGGACTGGGGATGGGTTTGGGTTTTGCCTTTGCACTAACCTTGCTTGGTGCAGCTCGTGAAATTCTGGGAAACGGTAGCATCTTCGATATTAAGTTTGTTTCTGATGATGCCAGTACCTTGTTACTATTTGTGTTGTCACCTGGTGCCTTTATTGCTCTGGGCTATCTCATCGCGGTGATTAATCGGATGTCAAAATCGAAATAGGACAATTAAAGAAGTTGAATCATGAATTACATTATTATAATCATAGGAGCCATCTTCGTTAATAACATTGTGCTCAATCGCTTTCTTGGTATTTGTCCGTTTATCGGTGTTTCCAATAAGGTGAGTACAGCTGTTGGTATGACTGGTGCCGTGACTTTCGTGATGGTATTGGCGACCATTGTTACCTGGATGCTTCAAAAATACGTGCTCGATCAGTTCAACATCGGGTTTATGCAAACAGTGACTTTCATTTTGGTCATTGCTTCACTGGTTCAGATGGTTGAAATTATCCTGAAGAAAATATCACCACCATTATATCAGGCCCTGGGGGTATTCTTGCCACTCATCACAACCAATTGTGCGATTTTAGGTGTCGCTGTTTTAGCCGTACAGAACGAATATACGCTGATGGAGGGGGTAGTTTACTCGATTGCCAATGCCATTGGATTTGGATTAGCTTTGATTGTTTTCGCCGGATTGCGTGAACAACTCGACCTGATGAATGTACCCAAAGGAATGCGAGGAGTACCCATCGCTTTGGTTGTTGCTGGCTTGTTAGCCATGGCGTTTATGGGTTTCTCTGGTATCGTTTAAGGTAAAACTCACCCAAAAGTTTTTTTACAAGTGCGTTGAACCGCTTGATGATTGGTTCATTAAAACGTACTTGTCATCCATATCTTCATACTGTTGATTAAGTGATCAATAGCCCGCCGAACCTATTTTGTTTCATTTAAAGCAATCAGTATGAAGAAAAGGAACTATTATTTATTATTTGCCATCTGCGTTGTGGCGGGCCTGTCTTTGATTTTCAGGCCAATGAATGAACAGAAAGAAGCACGTTACAAACTCGACAATTTGCTTCTTACATCAGCCCAGGACTTTCCTGGAGACCTGATGAATCCCAATGAGAAAAATCCAGGCTTCGACCGGCCCGATAAGGCCGCCTACGCTGATTTTCGCAAGACCGTTGACCCTAGCCTAGAGCGGGTGCCTGCCGAACGCTTGAGAACTGCCTATTTGCAAACCAAAACGCTTGAGCGTTTTAAGTCTGCACAATCATTAAGTTGGCAGTCGAGCCCGGCCAACATGGGAGGTAGAACACGTGTTCTATTACCAGACCCTAATGATCCAGCCGGAAAACGTCTCTTTGCTGGATCAGTGACCGGAGGACTGTGGGTTTGTGATGATCCCACACAAAATGCTCCCTGGAATCCGGTTGATGACTTTTGGCCCAACCTGTCAGTTAGCTGCATGGCTGCAGATCCGAACAATAGCCAGCACATTTACCTGGGAACCGGTGAAAGTCAAACCGCTCTGATCATTTACCGGGAGTCTTCGACCCGAGGAATAGGTTTACTTAAATCGCCTGATGGAGGTCAAAGCTGGCAAGCATTGGAATCCACCGCCGACTGGGCCTATGTGACTGACTTGTTGATTCGGGATGAGAACGGGCAAAGTGTTATCTATGCGGGTGTTGTTTCGGGTATCTATAAAGGTAAGCTTCATGAGAGTGAGCCTGGAGATGGTCTCTATCGATCAAGCGATGGCGGCCAATCATGGGAACAGGTTTTGCCCCAGATACCTGGAACCGATAGAGCCTACGCTCCGAGCGATATTGCTCTTTCCTCTGATGG
Organism: uncultured Porphyromonadaceae bacterium; assembly: GCA_964444375.1. Classification (GTDB taxonomy): domain Bacteria; phylum Bacteroidota; class Bacteroidia; order Bacteroidales; family UBA12481; genus JABHCC01. The sequence continues at coordinate 924 of CAYUGX010000386.1, read as the reverse complement.
TCAGCGAATTTTTGTTGGTACCACGTATCATGGTGAAGACCGTCACGGTGCATCGTGTCTGATGTTTTCGGATGATGGACTGGATTGGACGGTTAACTCAAACTATTATGATGCGATAAGTAGCGACCTGACCATCAAGAATAGTCAGCGAGTCTTCAATTTTCCCGGACGTGTGGTTTTGGCAACTGCTCCTTCAGATCCAGACCGGCTCTATGCTTTGATCTCAACCGGATATGATCGGGGAGATGGCTTCATTGGGTACGATTGTGGCCTCATTCTACAATCTAATGATAAAGGAGAAAGTTGGATTGATCGACCCAACATACCGATGCGTGATCAGTTTAACACCTTCGCCTATTTATCGTGGCATGCGCTGGCCGCCTCAGTTGATCCAGTGGATCCTGATGTGGTGTGGATTGGTGGCCTGGATGTGTGGCGCTCAGTCGATGCTGGTGACAACTGGCAGCAAATGACATTCTGGGCTCCTGGTTCTGAAGAGCAAGGTGCTCGATATGTTCATGCCGATATTCATCAAATCATGTTTTGGCCTGGCAATCCGTCTAGCATGTATATTGCCACTGATGGAGGAGTATTTGAGAGCAATCAGGCCCAAAGTGATTCACCGGTTTTCAATGAACGAAATTTTCAGTACAATACCCTTCAGTATTATTCCTGTGCCATCCACCCTGAAGCAGGAACCGATTATTACCTCGGAGGTTTACAAGATAACGGTACATTGATGTATCTGCCAGGCGAAGTCCCAAACCGTAATTTCAGAATCAGCGGTGGTGATGGGGCATACTGCTTTATTGATAAAAACGAACCGAATATTCAGTATACTACCATATATTATACCTGGATATCGGCCTTTGATATCGATCCACAAGATCACTTTCGAGGTATTCATGGGCAAAACTTCAATAT
>CAYUGX010000385.1:0-3665 GCA_964444375.1 uncultured Porphyromonadaceae bacterium | reverse complement strand
ACAGGGGTGCCCCTGTCCTGGCCCTGACCGGGCGCAGCTTCAACAAAGGGCTTCTGAATACTAATGGGACCCGTCGGGATGCCGAGCCTGCGTGCCGCCGCCAGTCCCTGTTTAGCCGGGCTGCTGCCCTCCCCATAGTGAAATGAATCGTCACTGATGCTGATGCATGCCACCCCGAGGTTTGCCAGAGGCCGGAACCAGACCTCACCATCTTCTTTAGAAACCGCACCGTATGCGTTGGTCACTATCCCAACCTTAAATCCCATATCCCGAGCAAGCCTGATCCCTTCAAGCATTGACGGATAAAAAAGAAACGGTTCTCCTCCTTCGAAGTATATCCATTCCACGCTGCCGATTTTCCGCGCTTCATCAAGCACACAGCGAATCTGTGGCAATGTCATTACACCTTTCGCATTCGGACCAGAATAAAGGAAACAGTGGTCACACTCAAGATTGCATCTGTATGTCAAAAGAATGTGGATACCTGTCAGCATGGTTGATCCTTTCTCTGATCATACAATGTGAACATCTGTTAGGTGTCCGAAGAATATTTTGGTTTGTGATTGGTTTTGTATCTTTAAGCTGAATTGTTCCGAATTGCTAGCTTCCCTGCTTTGAAGCCAAGACCGCAAATGTGGACTTATGATAACAACTAGTCACGTTTTTCTAAATTCAGAATTCTTTATAATTTTCGCTGTTAGCTTGACCCAACCCCATTTGCTACTGTCCACACATGTGATTGTCAGCTCTTTTCTAGTTTTTCCAATATCTTGCCAATCTCAGTACCCACATCTTTTTTAATATTATGCTCCCAAATTCTTAATACCGTCCATCCATTACGCCGTAACCAAACAGTATTCTTTTTGTCTCTTGCTCTATTTGCCTCTATCTTATTCCGCCAAAAATCATTCTTTAAAAGATGTTTCCATCTTGGATATTGCCAGCCATGCCAAAAATCGCTGTCCAGAAAAACGCAAAGTTTGTATCTGTCGAAAACGATGTCCGGTTTTCCTTTTAATTCCTTTACGTTTAATCTGTATCTTTTTCTGGTCTTGGTTTTTAGTTTTTCTAGGAAATCCTTCTCAAATTTAGTTCCTCTCGACCGAATTTTCGACATGACAGAGGATCGTTTAGCTCTAGAGATTTTATCTGGCTCACGCTTTTTGCTGAGGTTTCGACCAAGAAAATTGTTAATTTTTTTAGCCATTACTCATTAATCTTATAATGTGCCAACCGCTCTCTAATCTCACGGGGACAGTCTTTCTCTGGAAGAGACACCCCCAGCACGTGAACAATAAATTCCTCAGTGTCATAGAATTGTTGATTTGAATAGAAAACAAGCTTCTTAGACCACTCTAGAATTTTATTTTCAGCAGTAGTAGGTTTAAAAGGCAAATTCCAATAATATTTGGCCTCTTCTGGCGATAATCTTTTAACAGCGGCAATTATTTCGCTAGCGTTGTTTTTCAGATGAAAAAATACTCGTGGCAACTTACTATAAAGACGATTACCAATTTCGAGATCAATTTTTCCACCAGCAGAAAATCTGTCCCTCAAGGATGAATCAACAATTCCATGGCGTGCTGCTAACCAAGAAGCTAAATTTTGATATTTAGAGCTGCTCCTACCAAAAACTTCTGGGAACCTTACCATTGCCTCATTTCTCAGTGTCGCTTGCTCATCTGGAGGCAAATTACTCCATAACGAAACTGTCGGTTTCAATAAGACCTCAGGTGTTTCTCCGCTATCCATCCACCAGGGTTCTTCTCCTCGTTTAGATATTGACCGGTAATAATCAACAAATGGTCTTATGGGATTGTCTTTAGTTCTTAATTCATCGTAACTCATGCCGATTTTATCAAAAATACTGTCGCCAGCAGTTAGCTCCATATCAATTAAGTAGCGTGGAGAATGAGTTACAGCTATATCATAGAGGCAGTCTTGGTAAAGGCGATATTTGAATCCAATAGGATCAGTTAGCTTTGCGAAATATATGTAAATTCGTTCGACATTTTCAACACGTGTTGACTCAAGCACGCTATTTCCAGTGCTTTTCCAATAATTTTGTTTGGTCGTTTTCACCTCAACCCCATAAAAATTTCTTACAACAATATCTGGAAATTTGTGTCCTGATATCAAATGAATTGTTTTGTCAAAATCAGTACCTTTGGCCGCTGCACATAAGGAATCAAAAACATCAGTTTCAAAATCTGTTGCTGTTCTTTGAATGAAATAATTAGGATCATTCTTAGCCGCATGTTCGATCATAAAATGTGACTCTGTTAGTAACTTCTCAAAATCTCTTTTCTCTTTATCTGTTCTTTCTGAAATGATCATTATTCTTTCTTATTTCATTAATGTTGGCCAAAGTTCTTGCAGCCTCCATGCTATATGGAAAGCTAACAGGGGAGGCACTGCATTACCTACGAGCTTGTACCCCTCAGATGCACTTAATTTAAAATCTTTTCCCATTGTCGATGGTTTTCTAACAAATTCAAATTCATCTGGAAAAGTTTGGATGCGAGCACATTCTCTTACTGATAATCGCCTTTCAGCAAGCCCAACTTCTATTTCATTATTACATTTTCCCCCATGCTCAGAGGAAAGCCTACGAAACTCTATATTGCCATGATGTTCCGCCCTGATAGTTGGTCCAATTCCACCCAAATCGACCTCTGTTTGCCCTTGGCAGTGAGTTCCATACCACTTTGCTTTTGAGTAAGCCTGGTGTGATAAATCCTGTGATTCGCTAGGCTCAGGCAGGTCTAAGATATAATCACCGACCGTCACGTAAGGGAGCAAAGATTTTTGATAAAATAAGGGTAATTGATGAGAGCCATGCGTTTGTTTAGGGTAGGGATTAAAATTATTTGAGATGTTGTTGGAAGATAATTCTTTTCTTGCTTCTTTGGTCAGTGAGTCTTTACGAAAACCTATAAATATAACTCTTTCGCGGCTTTGAGGTACTCCGAACATTGGAGCGTAAAGAACTTCAGCGTCAACAACTAAATAGCCAGAGCCAATTTTTCTGAAATCATTTTCAATTATTTTCTTGGTATCGTCTAAGCTCACAAGCCCTTTTACATTTTCAGCGATGAAAACCTTCGGCTTTACAATTTCAATAACATGTCTCATCCACATGTACAGCTTGCCCCTATTTTCTTCTGTAGGGCAGTCTAGACCATTAAGTAACTTCCCATGATGGCCTCTATGTGAGTTGAAACCATTTCGTTTTCCTGCGACACTGAAATCTTGGCAGGGAAATCCTCCAGTTACTACATCAGCAGTAGGGAACACTTTACTTCCGTTTTGATGTTTTTTTACTAAATCAACGATACTAGCCAAGTGGAATTGTGTATCCTTTCTTCCTATTTTTGAAAAAAAAGGAATCCAGGCAGCTTTAGCAGCAGGGACAATGTCATTTGCAAAAATAGTTTTAAAAACCGTATGGGGCAGTTCAACCATCCCATCTCGACCAACACCGGTAGCCCACTCAGGATGAATTTTAGGGTTTATTGATTTTGAAAATACTTTAAAGCCACCTTCAAAACCAAGATCCATCCCACCACAACCAGAAAAAAGAGATAACACCTTAAGTTTGTTGATATTTTCTTCCATGTTATGATAATTGTTTCATTATCATAACATGGAAGAAAATATCAACA
>CAYUGX010000384.1:0-3695 GCA_964444375.1 uncultured Porphyromonadaceae bacterium | reverse complement strand
CATCTATTCCCATTTTTGATCTCACTAATCTGAATCCAATGAAGGATTTTGCTGAATCCTGGTACTCGTAAGTCCGGGTACCTGACTGCAAATAGTAAGCGATATCTTTCCAACTACCTCCCCTGATCACCTTTCTTTTCATCACTGCAGCTTCATCAGGTATCGCGTTGTATTCATAATTTGGATTCATGTCGTTGGTAAAGCTGTATGCTGATTCGTCATAGGCCGAATTGGTCCATTCAGCAACATTACCAGCCATATCGTATAAATTGTAGTCGTTGGGTTCAAAAGAGCCAACAGGTGAAGGTTTAATGAAACCATCATCTACATAATTTCCTCTTCTGGGTTTGAAGTTTGCAAGGAAACAGCCTTGTCCATCTGTGGTGTAAGGGCCTCCCCAAGGATACATGGTCAGATTTCTGCCGCCTCTTGCAGCATACTCCCATTCATATTCAGTAGGCAGGCGGTAGTTTTGGACAAATGCGCCACCTTTCTCGGCTGCCAGGAAATTGTTATGGTATTGTGTTCTCCAGATTGCGAAAGCTTTGGCTTGTTCCCAGGTTACCCCAACAGCCGGATAATCATCAAAGCCTGGATGCCAGAAATACATTTTTGCAACAGGATCATTATATGAATAAGTAAAATCTGAAATCCATGACAGGGTATCAGGATATATATTTAAACGATACGTTTTCACGAACTGAGAACGGTCAGAAACCAGTACCGAATCTGAATAAAAAACATCGGTTTTATCAGAATTCATTATCTCGCGTTGTGGGTTACGTCTCTCCTGAGCGGCTGCCTGGTAGTCAATATCCTGATACTCATAAATCAGCTTGCGGGTATCCAGTTCCTTCCTTCTGAAGAAGCGTTCATTCTCAGGGATATAGAATTGTTCCAACACCTCAGCCACTTCCTCTTGCTTGGGGTTAATCCGTGCATCCCAGTTCAGGTAGGGAGGATCAATCGGATTTTGGTACTCATCTTCCTCGATAAGAAATTCGTCAGCATCAAATTCTTCACCTAATTTTCGTCGAACCATTGAATCGATGACCCAATGCACGAATTGGCGATATTCATTATTTGTTATTTCGGTTTCATCCATCCAGAATCCATCGACTGAAATGGTCTTTGAGGTGGCATTCATTGAGTATGTGATGTCTTCATCTTGGGGTCCAACCACAAATGAACCCATGGGAATTTCAACCATACCATAGGGATCAGGTTCGAACCAATTCTCCCTCTTTTGTACACCAATTAATTCGCCGCTGCCTGCACTGCTGCAACCAGACAGTATCAGAACAGCTCCCAAACCGATGAGAATTAATTTCTTCATAATGCTAAACTCTATGGTTCGTTAAGGCTAACGATAAATTTTCTGTTTTTGTATCTAATCCTATAGGAATCTTACACTTCTGTATTTTTGAGAAGCCTTTTCGCTTCCTACTTCTAAACTATAACTAAGCATGAACTCCACTGTTCCGTTGCTGTATTGAGCAATGGCTGAAGTGGTGAAATCATATGCTATACCCACTCGCATACCGTTGGTCATCTCCATACCGGCCATGAACACCACAGCATCACCAAGCCTATACGAAACGCCACCCCAAAACTTTTTATTGTATATCACGCTGGCATTAACATCCAGTTGAAACGAAGCTCCATCTGATTTAGCCAAAATGGATGGCTGAATTTCGAAAATTGGATTGGGTAGTTGAATATTGTATCCTGAACTCAGGTAGTAATGGCGAGCTAAATCTGTTTTGGCACTTAAACCGTAATCGATTGTGGGTTCAAAAAGGTGGGTTGAAGCCAGCCCCACGTAAAAGTTTTCAGTATTAAAAAAAGCACCGAAACCCATATCGAATCCCATCCCTGATTCTTCTGCACCTGGAATAGCCGGGTCTTGACCAGCTGAAAAGTGGAACTCACTATCCGGAATCGACCATTCTCCTTTTAAGGTTTTACTCAACAATCCAAGGCTAATACCGATTCCCAGGTTTCCAACACCAAGATCCATCCGGTAGGCATAATTTAGGTTGATACCCATATTCTCTTCAAAACCCAGGCGGTCATCCATAAAGGTCAACCCAACTCCACTGGCTATGCCAAATGGTTTAACCGGGGTGTGGACACTAAAGAAGGTGGTTTTTGGATTCCCCTCAAAGCCCATCCATTGCTGTCGATTTAAGACTCCAGCACTCAGCATACCCTGGCTTCCGGCATATCCCGGGTTAACGGCCATGTGATTGTACATGTTCATGCTAAATTGGGGATCTTGTTGGGCCTTTAATCCCAGGCATCCTGACAACAGTGCGAAGGCCAGTAATAGCCTGAGAATATTGAATCTGCTCCTCTTCATTTTAAGACAGTAAAATAAGTGAAAATAAACATACCGTACAAGTTAAAATAACGGGCCAAAAGGGTGTCCTATTATGCAGCAGCACTAACAAATTCGCTTATACGTGCGCAACCATCTTTCAGGAATTTCTCCCTGACTGGCTAATTGGTAATCGCGCAAGGTACAGGCCACTATAACTGATCGGGGATAATTTGGATTGGGATAGGGTACTTCAAGCCACCAGCGATCTGACTTCGGACTTTTATAAAAATTGATGTCATGGCCTATTCCCGGAACATTCACAATGAATTTCTGATATCCTTTGAGCGGAGCAAAAGGATAATCTGCCTGGCGTTGTGTGAATCCTTGAACGAAGAACCAGATGAGTTGTGCAGCCAGGTTGTGGGTGGTAGCCACATGCTGTCCTTTTAGAGGGATATCGTTTAATGTGAAACTCATCAACTTGTCACTTAATCCGGCATAGCGAGCGAGTTGACAGGCTTCTTCGGCATACAAACCATTGGGTGAAAACAAGCGATTTCCGGGCGAGTCAGATGCACGGATAGCCGCCATGGAGAAAGCCAACATATCTGAATTGCGCAGGTAGGGTTCCATTTCTCGAATATCCTTCCTGAGTTCACCCAGACGTATGTGGTTGAAGTGCAATTTTTCAAGAAGCTCGATCGCATCGGGGTCAGTAAAATAGCTTTGGTAGCCCAGGTGCGTGTATTCAAATAGGCGATTTTCGGGATTCAATAAGACTCGATTCAGATAAGTAGACAAGGGATCACCTGCGTCAGCGGTTACGTGCAAGTCAGGGCTGATGACCGAGAGATTGATGGGGTGTTCGAGTTTAGAAAAGGCTTCAATCTGGTAGTCGAGCACTTCAGTACTACCACCGATCAGAACCAGCCCCATCTGCTGCTTTCCCAGTTCGAATAATACGTCTTTCCATCCCGAAATGGTATCCTGAATATTCTTACCTGGCCTGAAATTGCCTAAATCCATTACCTGTTCGAGGCCACTCACAGGCCCCATGGCATACAAGTGTCTTCGAATGTGATTAGCAACCGGATCATTGGGAGCACCCATTAAAACCAGGTTTATGCTGTCGTTCAGCTTAGTGGTTTTGCTATCCTGGTTCTGCCTGATTTTTTGACCAAACTGATGGCTTAAAGCCAATGGAGAAAAAGCCGGCTTAACGACATCGAGCGGCTCAAAGTAGGGTATAAGATCTTTAACTATTTGTGACATTTTTTTTCATTCATGTAGAGGTTCAAAATTTTGAACCACTACCAGTATGCTGAGGTGATTACTCCCCAGAACTATCGAATGTAAATGTCGCTATTTTTTC
>CAYUGX010000383.1:0-3701 GCA_964444375.1 uncultured Porphyromonadaceae bacterium | reverse complement strand
AAAAGAACTGAAGTATACGCCACCATGAAAAGAAGAAAATTCATTAGATCTGCAGCCATAGGATCAACTGGTTTCTTGCTGCCCTGGACCTCTTTGAGTGCAAAACTAAACAACAAAAACATCAACCTGCTGCAAAAACTCGTGCTGAAAGATTTTGATCAGGAGAATGAGGAGTATCCGGCAATCGTCCAGAATGACAGTGGCAACCTGTGGATGTTCTCACTTAAAAGGCACAACTACCCGAAAGACACTGAAATCATATCAGCCTTTCAGTACAAGCAAGGTAAATGGAATGAATTGGATTCGGTGACAAAACAAGCAGGGCACTACGAGGCGCACACGGCAATATGCGGCCCCGAGGGCAAACCGATTGTAGCCTGGAGTGAAAAGAAAGGAGATGATTGGTTGATCCAGGTTAGTGTGATGGAGAATACAGGATTTGAAAAGCCTGTAACCTTCTATACAGAAAAAGGCCGCATCATCAATCCAACATTACATAGCAGAAACAAAAATCGAATCTGGATTGCATGGGAAAAGCTGCATCAATCAAAACTCAGCATCCAACTATGCAAATTTGAAAATGACCAGTGGGGTGAGGTCATCAGCATTGAAAAGGAAAATCAAAGCTGCTTCAGTCCGGCCATGGCTGAAGACAAAGAAGGAAATCTGAACCTAATCTATGGTTGCAATCAGGGTCTACATCAGAACATCGAAATGTCAATCATTGAGGCTGAATCAATGAGGGTGGTGAAGGAGATTCCTATAGCCATCGGTGGGGGATTTCGAAACAGGATCAACATCAATGCTCACCCAGCCATTGCCTTTGACCGGAACAACCGTCTCTGGATCAGCTATGAAAACAACCGGGATGCCCATCGAATGGAAGATGGAGACAACTACACAGGTGATCGATGCTGTGCAATCCTGTCCTACCATGGTGGAGAGATCCTGGAACCAGAATCTGGTAAATGGTTATTCAGAGGGAAAAATGATCACAAACCAACATTTATCCATAATAACAAGGGTGATTTATTCCTGGCAACGCACTGTGGGGGCGACTTTGTTGGAAATCCTTTCTGGAAATACCGACTATCCTGGCTCAATGAAGAACTGGGTTGGACACAACCAGAAACCATTCTTCAAACTGAGCAAAAAAGCGTATTAATTCCACCCGCTATCGGTTTTGATCTGAACAACAACCTTTGGCTGGCCTCCTGTCTCGAACAAAGAGTCAACAAAAGAGGTGTTCAGAATCATAGTGAAATCGTCAACGCCTGTTACACCCAATTGGCCATTCACCAATATGAGGTTCCCAAACTTACCAAACAGGAAAGCAAGCTGAATTTCAAAAAATCAATCATTGAAGAATATCTATCGTCCCAAGACGAGATATCAGTTCTGAGTGGCCATCCAAAGATTTCAGGAGAAAGCATGACAATAGATGGTGAAACCTACTCCCTTGTTTTTGGCAACCTGCATGAACATACCGAAAACTCGCCTTGCTGGCCTGCTGGAACTGACGGAACCATTCACGAAGACTATCGATTCGGTATGTTTTCAGAAGGCTACGACTTTGTGGGATTAACAGATCATGGCGGCTCCATGACTGAACCGTATTGGAGAAAAAACCTCAGGCTGGCTGATTTCTATAACGAGCCGGGTCATTTCGTGGCCATCCCTGCCATGGAATGGACATTAACCTCAGATAAGGATCTCAATGACATTCAACATGGTGCCGGTCATTACAATGTAATCTTTAAAACAGTGGATGATGCTGAGAAATTCATCCGGAATCAATATGAAATCTATGCAGCAAGCTCCCCAGAAACCAATGATGCTGAAAAGCTCTGGAAACTACTTGACAAGAAACAAATCGAATGCCTTACCATTCCACACCATCCAGCAGACGAAGTCCATCCCGTAGATTGGAATGTCTATAACGAAAAATATGTGCCGGTGGTCGAACTCTTTCAATGTCGTGGCAATGCGGAGTATCCGGGATGTCCAAGAGAGTTTAACCTCATCAGACATAAAACCACCGATTTTCGGCGAGCCTATATTGATTATGCCCTCAATGAAAAAAAACACAAAATGGGTTTCATGGCCAGCGGTGATCACAACAACATGGGTGTCGGCGTCGCTGCCTTGTGGGTGAAAAAACTGAGTCGCGATGGCATCATTGAAGCCATGCAAAGCAAGCGATGTTATGGCACAACCGGTGATAAGATCATCATGGATTTCAGAATTAATGGGCAACCAAATGGTACAACTGTAATCTCAAAACGCACACCCCAGCTCAACATAAAAGTTAAAGGCCAATCTGCCCTCGACACAGTCGAAATATTACAAAACTCAAAAGTCGTGCGCAGCTACACGGTCAATCCGAATGAGTCACTCGTCTTCCAACGAAGTATCAGGGATTTGGATATTGATTCATCCAGCGAGAATACCTACTTCTATATCCGAGCAACACAGAAAAACAAAGAAATAGCCTGGTCAAGCCCCATTTGGATAGAAAAGGGCTAGATGAGCCAAAAAAATGCAACCGGTAAGTAATCGCCGATGATATTCACCCGTGAACAATACCTGGAGATCATGACATTTGGTCAATTCGATAGACCCATGTTTGTTGAACTATTTGGACCCTTGATTGGACTGGAAGACGAGTGGCGAAAACAAGGCGCTAGCGAAGATGAAATCAACATGATTGGTTTTGACTGGGATTATGTGCCAGTGACCTTCTGTGGTGGTGATACCGGTTTCTTCAACCTACCGGATGAAATCGTGCTCGAAGAAAACCAGGATTACCTGATCAAACAAGATGGTTTGGGACGAAAAACCAAGCTCCCCAAAGGCTATGCCACCCTGCCCCTCCCCCTTGACTTCCCGGTCAAGGACATGGATTCTTGGCTTAAAGTTAAACCGCATCTTGAATTCCACGAAGACCGCATCTCTTGGGATAAAGTCGAGCAGGCAAAAAAACTACAGAAGGAAGGACACCTGATCGTAGCCTACATCCCGGGAGGATTTGACTTCCCGCGTGAACTGATGGGTGAAGAAACCACCTGTTTGGCCTACTACCTCCAGCCTGAACTAATGTACGACATCATGCATACCATGGCAGATATGTCATTCAAAGTACTGGATCGGATCAGTGATGAACTTAAAATCGATCAGCTATCCGTGCATGAAGACCTGGCAGGAAAAACCGGTCCCCTGGTCGGACCAAACGAGATCGAAATGTACATCAAACCCTACTTCAGAAAGATATGGGACATGTTGCAGGCCAAAGGAACTAGACTTTTCGACATGGATTCAGATGGAAATGTAAATCCTATTCTGGAAAAGCTCATAGAATGCGGTCTGAATTCCATGCATCCGTTCGAACCGGCAGCCGGAATGGATATCGTACAAGTGCGAAAGAAGTATGGGAGACAAATGGTCATCCGAGGTGGTATTGACAAACACATATTACGCAAAGACAAAATTGCCATCCGGCAGGAATTAGAATACAAAATGCAGCCCCTGATGCAGGAAGGGGGTGTTGTATTTGGTCTGGATCATCGCATTCCAAATGGAACACCTTTGGAAAATTACAGGTATTATGTCGATATTGGACGTGAAATTCTTGGACTACCCCCTAGAGACTCACGTTCAAAAGGGTGGTCAAGAATGGCTTTTTAATGCCTAAGGATCACTTT
>CAYUGX010000382.1:0-3715 GCA_964444375.1 uncultured Porphyromonadaceae bacterium | reverse complement strand
AGACCCGACACAGCCCGATTATAGGGAAGTTGAACAATTGGTGCGGCAATTTGATGAACTGGGCATTGAATTGTGGAGCTTCACCGCTGGAATCCCATATCGAAATCCCTGGATTGGTAGGCCTTTCGACAAACCTGCCACAAAGGGACAAAATGCCCCTGAACATCCGCTTACTGGAGTTGATAGAATGATTTCTCTGGCACATGACATGCGTTCATTTACCAAGAAACCCACTGTGGGTGCTGGTTTGTCATGGCTTAGGCAGTTTTTACCATACGTAGCTGCTGGAATTATAGATATGAAAATGGCCAGCGCTATTGGAATAGGTCGATTGGGGATAGCCTATCCTGAACTCCCAACTGACCTGTACAAACAGGGATACATTGATAAGAAAAAGGTTTGTGTGGCTTGTTCAGGTTGTACCAATCGAATGCGATCGGGGCAGCCGGCCGGTTGTATCATTAGAGACAGAGAGGTGTATGCATAAAGAACAAGTAAAAATAGGCGATTATAATTTCGGCCTCATCCGTATGGATACAGTCATAATTGGTTCAGGTGCTGCTGGACTAAACACCGCCTTGCAGTTGCATCGCGGAGGTATGGAGAATATTGCTATCCTCACTGAAAACTGGGGGGCTGGAACATCCAATAATGCCGGATCTGATAAGCAGACTTATTATCGCTTGGCTGCCGATGGCCCTGATGGGGATGCTGTGAACGACATGGCTCAGGCCTTGTTCAAAGGCGGTGCAATGCATGGTGATATTGCATTGATTGAGTCTGCGGTATCGAATCAGGCATTTATGAATCTTGTTTCGGCTGGTGTACCTTTTCCTTATGATCAATACGGTCGTTTCCCTGGGTATATAACCGACAATGATCCGAAAGGTCGCGGTACATCGGCAGGTCCCTTAACGAGTAAATTGATGTTCGAGGCCTTGGCTGCACAAGTTGTTGAAGCTAACATTCAACTGCTGGATGGCTATCAACTCATTCACTTATTAACACGTAGTGATGATGAAAAGAAAATCATATGTGGAGCTATTGCCTTGAATGTCAATAGTCAGCAATCACTATCACCATATTTAGTAATACAAGCCAATTCTATTGTTCTCGCAACAGGCGGTCCAGGAGCCATTTATGAGGCCTCGGTGTATCCGGTCAGTCAACATGGTGCAACTGGTGTGGCTATTGAAGCCGGTACAGCTACCTGTAACCTGACCGAATCTCAATTCGGACTGGCTTCCATTGCTTTCCGCTGGAATCTTTCAGGATCATACCAGCAAGTTATTCCCAGATACTATAGTATTGACAAGCAGGGTACCGAAAGGGATTTTCTGCTAGACTATTTTTCCTCTGATAGTAATATGATCGAGGCAATCTTTCTGAAAGGGTATCAATGGCCATTTGATGTTCAGAAACTGAACAACGAAGGTTCTTCTTTGATAGACTGGCTGGTTTATCGAGAACGATACTTACTCGACAGACAGGTTTTTATTGACTATCGGATCAACCCAAGACTGAAAAACAATTCAGCCTTTTCTATTGAATTGGGCGGCAAGCTGGTGCTTGATTATCTGGGTCAATCAGGTGCGTTGGGTAAAACTCCTATTGAGCGATTGGTTCAACTGAACCAGCCGGCCATTGATCTGTACCGAAAGAATGGAATCAACCTCTATAAAGAAGCATTGGAGATTGATGTTTGTGCACAGCATTGCAATGGTGGAATAATGGGTTCGATATGGTGGGAAAGTTCATTGGGCAACTTGTTTTGCGTTGGTGAAGCCAACGGAAGTCATGGTGTTTACCGGCCCGGTGGATCAGCTTTAAACTCGGGACAGGTTGGCGGAATTCGTGCGGCTCAGCTCATTCTGGCGAATCGACAACGATTGATGAAACGTCAGAATTATTTAGCAGAGCAAAGCCCGTCAATTGTTGACTTCATGGATGGGCTGAGGGACGGGACTGAAAAAGTGTCAATAGATGCTCTACAATCAGAACTACAGCAGCTCAGACACCGCATGTCGAAATATGCTGGATTTGTCAGGTCGGCCGAAGGCATTCAACGAGCCCGCCAAGAGGCTGAATATCAATTCAGACAGATAAATCAAATGATATTGCCCACAGAAGTTGATGCCCAAGTTTTGTTTTTCAGACTGCGAGAACACCTTTTCAGCCAGATGGCTTTTTTAGCAGCCATTGATGCCTATTTAGTTCAGGGAGGCCACAGCAGGGGATCAGCCTTGCTGATTAAAGAAAACGGACCAATACGGGTGCCAGCAACAGAAACAGAGTATTATGAGTTGGATTCAGAAGGTGGCTATACCCGTACTCATCAGCTGGTTACAACTTGGGTGAACGAGCACTTCAAAACAGATTGGATAGCTGTACGTCCGATCCCAGAGTCAAGTGAATGGTTTGAAGATTTGTGGAAACGATTTAGAAATAGAGATATTATTAAACGATCAGCAACATGAAAAAGACAGCTCTTGTGACAGGCGCTTCTAGAGGAATCGGCAGAGCCATCTCCTTAAAACTTTTGGCCAATGGATATCACCTAATTGGTGTTTCCCGCCATATTGATCAGCATGATGAGGGCTTATGTGAAGCAGCTGAAAAGGCAAGGGTTACATTTACAGCCCTTTGTGCTGATGTTGCACAGCGCACTGATCATGACAAGATCTTTGATACCGTAAACGACACTTTTGGCTGTCTGAATGTATTTGTTCAAAATTCGGGTGTAGCGCCATTGGTGAGGACCGATATTTTAGCAATGACCGAAGAAAGTTATGACCGGGTGATGGCTATCAATTTAAAAGGACCTGTTTTTCTGACACAAAAGCTTTTTCCCTTATTTGGAGCTGCCGATCTCGCCCGCTTGATTTACATTACTTCGATTTCGGCCCATATGGCATCAATAAACCGGGGAGAATACTGCCTGTCTAAAGCCGGTTTAAGCATGTTTGCTCAGTTGATGGCGACCCGCACATCGGGCACTGGTGTGAAAGTATTTGAGATAAAACCAGGCATTATTGAAACCGATATGACAAAACCTGTTATGGAGAAATACCAGGCCATGATTGCAGATGGTTTAATACCTGAGGGAAGAATGGGGCAGTCTGAAGATATTGCTAAAGTGGTCATCTCACTGGTGAAGGGTGACTTCGATTATGCTCATGGATCGGTATTAGAAATATCAGGGGGTATGCAAATTCAAAGTTTATAATGGCAGGTAAGCCCACAAGAATAGCCGTTTCAGGAGCTGGAGGATATGGATATTACTACCTGCAGAAAGCTTTCGAACTGGCCGACCAGAATTTGGTTGAGCTCTGTGCTGTTTACGATCCGGCCCAAGGTGAGTTGAAAGTTCGATCTGACCTGAAAAATAGGTCTATACCTCTATTCGTAGACTATCAGCTTTTCATAGATCAGCTACTTCAGGTAGATTTACTAGTTGTTGTTTCACCTATTCAATACCATATCCAGCAATGCATAGATGGTTTAGATAGAGGTTGTAATATTCTTGTTGACAAGCCTTTAGCTGGGAGTAAAAAACAAGTTGAGGCACTTGAGATGCGCTTGGAAAACACAGAAAATTGGGTCATGGTGGGCTACCAGTGGAGCTTCTCAGCAGCAATCAGATCGCTCAAAAGAGATTTGCTATCGGCTGATTTTGGCGCCATCCGAAGAGCCAAAACCTTGGTTTTCTGGCCCC
>CAYUGX010000381.1:0-3729 GCA_964444375.1 uncultured Porphyromonadaceae bacterium | reverse complement strand
AGACCGAAGACTGAAGACCCAAGACTGAAGACCCAAGACTGAAAACCGAAGATCGAGGATGGGGGTTAGGGATTTAGTGAAGATCCCAGAATTACGGCGATGACCGTGTATTTGATGAGCAAGCCCAGTGCGCTGTATAAGAGGACCTTGGTGAACCGGTAGTCAATCATGCCTGATGCCAGACAGATGATGGGAGAGGACAAGGGCAGTAGGTTGAAGACAAAAATGGTGGCATTGCCGTATTTACGAATAATTCGTATGGCTCGTTCGCTTTTTTGGTCGCCAAAATACTTATGAATCAACTGGTGGCTAATCGTTCGTCCAATCCAGTAGTCAATGCTTTGTGCTGACAATGCAGTTGTTACAGCCACCCCAATCAATATAATAATGTGGGAATAGCTGGTCGCACAATAGATGAATGAAAGCTCAACGGGCATGATCAGGAAAAAAAGGTAACCGGCGAAATGGAGAAGCGTAAACGAGCCCAGAGACTGGCCTCTGCCCTGAATAAAATCTTGTCCCAGGGTAAGTGAAAGAATCAGCAAGGCTGCGAATGAAGTGCAAACTAAAACGATCAGGCGAATACCCTTAAGTTTTGATTTCTCCATGGCTAAAGATAGGTATTTGATTTTGGTGTCGTAAGAGGTTTTGTTGTACCTTTCATACCGATTGAACTGTGACCTGAATTGGATTAGCCTACTAAACTGAAAATCATGAAAATGAAAACTAGTTTTTGTGCCTGTATCATGCTGTTATGTGTTTGTGCATGTGAGCAGTCGGTGCCAAATTTAGTCCCGACAGAACCGGCTGATATACCTAATTACTGGTGTACCTGGTACTGGCAGAATTACTTAATCGAGAAAGGCAAAGCGGTAAGCAATCCGGATCCAAAAACGGTCTATTCCAATTCGGCGGCTCGTGAGCAAATTAACGAAACCACCATCTTCGGAGCTAGTGGGATGGCCCAGGTGATCCTGCCCCAAACCCGATCAGATTTCTTTTTTGTGATCGATCATGGTTGGCAGGATAAATCAATCCAGCCCAACACCTTCTTTTCACTGATTATGGATACTCTTGATTTCCCAAGGTATGCGCGTTTAGAACCAAAAGATCGTATCAGGCAAATGAACCTGGATATTCAGGAGCTGGGTTGGAAAGGTTTGGGCTTGTGGGTTCGTGGAAATCCGAGCGAGGAAGAGATGAAGCTTTTTGTTGAATGGAGCAACTATGCCGGAATCAACTATTGGAAAATTGATGGGGGTGATACTAAAGCCTACTATGCAACCCGAATTAAGCAAAAATATTATCCTGAACTGAATCTTGAGCACGTGACCGGTGCAGGTCCGCTCACACCCTTGTGGAATGAGGCAGGTCGGTTATTTTATCCATCAAGTTATCATCCGTCAGTTAATCAAAATAAATCTCAGAAAATGCTCGACGTGTTGCAACACACCGATGTTTTCAGGGCCTATGATGCGGCCCCTTTGCTGGTGACCACCACCACCATGCAACGAGTGCACGATATTCTCACACTGACTGCAGGTAAAGAACAATACACTGCCTTATTGAATGTCCAGGATGAGTGTACGATTGCCGCTGCCTTGGGGCTGGTTGTGGCGGTTAAGCGACACCCCATGGAAACTCCACGCCTGTATGGAGGCGAAGATTATCATTTGCAAATTGCCGGAGATCGAAAGGTGGCTCAACGTCTGGCTGAAATGGATCGTTTTGCACGCTGGCAACGGATAGCTCCTCCTATGCCATGTGGATATGGCCAATATGCTGCATCAGAGGAGTATTTGATAGACAGCATTGTTTTCGAAGAGCAGCACACCTGGTTTACCCCAAGCCATGGCAAAATGGTTCGGCAGAGTGCACCGGCTGTTATGGCTCGAAATCTCCCTCTACCGGATGTCAGTTATGAGGGGATAAAGCCTTTCGTGATGGCCACTAAGTTCCCGGGAGGAGCGGTTTGTATAGCAACCGAAGGCAGGGTGAAGCCGGATGATTCTTGGATTCACCCACGTGCAGTGGTAGT
This sequence comes from uncultured Porphyromonadaceae bacterium, assembly GCA_964444375.1. Classification (GTDB taxonomy): domain Bacteria; phylum Bacteroidota; class Bacteroidia; order Bacteroidales; family UBA12481; genus JABHCC01. Next base: position 1,691 of record CAYUGX010000381.1, on the reverse strand, counting down.
GGTCTCTGAAGTAGAAATTGACAGCCCGGTAGGCATTTTTGGTCACTTTGAATCTTTGACGCTTCGGTTTGCTGATCCCTTATCAGACATAGCGAATATATGGGCTCAGGATTTGCTGGATGGCCAGGCAGTAAATATCAGTGCTCGAGTACAAGTTTCAGAAGATGAGTTAACTATACCTGGGTCCTTAATTGATGAGCTCGGTCAGGCCAAAAATCCACCAGGTGATATTTCAGCCCCGGGATTGGTGTTACATATTGCTAAATAGTAGCTTCCAATCTATCATTCAAGGCCTTGCTGCCACATGTTAATTTACGAATTGACAAATTATTGTGGTATTTTTAAAGTAAGGAAATCTTTATGAGGTCGCTTGCAATATTAATTCTACTCTTGTTTGGTGCATCCACTGTAAAAGCGCAAGTGAAAAGTATAGGTGTTCCATTTATTTCTTTCCACTCGAAAAGGGATTATCGTGGGGGGACTCAAAACTGGGATTTTGTTCAGAGCGAGAATGGGATATTACATGTGGCCAATAATAATGGGGTGCTTCGCTATGATGGCTTAGGATGGGAGCTTATCCCTATGCCAAACGGTTCAGTTGTCCGCAGTCTTTTTCGGGATGAAGATGAAAGGATTTATGTGGGTGCTTCCAATGAGTTTGGTTTCTTGGAACCCGATTCTTTAGGCCGCATTTCGTATCACTCATTAAAAGAACAGATACCAGAATTTGAGTTTGAAGATATTTGGCGAATTGTCAGCCAGGGTGATTTCCTCTATTTTCAGTGCTTTGATGGTTTAATTGTCTACAATAAAGAATTAAACGCATGGAAGGTTATCTCATCAGATCAAGTTACAGGCTTTCTTCATCAAAGCGGCGAAAGACTATTTTTTAATCGAAGAGGCTCGGGGCTGATGGAAGTCAAAGGATTGGAAGTTTTCCCAGTGCCTGGTGGTGACCGTTTGGCATTGGTGGAAGTATGGCTTATTCAAAAAATGGGCAACCTCTACCTGGTTGGCACCCAGAATAACGGAGTTTTTACCCTGAGTGATTCAGGAATCACCATTTGGGATACACCCGTAAATAACTTGTTATTAACCAGTAAACTCTATTCGTTTGAATACAGTGATGAGAACTTGTATTGGGGAACAATACAGGATGGATTGATCGTGTCTGATCAAAACGGAGAAGTTGTGACCCATTTAAATAAAGAATCAGGATTGAATAACAATACGATACTCAGTCTATTCATTGATCGATATAATAGTTTATGGTTGGGGCTTGACAATGGGATCAATCAGGTTCTGATTCACTCTCAGGTTAGTAAATTGCTTACTAGCAATGATATAGGAGCCGGGTATTGTTCTGCAGTGTTCCAAAACAGAGTTTACCTTGGAACAAATCAAGGCTTATTCTGGCTTCCTTATAATCCAGATCAATCTAATTGGGATATGATGCCAGAAGCCATTGAGGTTGTTGAGTGTTCAGGCCAGGTTTGGGCCTTAAAGGTTGTAGGCGATGAGTTATTAGTTGGTCATACAAGAGGTACTTTTGCAGTGCGTGGCGACCAGGTCAGGCAACTATACAGTGATTATGGGGGATGGAATTTTCATGAAATCCCTGGGTATCCGGATATAATTCTACAAGGGACTTATAATGGACTAGTCTTTTACCAAAGCACTGACAAGGGTAT
>CAYUGX010000380.1:0-3757 GCA_964444375.1 uncultured Porphyromonadaceae bacterium | reverse complement strand
GCTGAATATCACTCAGCGAGGATCTGAATTTAAAATTCGTCACTGGGATAACCCGATCTGCCAGGAAAACACTTGAAAGAGAAATAAAGACTAAGAGTACCAGCACAGGCATATACAATCGCCCATTCGCAAGCCCACTCGCTCGCATGGCTGTCAATTCCCGGTGTTCCCCAAGATGACCGAAACTCATTACTGAAGCCACCAATACAGCCAACCCAAGAGCCATGGGTATCAGTCTGATTGAGAGGTAGGAGAACAGTTCAGTTATCACTGCAAACTCAAGCCCTTTACCTACAAAATCGTCAATATACAACCAAACAAAATTCAAGAGCAGTACAATCATGCTGAACGTAAAAGTGAGCAACATGTGTAATATGAAATGTTTGAGGATATACCGGTCGAGACGTTTCAATCTACTTCTACTGGTTTCTTTGTCTTAACTGTATGACTCCCTAGCCTGGTGGTCATTTTCATGCAAAATAACATTCTTTTCTGGTTTTTTTGTTGATATATTTATGAGGAAATACAGACCTTATGGAGAAGTACATTTTGTCATTTGATCAGGGAACAACCAGTTCCAGGGCCATAGTATTTGATCATCAAGGAGATATCAAATCAGTCGCACAGAAAGAATTCAAGCAAATTTTCCCAAAGCCCGCATGGGTTGAACACGATCCAAATGAGATTTGGTCTTCGCAAGCAGCGGTCGCAGCTGAAGCAATCGCTAAAATTGGAATCAACGGTAAAAACATAGCGGCCATTGGCATAACAAATCAAAGAGAGACCACTATCCTTTGGGACCGCAAGACCGGTGAACCGATTTACAACGCGATAGTTTGGCAAGATCGCAGAACGGCCAAGTATTGTGATGATCTCAAGCAGGCTGGCCATGAAGATTTATTCCGTTCAAAAACCGGTTTGGTTATCGATGCCTATTTTTCAGGAACCAAGATTAAGTGGATTCTCGATCATGTAGAAGGCGCGCGAGAAAAGGCAGAAGCTGGTCAGCTGGCTTTTGGAACCGTAGACTCCTGGCTGATCTGGAAACTTACGCGGGGGGAGAAACACGCGACCGATGTCACCAATGCTAGCCGTACCCTATTGTTTAACATTCATACAATGGAATGGGATCAGGAATTGTTGGATCTTCTGACTATTCCTAAAGAACTCCTTCCGGATGTCAAAGCATCTAGTGAGCTAATAGCACACACGAAAACCACATTTTTTGCTCACGAGATTCCCATTGCAGGGATAGCTGGCGATCAACAAGCGGCATTATTTGGACAGCAGTGTTCTGAGCCCGGCATGGCTAAGAACACTTTTGGCACCGGATGCTTTATGCTCATGAATACAGGTAAAAACGCCATCGCTTCAAAGAATAACCTGGTGACTACGGTTGCCTGGAAGATTGGTAGTGAAGTAACCTATGCGCTTGAAGGATCTATTTTCATTGCAGGTGCAGCAGTGCAGTGGCTTAGGGATCAGCTGGGCATTATTCACAGTGCACCTGAAATCGAAGAACTGGCACACACGGTCGATGACAATGGGGGCGTTTTTTTCGTTCCAGCCTTGTCAGGTCTTGGAGCGCCCCATTGGGACCAATATGCCCGAGGAACCATAGTGGGACTGACAAGAGGAACCTCAAAGGGCCATTTTGCCCGCGCAACTCTAGAAGGAATTGCTTTTCAGGTCATGGACGTGCTAAAAGCCATGGAAGCCGACTCGGGTATTGGCGTGACAGAGTTGCGTGTGGACGGTGGAGCGGCTGCCAACAATCTCTTATTGCAGATTCAGGCTGAAAGCCTCGGATCACCGGTCATTCGTCCTAAGCAACTAGAAACAACTGCCCTGGGAGCCGCATACTTGGCAGGTTTGGCTGTTGGCTATTGGGAAAATGCAACAGTGTTGCAATCACAATGGGCCAAAGACCGGGTTTTTGAGCCAGAAATTGATCCGGATAAAATGGCTAAATCCATTAGAAAGTGGAAGAAGGCACTTGAAAAAGCCAAAGAATGGGTCGATCTCGATGATGAATAGGACACTTTCTATAGAGTATTATGAGAAGATCTAAAGAATTACAGAAGGCTAAATCCGTCAAGGAATGGGACATTATCGTTATTGGCGGCGGGGCTTCAGGTCTGGGTGTAGCGCTCGAAGCAGCCACCCGTAAATATAAAACCTTGTTATTAGAAGGTTCCGATTTCGCCAAAGGCACTTCGAGTCGAAGCACAAAGCTTGTCCATGGTGGAGTGCGCTACCTGGCTCAAGGCGATATTGCCCTGGTATTGGAAGCCTTGCGTGAACGAGGGCTCATGCGCCAAAACGCCCCACACCTAGTGAAAAACCAATCGTTTATTATTCCAAATTACGAGTGGTGGGGCGGACCTTTTTACACAATTGGTTTAAAGGTCTATGACATGATGGCCGGCCGACTGGGCTTAGGCCCGTCCATCCATCTATCAAAAAAAGATACGCTGGAAGCCTTACCAACCATCCGTGAAGATGGACTTACGGGAGGTGTTATCTACCACGATGGACAATTCGATGATGCCCGCCTTTCTGTAAATCTGGCCCAAACAATCATTGATTATGATGGTATTGCTCTGAATTATATGCGTGTAACTGGATTACCAAAAGGAACTGACGGTCTGATCAATGGCGTAATTGCCGAAGACCAACTGAGTGGTGAGCAATTTACATTCAATGCAAAAGCTGTGGTGAATGCAACAGGTGTGTTTGCTGATGAAATTATGCAATTAGATGAACCCGATGCCCCGAAAAAGGTGGTACCCAGTCAGGGCATACACCTGGTTTTGGACCATGAATTTCTTCAAGGCGATCATGCCATCATGATACCAAAAACTGATGATGGCCGTGTGCTTTTTGCCGTTCCATGGCGAGGTAGAGTAGTTGTGGGTACAACAGATACGCTGATCGATGAGGCCAGTCTTGAACCCAGGGCTCTCGAGAACGAAATTGAATTTGTATTAAAAACCGCAGGTCGTTACTTGACACGGCCACCTGAACGAAAAGATGTTCGTAGCATTTTCGCTGGTTTACGCCCCCTCGCTGCACCCGAAGACGACGAAAAAAAAACAAAGGAGATATCACGCAGCCACAAAGTAATCGTAAGTCTGTCTGGATTGATCACCATTACGGGTGGTAAATGGACCACCTATCGTAAAATGGGCCAGGACACCGTTGAGAAGGCTGTCATATTGGCCGGACTTGATGAACGGCAATGCGTTACAGAAAATCTGGCCTTACATGGTTACATAAAGAACAGCGACCTGGATGATCATTTTTATGTCTACGGCTCGGATGCAAAAGCCATCAAGAACCTAATTGAAGAGGATCCTTCAATGGGTGAGCCTCTGCATGAAAAGTTGGAATTTACTAAAGCTGAGGTGGTTTGGGCCTGTCGCCATGAGATGGCCATGACACTTGATGATGTGCTTGCCCGCCGGGTTCGAGCATTGTATTTAGATGCAAGAGCCGCCGAAGAAATGGCACCCCAGGTGGCATCCATTATGGCCAAAGAACTGGGCCATGATAAAGACTGGCAGAACGAGCAAGTGCGAGAGTTTACTATCTTGGCTAAAGGATACTACCTGGGATAGAAAGTAGGAATAGGAATAGGAATAGGATTAGGAATAGGATTAGGAATAGGATTAGGAATAGGATTAGGAATAGGATTAGGAGTAGGATTAGGAGTAGGATTAGGAGTAGGATTAGGAGTAGGATTAGGAGTAGGATT
>CAYUGX010000379.1:0-3769 GCA_964444375.1 uncultured Porphyromonadaceae bacterium | reverse complement strand
CCTAGATATTCAAAGTACTAATGTCGTATGCAGTATAATCTTAAGGTATCAGATAGGGCCTGATTGTGCTCATACAAATAGTATTGGTCTTGCGATCCACAATCGAAATAGATGGCCAGATCGGTGGCAGGCATGTGCCAGCGAACCATCTCAACTATGTTATGTGGGTTCCATTTTTGCATCACTGAGTCAAGTAGTTCACCATTTTCATCCAGTGGGAAATCAACCAAATTGAATGAATTTGGATTTGGAGAGAAGGCTCCTGCCATGGTCATCATGAGATTGGTTAATCCCTTACCGGGAGTATGGTTCCATACATAAGGAGGATCTCCGTTTTCTGCCTTCGCATCGGGAATCAGCGACTGAAGCATTTCAATATGTACGGGTCCAGAATGGGCAGCAATGGCACAATAAAGATCAGGATGTTTCAATATTTGTTTGAATGCGCCATAGGCACCCATTGAATGGCCCATTATAGCCCGCATCTCACGCGTTCCATAGGTGTGATACAGTGAATCTATTAGTGGAACAACTTCGAGACTGATCAGGTCTTCGTAGTTGCCGTACAGGCTTGAATTGGTGAAGAAACTACCGTTAAAAGGTTCGGCCCGGCCATCAGGCATGACCAGGATAAAATGTTCGATCGAACCTGATAGCCACAATGCATCGATTATTGGGAACATAAAATCGTATGCTTCATAACCTACTGTAGCCCCATGTAAAGTGAGAATAACCGGGTATTTCAGGTGTGAGTTATTCTGATCATATCCAGGAGGCAAATAGACTCTTGTGGTAGACTCCCTGCCGACGGCGGTACTTTCAAATGTAACATCTTCAACCTTACCAAGTCTGAACTGAGCCTGGGCCAGAAGCGGAATCAGGAGGGCTAGAAAGGTTGCAAGTTGTCTCATCGTTTACTGGAAAAGATTGGCTATCAATTCTGAAATTCCAATTCCCAGGTAGTTTCCGAGTGCATAACCAACGATTCCTACGGTCAAACCTGCAATAATGACTTCTTTATTCTTAATTGCCGCTGCCACCACAGGCACGAAAGGCGGCGAAAAGGCCAGGGCTGTTGAGGTTATAATTACCATATCTGTATCTACCTTAAAAATCATCGAAAGCAAGATATGAATCACCAGAGAACCCCATACTGCTACTACCACATAAAAGAATAGGTTAGTTGAGATGTTAACCAGGGTATTCAGGTCAGCCATCGACGCCACAGCCATACTAAAAACGATAATCAGATACATACCCAATTGAAATGATTTTTCAATCCGGTTAATCCGTTTGCTGAATGACAGGGCAATGGCTGCAGTTGTGATGAACAAAATATGGATCATGGTCTGACTGTCCTTTTTAAACAGCATAGAGAGCCCAAATCCAGCACCGAATATGAGAATAGCAAGCCCTAAACTACCCAGAAGTGGTAGGATTCTCTTTTTTTGTAACATTCCAGCATAAGAGTCCATATCAGCACCATCGTATTCAACTTGAGATCCTGGCTTAGGTGTGCTTTTTTTTGTCTTGGGCAGAATCCAATTCAACACTTTTTGTCCGATGGTTAAAATGAATATCAGCCAAACCAGACTCACAGCCATGTCGTAAGTATGAGTCAGAATGTATGTGGTTCGGTCTACTTCAAGGGCAGATTGAAGGGCGGCCATATTGGGTGTTCCTCCAGTATAGACGCCAATTAGCAAACCAGACACTTTATTACCTTCTTCAAGGTGAGTGCCAAAGAAAAGGTAGCCAACTCCGACAGCGATGATCACGGAGATAAAAGCCAGCACCAATGAGAGTATTGTTTTATTGGCCTCTTTCAACCACTTCTTAAAATCAAGAGAGAAGAGCAGCATCGGCAAAGCAATCGGAACAGTTATGTTTGCGATCTGTTGAATGATATGCATATCAAAAAAATCGATATCTGGATCCATAGGCATTTCTGGAAGTACGCCAATAATTCGCAAGAGAATTCCAATGGCATATGCCCAAATAATTGCTCCGATTTTGTTGATCCACTTAACTTTCTCGCAGGCGAATATTATGCCTACCGGAACCAGGAAGAATACCAGGATATAGATTAGGGTTTCCATATTGTTAGGTTTTGGGTTTTATCTCATGTCAAATACTTCAACACCTGGGTATTTTGAAGCATCGAAAATGAAGAATCGGTCATCGGCCGAAATATCGGGAATCATATTGGTGATTTTAATAATATACTGATTCCCATCTGTACCATCATAGGTGACCTCTCTGATCAGTTTTTTTGAATAATCAATTCGTATCACAATGCGCTCATAATCTTCGTAAGCTGCCGTTGGTACCAGTTCAATATCATGAATTGATCCTGATTTTGCCAGTGTTGTGATAGCAAAGTCTTCTTTATAGAGGGTGAAAATATTCTTTGGATTGAAGAGATCACTTTCTTCAGGATCAAGGATGCTTGCTTCATTCATTTCTTCCATGTAATTCCACATGGTTGTTCCATCGCACTGAACCAGCATTCCCATTAGTTTTAACCTAAATTTATCACCCTGGATCACTAAGGTTCCATTGTGGGAATCTTCAATATCAGCTTCAATATTTTGTAAGGTAAAGCTGAAATCGGCTTGTAAGGTTTTAAATGAGAGCAGGTGTGTTGAAACCTGATCCAGCACCTCCCGGGCGGTATTTTGTGCTTGGGTGGATAATCCTACCAACAGAAACCCGAACAAAAAATAAATGCTTCCTATTCTTTTCATCCTCTTAACCATTCATTTGATCATTTAAATACTTCTCTAACGAATACATGTCTTGAAAAAGTACCTGACGCGGTTTACTTCCATCGGCAGGCCCTACCACTCCAGCAGCTTCCAACTGATCCATTATTCGACCAGCCCGGTTATAACCGATAGAAAACTTACGTTGAATAGAACTGGTTGATCCTTGTTGGGTTGTTACGACCAAGCGGGCTGCTTCTTCAAAGAGATCATCCAATTTGTCCATTTGAACCGGACCTTTATCGTCTCCATTCTCAGATCGAGGCTCAGGTAGTTCCCAAGGTATTGGATAAGCCTGTTGCTTAGCAATGTGCTCTGTAATAGCTTCAACTTCAGGAGTATCAATAAAAGCACACTGCAGTCGTTCAAGGTCAGCGCCCTGAGAGATCAACATGTCGCCTCTTCCGACCAGGTGGTTTGCTCCAGGGCTGTCTAATATGGTACGTGAGTCAATCATTGATGAAACCCTGAATGCAATTCGTCCTGGAAAATTGGCCTTAATGGTTCCTGTAATAATGTTGGTTGACGGACGCTGTGTGGCGATTACCATATGGATACCAACCGCCCTTGCCAATTGAGCAATGCGTGTGAGTGGTAACTCTATTTCTTTTCCTGCAGTCATAATTAAATCCGCGAACTCATCTATTATAACGATGATATAGGGTAAATAATGATGTCCTTTCTCTGGATTTAGACGACGAGCAGTAAATTTTTGATTGTATTCTTTGATATTTCTGACTTCAGCTGCTTTTAGCAGATTATACCGGTCATCCATTTCTGTACTCAGTGAATTCAAGGAATGGATAACATGTTGTGTTTCGGTTATGATCGGATCTTCTGCTTCGGGTAGAACCGCCAGGTAGTGATGCAAAAGTTTATTGTATAGGGTCAGCTCTACCTTTATTGGATCCACCAGCACGAATTTAATCTCCGATGGGTGCTTTTTGTAAAAGATTGATGCGATAATTGCATTTAAGCCAACCGACTTTCCCTGTCCGGTAGCA
>CAYUGX010000378.1:0-3808 GCA_964444375.1 uncultured Porphyromonadaceae bacterium | reverse complement strand
AATATGTTTAACTTGGTAAAAAACGGTCAATGCTATTCAGGCATGGACTCACTGACTACTGAAAACTGTTCACTGATAACTATATTTGCATATCAATAAAACACCTATGAAATACGCAATACCCTTTTCACTGATTAGTCTGTTTCTGGCCTGTAGCTCCATCGAGCAGCCCGGGCCGGTTGTCGAAAATAACCTGGTTTATACCGAATTAGCCACTACCTGGGATGAAGGAATTCCACTGGGAAATGGCGAATTAGGCGCCTTGATTTGGAACAAAGAAGGCAATTTGCGAATGAGTTTAGATCGCTCAGACCTGTGGGATCTACGGCCCATTTCGTGGTTAGAGAAAGACGAATTCAGGTTTTCATGGGTGCATGAAAAATGGCTCGAAAACGACTATGGCATCGTACAAGAGTTTTTCGATAAGGGAGCGTATTCAAATAGTATCGCTCCGTCGAAAATTCCGGGAGCTGGACTGGAGTTTCATTTCAAGGATGTCGCTGCTATTGTGAAACAAGAATTGGATCTGGCCACCGCTATGGTCATGACTGAGTGGAAGAGCGGCTTGCTAATGGAAAGCTTTGTTGATGCCAATGAAGCCCGCGGATATTTCAAGTTTTCTCACCTACCTGATGATTTTTCGATCGAACTAACACCTCCTCGATATGAGAGTGATACAGATTCAGGCCTGGTCGATGAGGTCACTGGTCAGGATCTGAGACGCCTGGGTTATACCCAGGGAGCTGTTTTAGCAGGTGAGCAAGAAATATCTTACCACCAGGAAGGCTGGGGTGGATTCTACTACGATGTTGTAGTTAACTGGAAGAAAACCGGCAATGAACTAATTGGGTGCTGGTCGATCACCTCATCTTTGTCAGATGATAAGGGGCAAGTAGGAGCTGAAACCATCAGTACAGATTTAAACTATCAGCAGGCTAAAAAGAGACATATTGGATGGTGGCGTGATTTCTGGGCGAAATCTGACCTGCAAGTGCCAGATCCCTTGCTGCAAAAGCAATGGTACCTTGAACAATATAAATTTGGTTCAGCCGCCCGTGCCCATACTCCGCCTATTTCATTGCAAGCCGTATGGACGGCCGATAATGGCAAAATGCCACCCTGGAAGGGCGATTTTCATCACGATCTGAACACCCAATTGAGTTACTGGCCTGCCTATTCAGGCAACCATCTTGATCTTGAAATTGGGTTCCTGAACTGGCTCTGGGAAGTAAAACCTGTTGCCGAAAGGTATACCCGCGATTATTTTGGCGTTGAAGGATTAAATGTACCGGGTGTGAGTACCCTCGAAGGAAAACCGATGGGAGGATGGATTCAATACAGCTGTGGTCCTACAGTGAGTGCCTGGCTCGGACAGCATTTCTACCTGCACTGGCGATATTCAATGGATAAAGAGTTTCTGGCTGATCGAGCCTATCCCTGGATGGCCGGTGTAGCCACCTTCTTGGATAACTTCTCAGAGATCGATGAGGAATCGGGCCTTCGAAAGCTGCCGTTAAGTTCCTCACCCGAAATCCATAATAATTCACGTGAAGCCTGGTTCGATCAAACCACCAATTTTGATTTGGCACTCATTCGTTTTGCATTCGACAAAGCCGCTGAAATGGCCACCGAACTTGAATTGCACAATGATGCCGACCATTGGCGAAGCGTACTAAGTCAATGGCCCTTCTACGCGATCGATGAAAGTGGCTTGAATTTCGCGCCCGGTCACCCCTATGCCTCCAGTCACCGGCATTTCTCTCACCTTGTAGGGTGGCATCCACTTGGTAACCTGGATGTATCACAGGGTCCTGAAGTAGCCGAAACAATCGATCAAACCTTGCGAAACCTTGAAAAATACGGACCGGATTGGTGGACTGGTTACTCATACAGCTGGGCGGGTAATCTGTATGCCCGGGCTTTCGACGGCAACCGGGCGGCTCAGTCGCTCAGAGACTTCGCACAGGCGTTTTGCCTCCCGAACTCATTCCACGTCAATGGCGATCAAACAAAGAGTGGACTGTCAAAATTCACCTATAGACCCTTCACCCTGGAAGGCAATTTTGCCTTTGCTTCAGGATTGCAAGAAATGCTCATTCAATCACATACCGGTGTGGTCCGTCTTTTTCCTTCGCTACCGGATGATTGGGATGAAGTGACTTTTGATGGTTTGAGAACTGAAGGGGGTTTCATGGTAAGTGCTGGAATATATCCTGACCAGCTGGAAGTCAATGTAGAAGCCAGTGTTGATGGAATACTCAAGATCGCCTTGGGGGCATCCGGTAGGCCAGTTGAAAGAGAAATGACAGCGGGTGAAAAAGTTACCTTTTATTTGAATGATTTTAGTTCATCAGGAATGGTAAAATAGAACTGGGAACCTTTGCCCACTGTTGAAACGTAGCCGATCGATCCACCCAGGAGCTGTACCAGAGATTTGCATATTGAAAGTCCCAGTCCGGTTCCACCAAAGGGTCGATTGTCACCTTCTTCTACTTGTCTGAATCGTTCAAAAATCTTCTGACCGGCGTTTTGCCTGATTCCAATTCCCGAGTCTTTGATGAAGAATTCAATGTAGTGACTATTGATCCGGTGACAGCCCAACTCAATGTATCCTTTTTGTGTAAATTTTGTTGCATTTGATATCAAGTTGAAAAGAATCTGTTGCAAGCGATTCTTATCGGTATCTATGGTTGCCCCAATAGGTAGATCAAACTTGAGTACTACATTGATGGGCTTATGTTTGACCAGAATCTTTGTGGTTTCTTGTAAATTCTTCAGGAGTACATAAGGGTCAAACGGGCTGGGGAAAATACCTAACCTCCCGGCTTCTATACGCGAGATGTCAAGAATGTCGTTTATGATGTTCAAGAGCTGCTCTGAATTGGCGTGAATAATGTCGATATATCTTTCTTTCTCTTCATCAGAAAGCTGAGGGTCGCGCAGTAGCTCAGTGAATCCTACAATGCCATTCATGGGAGTACGTATTTCATGCGACATGTTGGCTAGGAAAGTGGATTTGAGACGATCGCTTTCTTCAGCCTTAATTTTGGCCTGTATAATCTGGTCTTCAAACTCTTTCTGCTGCGTGATGTCGGTGACGAAAGCGGTGACGTGCTTAGGACCTGTTACTGCCGTTCTGATCTCGAGAATCTTCTTTTTGATCGTCACTTTGAAAGGTTGAATCTGCTGACCACACATGGCTTTTAGCACCAGGGGTAATATGTTCGTGACATCCTTAGGCTTCAGCAGCTGACGCGCCAGCTGGGTTGGCTTCTTGCCGATTAGTTCAGCAGATGACAAGCCTGTTATCTCTTCCATGGCTTTGTTGGCCTCCAAAATCCCGCCATTCATCTCAAGCAGCACAATACCAACGTTGACATTCTTAACTACTTCATGTAACCTCTTCTCCCGATCAGATAATTCACCGCTTATGTTCTTCAATTCGCTGATGTCTGTGATATATCCTTCAATGTAGGCCGGGTCAAGGCTTTCATCATGATATATACCAGTACCTCTGTTGGTGATCCACTTAATTTGGCCCGATTTGGTTTTTATCCGAAAGGTGATGTTAAATCTCGTTTTATCATGCATGGCCTGGCTAATGGCTTTCCATACCTTGATCAAATCATCTTCGTGAATGATATCCTGGAAAGCTTTGTTGCGGCTGTTGATTATAACTTCGGGATCGAAACCAGTCAGTTTTTTACAAGATTCGCTCAGAAAGAGCATTGTATAGTCCTGATCAAACTTACAAGGGTAATCCAGGCCAGGGAGATTAGCCAACAGATGGTCTAACATTGACTGCTTT
>CAYUGX010000377.1:0-3816 GCA_964444375.1 uncultured Porphyromonadaceae bacterium | reverse complement strand
CTCACCGTCAGAATATCCCAATAAAAAAAGACAAACTAAACATTGCCTATCGTTTGAATTACCAAACGACAATGGCTGGTGAAGCACCCTGGTTTATGCTAGCCTATAAACCCGACACCTACATCTCATGGTACGGCTTAGGTGGAGCTAAAACATTAAGAGGTGTGATGCGAAACCGCGTTGTAGGACAAGGTGCTGTTCTGGGTAATTTTGAAGTCAGGTGGCGCTTCGTCGATTTCAATTTCATTGGACAAGACTGGTATTTGGCCTTGTCGCCCTTTATGGATGCGGGTATGGTCACCAAGAAATTTGTCAATCAGCCCAATATGACAGGCGACAAAGATGGAATTCACATAGGATATGGTGTTGGTCTCCACATCGCGCTGAATGAGAATTTTATTGTAGCTGTCGATTATGGAATGGCCGCTGATCCCAGAGATGGTTCAGGTGGTTCACCCTATATTGGACTTGATTTCTTATTCTAAAATTGTTCGAGGGCTCTGAAAAAAGCCATCTTACAACATACTTCATAGAATTTCACTTCCTGCATGTAGCCAGAGCCACGAAATTGTCTTAGGTCTACGCCAAGATTGTATTTGGGGTCGACTTTTTCTCCGGTTTTAAAAGTGGCCTCAGCTGTTCGAATCAAATTTCGATCGAGGTCATATAATTGGATACGGCACCGCATCTCAACGACTTTGACCGTGTTGCTATTGACCATTGCCTGCTCAGGATTGACGAAACCAATGTCTTTTAAATGAATTCGCAAAAACTGAGTTCCCTCCCCATTTTTGATAGCCTTTTTAAGGCTCATAACGGGAAAGCCATAGCTATTGGCCCTAATATTTGATAGGGTAGAGGACGGATGAACAGTTAATCCCTTTCGTTCAAAGGCCAGCATGTAGCAACTATCCAGAATCGGATACAAATCTGATATGGCGCGTGTCTTTCCTTTAGTACCATACTCTCTTAAATACTCACCAGTTTCCATGGTTCCCTGGTCATTGGATACTTCGAGTTCTATAGAAAAATTGAAAATGTGTGCATCGACTTCAGGTTTATCCTGGGAGAATACAGGTGTGACACATAGGGCAAATAGGCTGATTAAGGCCAATATCTTCATGGTAATCGCAATTTGATTTGTATAAATTTAATAAACCACGATTGAATATCCTTACTCAGGGTCAATAAAATCTTGAATTGCTTTAAAAACCCGGGTTGGTGATATTGAATCGAGACAACTAAAGGGTGTGTCAGTCAGCTTACAATGTGCCATTCCATAGACCGAACAAGGTCGACAAGTCAATTCAATTTCGGGCTGAATCAATGTATGCTGATTTGAATTAACTGGCCTAAATCCCATGTCTGGATGCGTACCACCCCATATGGAAACTACAGGAATGCCAATAAGATCGCCAAGATGCATATTGGCTGAATCCATTGAGACTAATACATCAAATGAATGAATTAGGTCTATTTCTTCTCTTACTTGTAGCTGCCCAGCCAGATTTGTTACTCCATCCATCACCAATTCATTGAGTGTAGTCTTTTCACTCGCTGAGCCCAACAAATAAATGTGGGCATTGTATTCATGCAATAAAAGATCGATGAGCTGTCTTACTTTGGCTAGAGGCCACTGCTTAGTTGCATGCTTTGCCATGGGTGCTATGCCTATTACTGGATCAACTTGGTCAGATTTAACCACCGTTGGCGGATGGTATGAGTAGGGCTCGTTGGCAAGCATACAGCCCAATTTCCTGAAGACCTGAGCATATTCTTCAGCCATGCCTGGAATAGGGGATATTCCTTGATGGGTCAGGTTTTGCTTTCTTAACCGACGATTTTTATTAACCACATATACCCGGCAGAATGAGATAATGGCAATACTATCAAGTAGATAACTTCGTAATACACCATGCAGATCAGCAATGTATCTAGCCCGTTTACGTCGCATTAAACCGATAAAAAAAGGAATCAAACGGAGGGGATTTCTATAGCGCCCTTCAAAGTCAAGGCCAATGGTCTGTAAACGCTCGTGTACGGGAAAATAAGAGGCAAATTGGGGTTTGGTGAGCATAATCAACCGCAGCTCTGGATTGTGCTCCAATACATTCATAATCACAGGAATGGAAATCAGAACATCCCCAAATGAGGAGAATCGGTAACAAATAATTGTTTTGTTCACTCAATAGGCTTTATAAGACTTTTCCTCAACTATATCTGAACCACTCTTATTATTAATCCTTTTTTTGATGGCTGCACGCTCATCATTATTACGGTATACACTTCGAGCAGTCTTTATAAAAGCATCTGAGAAATCCTGCTTCCTTTCAAAATCACGAATGCGATCCTCAATATCCCACAACCGGCTATTGACATCAAGCAACAAAGCAAATTCATCCGAAAACTCATCCAAAAGGTTACTCGCATCTAGACTCAATATTCGCAATTCTTTATTGATATTAGCCAGTTTATCAGGGCTTTTTATGCGTTTTTGTTTGATTAACAGGATACTTATTTTATCCAATATCTCTCCGTTTGATACGTCAATTTTCATTTTGAAAAGGTACTATCTATGAGTTAAACTTCCGAATCGGGAAAATACTATGTTTTTTTTAAACTAATTAACACTTATTTATGTTCTATATATAACAATACATGTATTTTTGCAGCATGATTACCTACCGGATCATATCGGTGTTGACAGCAACCGTGTTCTTGTTCAGCAGCTTGGGCATAACCATAATGGAGCATGACCCTGCTTGCTGTGGCAAAACCATCGAGCTATACAGCCCCATTGATCTATTGGAAGGAAATGATGGGCACTGCAGTGATCAGGCTGATATCGACAATTGTTGTGAGCTCCTAAGCCACACTACTGATTGTTGCTCGAACACTACTGAGTGCAGTGGCGAAGAATGCTGTCAGCATGAATTGTTGATGCTGCTTCCAGAAATAACCTTTGCACAGGTTGTGCAAATTCCTCCGGTAGGTGCAATTGATTTGCAGTGGATTGAGTTTGTGAGGGTTGAAAAGGCAGAAAATCAAAACTTAATTGTTCAACAACTCGATCATCCACCACCACTCAAAATCCCTGGTTATAGTTCCATATTGACTGGTGTATTTCATTGCTGATTAACAAAAGCTTTCGCGAGTCTTTTGTTATTAATCAGAAATGAATACAATGAAAAAAACACTATTATTTATTCCACTATTATTTTTACCGTTTGTCACCCTGGCACAGATGGTAAACGGAACCGTTTATGAGATCAGGGAAGATCAGAAAGAAAGTTTACCTGGAGTGAACGTTTATTGGGCCGATTCAGAAATTGGAATCGCTACTGATGAAGAAGGTAAATTTACGCTCTTTCAGCCCGAGAGTTATCAATATTTAGTTTTCAGTTTTGTCGGGTATGAAACTGATACCCTCCTAATAGAGGATCCCAGCAAGGCCATCGAGGTAACACTCTCGGCTGCCAACCAACTGGATGAAGTTACAGTTGTTCAGCGGGCTCCCGGAACACACATCGATCGCATTAGTGTTCTGCAGCTTCAGAACATAACCGGTGCTGAGCTCTGTAAAGCTGCGTGTTGTAACCTCGCCGAAAGTTTTGAAACCAATGCCTCGGTTGATGCCTACTATTCAAATGCAGTGACTGGTGCAAAACAAATTCGTTTGCTTGGGCTTGACGGCAGTTATGTTCAATTGCTAACCGAAAATATTCCCAATTTAAGGGGTATTGCAACCCCATACGGATTAGGTTATATCCCGGGTACCTGGATGGAGGCCATTCAAATATCAAAAGGCACAGCCTC
>CAYUGX010000376.1:0-3825 GCA_964444375.1 uncultured Porphyromonadaceae bacterium | reverse complement strand
GTCATAGTAAATAGTATTGTATCATTGTATCGAGAATCCAAATAAATTAAATTCATGATCAGAATAACTGTCTCACTTTTTTTTGCATTGCTTGTTGGTATTGGTGGATTTTGCCAGACCGAGATAAGCGCTGATAAGTTGAAAGAACATCTCTTTTTTCTAGCCAGCGATGAATTAGAAGGCCGCGGATGGTCAACTCCATCGGGAAGGAAGGCCGCAGAGTACATTGCCAGTTATTTTGATGAGATTGGACTTGTTCCGATTGGTGACGATTACCTTCATTCGTTCTATTCACGAAATGGTCAAACCATGCTGATCGGACAAAATGTAGTGGGCATGGTTGAAGGATCAGATCCTGAATTGAAGGATGAATACATCGTGTTAGGTGCGCATTACGATCACATCTCATACAAGCTCGTGGAGGGCAAAAAGATTGTGTATAACGGAGCCGATGATAATGCTTCAGGAACGGCCACCGTTATGGAAATTGGGAAGGCCCTGGTGGATGGAAAAGCAAAGCTCAAGCGCTCGGTTATTCTGGTGGCCTTTGATGCTGAAGAAAGCGGCCTGATAGGATCGGGGCAATTTGTCAGGCAGGAGATTGTGCCGATTGATCAGATCAAAGTGATGTTCAGTATAGATATGGTTGGCAGATTAGCCGAAAGCAACTCGGTTACAATGGGCGCGCTGGACAATCTCAAAGGCGCTACTGACATTTTGCTCACACTGGCTAAAGAAAAGGATATTAAAATAAAGAAGACCGGGGGCGGGGTTTCTTTCCGTACGGATACAAAACCATTTGGTGACGCGGGAGTGCCCGCTGTTTATGTCACAACCGGAATCATTGGTCCCTATCATAAGCCAGAAGATGATCCAGAAACCCTCGACTATGACGGAATGGCTAAAATCAGCAACTTGCTGACAGAGCTCACCGTGACATTAGCAAATGAGAAAAAGCTGGCACCTGTACCCCTGGTTGCTGCTCAAACCAATAAAACGACCCTCCCCTTCTTCAGATATGGGGTGAAAACCAATCTGGGAGCAAGTGCACACATCTATCCCGATGAGTTTTATAAAGCAAAAAGTAATTTCAGCGGCGAGTTGGGTTTTCTTACCCAGTTTAAACTATCCAACAACTTTGCCATCCAGCCTGAATTGCTGTATTCAACTATGGCAAGCAGAATAGGCACTGGTCATTTCAGAGCACACAGTGTGTCATTACCGCTTAGCTTGGTTCTTGCATCCACTATGGAACCCTCATTAAAACAGCGCTTTTTCTTTTCGGCTGGTGCCTATTACAGCTACTACTTTGCGGGTCGCATGGCCAAGCAAGCTGTAGATTTCACCAATACCTACAATCCACAAGAAATCGGATTGGTGATAGGTGGTGGCCTGGAAATTATGTCGGTCATGGTTAATGTGCACTACAAGCGTGGTTTCACGAGTTTGCTCAAAGACAGCAATGCAGGTCCTATTATGAGCCGAGGCTTATACCTTACATTTGGTTATCTATTTTAATATCTGATGAATCTCAAAGAGTTTGAAAAAGGGCGGATTTCAGCCGCACACAAAGAACGTTATTGGGTAAAAACCCCGGATGGAGATTTCGAGGGCGAGGTGATTGGTAACCTGCGTTTTTCAGCATCTTCTCGGGCAGATTTTCCCGTCGTAGGAGATTGGGTTGCAATCTCAGCCTGGGATGATGACAAGGTGTTAATCCATGGGATTCACCCAAGACAAAGCCTTTTGGAAAGACAAGCCGTGGGTAAATCGACTGAAAAACAATTGATTGCAGCAAATGTCGATGTAGCGATGATCGTTCAGGCGGTGGATCGAGATTTTAACCTGAACCGGATTGAACGGTATTTGAGTATTTGTCATGTGGCCCAGGTGGAGCCCTGGATAGTGCTCAATAAGATAGATTTAATCACGGGAGATGAATTGGAGCGGATTATTGCTGCTGTTAACGATAGGATCGATGTACCGGTCCTTTCGATTAGCAATGCGTCTAAACAGGGCATCAATCAACTTAAAGATCGCATGACTAGCGGTCACACCTATTGCTTGCTGGGGTCATCTGGTGTGGGAAAATCCACATTGACTAATCTGCTGACCGGTTTGGATCTGATGAAAACCGATCAAATTAGTTCCCATACTGGTAAAGGTCGACACATCACCAGTCATCGCGAATTGTTCGTCCTCGATAATGGTGCAGAGCTTATTGATAATCCAGGTATGAGGGAAGTTGGGATTGCCGATGACAGTGGCGGATTGGAAATGGCGTTCTCTGTCATCCAGGAGTTAGCTAAGGGTTGCAAGTACAGCGATTGTAGTCATGTGGATGAGCACGGTTGTGCAGTGATTGAAGCCCTGAATACAGGCGATCTTAATGAAGCAGCCTATAACAACTTCCAGAAAATGGAGCGAGAGCGTGATCATTATGCGTCAACCATCGCTGAACGTCGTCAAAAGGACAAAAACTTTGGCAAGGTAGTTAAGCATTATAAAAATGTGAAGAAACACAACAGGGACACTTTTAATCCCTAACATAACAACTTGGAACCCTCATTAAATAGTTGGACAACCCTTTTCCTGCTGGCTGCCGGTCAGGGACTATTTCTGGTCGGGATCCTGTTATTTTCAAATCTCAGGAATAAGAACTTCAATTGGCCCATCCTAATAATCCTCGGATTCTTTTCGTTAACACTGGTTCACTACGTCATGCACTGGTCGGGCTACATGACCACATTTCCCTATTTCAGATTTGTTCCAGAAATTGGCTTTTACCTTTTTGGGCCCCTCCTTTATTTATATGTAAGACGCATCCTCTTACATGAAAAACCAAAGACCAGATTCTTGCTACACTTCATACCCAGCGTCTATTTAATTGTGTTCATGGTGCTGTATTGGATGACTGGCCATTGGCCGTGGCTAATTACTGATATTCCGATCCTTGGCAAAATGATCAGACTTCCGTATTGGGCCTGGACCATAGTTGCTCATATGCTGATTTATAATACCTTACTTTATATTATCATTGCCAGGTACCGACTCAATAAAACCGATGAACTGGCTGCTATTCGGATACGATGGAGTCGCTGGTTGTCTGGATTTTTCTTCGCCTTCATTCTGGCCTATCTCAGTTATTATATTTTGGTTCAATTTGACTTCTTCAATCCCCATTGGGATTACATGATATCCATCGTTATGAGTATCTCCATTTATGGCATCGGATATATGGCATTTACTCAACCAAGGATATTTAATGGGATTTTTCTGCACCAGGTTTTTGTTCCTAAGAAGTATAAAACCTCGCCCTTATCTAGTGACCTGGCCAATGAGATCTTTGAGAATATCGAGGAATATTTTAAATCCGATCAACCCTTCTTAAACCCTGAGATTCGCCAAGCCCATGTTTGTGATGCACTTGAATTGTCAACCCACCACACCTCACAGGTCATCAATCAGAAAACGGGTGGCAGCTTTAATGCCTACGTCAAAAACTACCGGCTCGATTACGCTGAGGCCTTGATTCAAGCAGATCCATCCATGGACATCAAGAGTGTTTGCTTTCAATCGGGCTTCAATAACAAAACCACCTTCAATACGGCTTTCAGACACCGATTTAACTGTACACCTAGCGATTACAAGGCAAAGGTGCAGGGCAAAGCCAAATAAAATGCGTCAACATTTATAAAGTTTAACCCCCATGTATATGGAGTGGTATTTCTTTGGACCAAAATCAAAATACCACTTGACATGAAAAAAATGACTCTTTCACTTTTATCCTTATTCTCCTTACTCTGATTGCTTTTCTCCTTCTCT
>CAYUGX010000375.1:0-3920 GCA_964444375.1 uncultured Porphyromonadaceae bacterium | reverse complement strand
GTTTTTTTGTGCACCATTGCGATAGACAGCAGCACCAGGTGTAGCCATACCAATGGCTGTTATGCTAATGGTTAGCCCATTCATGCTGGCTGAGGTGTCTCCACCGATAAGGTCAATGTCGTACAGGTTACAGGCCAACTTTATCCCTGCATATAACTCTTCAACAGCCTCCAGGCTCATTTTATTTGAAATTCCGATGCTCACTGTAATTTGAAGTGGGATGGCATTCATTGCATACACATCAGACAAATTGACAACGACGGCCTTGTACCCCAGATGTTTTAATGGAACATAGGTGAGGTCGAAATGAACACCTTCAAGCAGAAGGTCTGTGGTAACGACCGTTTCATTATTGCCGTGGTCTAGTACAGCTGCATCATCACCGATGCCTTTACGAGTGCTATTTTGCCTGATTACAATGTCCTGGGTGAGTCGTGTGATTAAACCAAACTCACCGAGTTCCTGAATGCTTTGTTCCTTGGATTGATTTGACATACCTGTGTTTTTGACGTGCCGCAAAATTACAACATCTATTAGGATTAATCTTTTGGGATTTTGTACATTTGTGAACTATTTAGAAAAAGTCTAAATAAATTTGTGTTCTAACACGATGAATGTGAAATAAATGACCAGCGATCAAGATAAAATACTCAATGAAGTTACACAAAACGAATACAAATATGGTTTTGTTACGGATATTGAGAATGATACTATACCGAAAGGGTTGAATGAGGATGTCGTCAGACTGATTTCAAGCAAGAAGGGTGAGCCGGAATGGATGTTGGATTTCAGATTAAATGCTTTTCGGTATTGGCAGCAGCAAAAGATGCCTAAATGGGCCCACTTAAACATCCCAGAGATTGACTATCAAGACCTGATTTATTATGCTGCACCCAAACAAAAGGCCAGCCTGGCCAGTTTAGATGAGGTCGATCCCACTTTATTAGACACCTTCAGCAAACTGGGGATACCCCTCGAAGAGCAAAAGCGATTATCTGGTGTAGCGGTCGATGCAGTGATGGATTCTGTATCGGTGAAGACTACCTTTCAGGATACACTGGCAGAGTTAGGAATCGTTTTCTGCAGCTTCAGTGAAGCAGTAAGGGAGCATCCAGACCTTGTGAAACGCTACATGGGATCAGTTGTGCCATACCGTGACAATTACTTCGCAGCGTTAAATTCGGCTGTTTTTTCTGATGGCTCATTTTGCTATATCCCAAAGGGTGTGAGATGTCCAATGGAATTGTCAACCTATTTCAGGATTAACGCAGCCAATACAGGTCAGTTTGAGCGAACCTTGATAGTGGCTGATGATGATTCGTATGTCAGTTATCTGGAAGGATGCACCGCTCCTCAACGAGATGAAAACCAATTGCATGCGGCGATTGTCGAGATTGTTGCCATGAAAAATGCCGAAGTGAAGTATTCTACGGTTCAGAATTGGTACCCGGGAGATAAGGATGGCAAAGGTGGAATTTACAATTTCGTTACAAAACGAGGTATTTGCATAGGTGATGATAGCAAGATCTCCTGGACCCAGGTTGAAACCGGATCAGCGGTTACATGGAAGTACCCAAGCTGCATACTGCGAGGAAATCGATCAGTTGGGGAATTCTATTCGGTAGCCGTTACCAATAACCATCAGCAAGCCGATACTGGAACGAAAATGATTCACATAGGTAACAATAGCAAATCGATTATTGTGTCGAAAGGAATATCTGCCGGCGTGAGTCAGAATAGTTACCGCGGACTGGTTAGGGTCGCTAAGAATGCACATGGGGCACGAAACTTTTCACAATGTGATTCACTCTTACTGGGTGATCAGTGTGGAGCCCATACCTTTCCGTATATTGAGGTTGATAATAACTCGGCCATCGTTGAACACGAAGCCACTACATCAAAAATCGGAGAAGACCAAATTTTCTACTGCAATCAGCGTGGTATCGATACCGAAACCGCCATTGGTTTAATTGTGAATGGTTACGCTAAAGAAGTACTCAACAAGCTGCCCATGGAGTTTGCTGTGGAAGCACAAAAACTCTTACAGATCAGTTTGGAAGGATCGGTAGGTTAGAGAAAGAATGAAGTATAAGGCGTTTTAAAAGTTGAAAATTCGTTAGAATAAAAAAATAGTATCAGAGTATGTTGAGTATACGGAATTTAAAGGCTGAAATTGACGGGAAGGAAATACTGAAGGGCATTAATTTAGATGTCAGGGCCGGGGAAGTTCATGCCATTATGGGCCCAAATGGATCAGGTAAGAGCACCTTGTCTTCGGTCTTAGCCGGACGAGATCTCTTTGAGGTCACTAGCGGAACCGTGATGTACGAAGGAGAAGATCTGCTGGAAAAGGCACCCGAAGTAAGAGCTCATGAAGGGTTATTTCTGGGATTTCAGTATCCGGTTGAGATTCCCGGAGTATCCATGGTTAATTTCATGCGAACCGCTTTGAATGAAAAAAGAAAATATCAGCAGCAAGAACCAATCAGTTCATCAGACTTTCTTAAGATTATGAGGGAAAAGAAGGCACTCGTTGAGCTTGATTCAGCACTCGCAAGTCGCTCGGTGAATGAAGGCTTTTCTGGGGGTGAGAAAAAGAGAAATGAGATATTCCAAATGGCCATGCTCGAACCAAAACTGGCTATTTTAGACGAAACCGATTCTGGCTTGGATATTGATGCCTTGAAAACAGTGGCAACCGGAGTAAACCGCCTGAAAAACAATCAGAATGCCACTATTGTGATAACCCATTACCAACGTCTGCTTGATTACATTGTACCCGATTATGTGCATGTGATGTATGACGGACGAATTGTGAAGTCAGGCGATAAAGGATTAGCCCTTGAGCTTGAGGAACAGGGCTATGATTGGATAAAAGAACACGTTTAATTGGTAGGGATGGAATTGGAAAACAACATGTTGGAGCTTAATAAAGAATTGGCCAGTCGCTATGTCAGGCACCAGAAGCAGATCGATGCTTCATCTAGCGCCATTTTTAACGCATTGCGACCCGGGGCTATGGAAGTTTTCAGCGAGCTGGGCATACCAGATAATCGCGATGAAGTTTACAAATACACCAATATCGCCAAGTCATTTACCAAGCCATATCAACAAGAGGTTGAGCCAAAGAAAATCTTGTTCTCTGTAGAGGATATGTTTCGTTGTGACATTCCGGATCTGAACACAGAGGTGGTTATGCTGGTTAATGGATGGTATTATCAGAATCAGCCAACGCTCAAGCGAATGGAGCATGGAATGGTTGTGGGAAGTATGGCGGCAGCTGCCAAAGAATATCCTGATATCGTTGAGTCACATTATGGTAAATATGCCAATTATGAGAAAGATGGATTATTAGCATTGAATACAGCCTTCGCTCAGGATGGGATCTTCATTTATGTGCCTAAAGGATCCGGATCGAATCAAGCTGTACAGGTGGTTAATATCTTATTAAGCCCTGA
Organism: uncultured Porphyromonadaceae bacterium; assembly: GCA_964444375.1. Classification (GTDB taxonomy): domain Bacteria; phylum Bacteroidota; class Bacteroidia; order Bacteroidales; family UBA12481; genus JABHCC01. The sequence goes on along the minus strand of CAYUGX010000375.1, from coordinate 462 downwards.
AGATCTGTTTGTTCAGCACAGAAACCTCATCGTGGTTGAGGATGGGGCTCAGGCTGTTGTAGTAGTTTGTGATCATTCTTTGTCGGGTAAAAAATTCCTGACCAATGCCGTGACAGAAGTCTATGCCGGTACCAATGCCCATGTTGAGCTGTATAAAGTTCAAAATGAGCATAATGAATCACAACAATTAGCAGCAACACACATACACCAGGAAAGAGATTCTCGGGTGAATTTCAATACCGTTACCCTGCATGGTGGATTGATCCGTAATAACATCTACACCAAGCTGAATGGACCGGGAGCAGACAACAACACCCTGGGCTTGTTTTTAGCCGATAAATATCAACACATCGATAATTTTGCCTTCATCGATCATGCAGTGCCTGATTGTACTAGTAATCAGAATTTTAAAGGCGTGTTGGACGACAAAGCTACAGGCGCTTTCACCGGAAAGATTTTAGT
>CAYUGX010000374.1:0-3956 GCA_964444375.1 uncultured Porphyromonadaceae bacterium | reverse complement strand
GACTCTTATTTTCACCCCGCTATTTGGTTTTCTGATCGACCGAAAGGGGAGAAGTGCCACGGCCATGCTTTTTGGTTCGGCTATTTTGTTGGCTGTGCACCTGGTTTTCGGATTGACTAATGTCATGCCCTACCTGCCCATGATTTTTCTCGGAATCGCATTTTCTTTGGTGCCAGCAGCCATGTGGCCCAGCGTCGTTAAGATTGCACCCGATAATCAAATAGGTACAGCCTACGGACTTATGTATTCCATTCAAAATCTTGGATTATGGGGATTCCCGCTCTTAGCCGGCATATTATTAGACAAAACAAATCCAGGTAATCCAGAGGTGGCTGACTATACTGCTCCCATCTTCATGTTTGCTTTTCTGGGGCTGCTCGGTGTGCTATTCGCCCTGTTGTTGAAGTCAGAAAATAAGAAGCGGAATTTCGGTGTTGAGCTTCCGTTAAATAAGAAAGCTGAACCGGCTGACGATTGACCAAGCTGCCCAACCTGGGTTCTTTTGGGAGGGCTATTCTTCATTTGATTAACCTGTGGATTCCCATTTTGGAATCATCGTGAATTAGGTTCATGTCCGTGGTATGTATATTGACTCACATACATCCCTTGATAACGCAGCTGACAACTAAATTTTTCTTCGTTTGTTGTATCCTGTAAGCAAACGAATTACCAGATCCTATGTTGTATTTTTTTCGAAGACTCAGGCGGAAATTAATCCAGGAAGGTAAATTGAGAAGATACCTGTTTTATGCAGTTGGTGAGATTCTCCTGGTGATGGTTGGGATATTGTTAGCACTTCAGGTAAATAATTGGAATCAACGTAAGAGAAATTCAATAAAAGAACAGATTATTCTCAATGAATTGAAGGAAAATCTCCAAAGCAACATCAGGCAGTTTCATTCCAATATTACTTGGGAAGAAAATCGAATTGAAGGAATTATTCGAGTGTTGGATTTTTTGAGATCTAAAGGGACATGGAATGATACAATTGCCGAGGATATCAGATGGCTGAGACTTCGTGAGGAATTTCTAATTTCTACATCGGCATACCAATCACTTAATTCTAATGGATTTGATCTGATTTCGTCTGACAGTATTCGAAAAGAAATCATTCGATTATTCGATGTCACCTATGCAATTTCTACTGATAGAGTGACAGAATTTAGCATGGAGATGTTTTCTGTGAGAGACCAATACTATAATTCCTTTTTTAAATGGGATCCTGAAACAAAGAGAATCGAGCTAAACTCAAACGAAAGCTTGTTTGACACTAAGGAAATTGAGAACATGTTTTCTCATTTGTTATTCTACAAAGAATATGTCATACAGTTCAATGAAGAAGCTATCTCAGAAACCGCCATGCTGATTCAATTGTTAGAAGCAGAATTAGAAGAATTTTAACCCCTTCTCCTTATCATCCAGGGCTATCATGAAGCAATAAAGCGAAGAAGGCAATGGATTCCATAGAATATGGGTTTATCTTTGAAAAAAGTGTCAGGGATTTATTAATGGATCGCCTGGGATTGAATACCGAAAAATGGGCCCAATTAAGCGACTGATCAAATTAGGGATGGCCATTGGAATAATTCTAATGGCAGCCTGTACAGGCAAGCCTGAAAGGAAGCTCCCTAATTTTGTCATTTTTCTAGCTGATGATCTGGGATATGCAGATGTAAAATGGAATAATTCAAAGGCATATGCTGAAACACCCAACCTTGATAATTTAGCACAAAACGGAGCGGTTTTTACAAATTGCTATTCAGCCTCATCGATGTGTTCGCCCTCAAGGGCAGGATTATTGACAGGCCGTGCACCCACGCGGATTGGGATTCATGACTGGATAAAAGAGATATATAAAAAACCATTCAGTAATGTACATCTTCCCTCTGAGGAAATCACTTTCGCCGAAGTATTGAAGCAGAAAAATTACAAAACAGCCATCATTGGGAAATGGCATCTTAATAATGAATTCAATACCGGAAATAACTCAGATCCAAATAACCAGGGATTTGATTACTGGTATTGCACACCTGTTCAGTCAAATCCAAGCCATAAAAACCCTGAAAATTATTATGACAATGGAGTTTCGGTGGGTAAAATAGGCACTGAAGATAATCCTGTGTTCTCGTGCGAGTTAATTGCAGATCAGGCTATTACATGGATTAACTCGCTTAAAAAAGGATCAAAATTCTTACTCTATCTCCCATTTCATGAACCACATGTGGTGTGTGATGCAAGGAAAGAGATCAAGCAAAAATACCTTGACAAGATCAAGGAGGGTTATATTCCTCTACTGCCAGGAACCGGTGAAAATGGGTTGGGCCAGGCTGAATACTACGCCTGCATTGAAAACATGGACGCTTCAATCGGACATGTTTTAGACATGCTCGAAGAGGGTGGATTTCTTGAAAATACCCTTGTCATCTTTTCTTCGGATAATGGCCCTGATTCAAATCGAAGATACAAAGGTCGCTTGCAATCTGTTGGTGAAACAGGTGAGTTAAGCGGAAGGAAGCGGTGGATACTAGAGGGAGGCATACGTCAAGCAACCATTATGTCATGGAAAGGAGTGCTTACTCCACGAACAGAAATCGAAGCCAGTATTGGACATGTTGACTTCATGCCAACCATTTGCGATATTGTTAACCTCACACCACCAAATGACCGGGTTATTGATGGAATTTCTATTTTGCCTTTGTTGATGGGTAAGGAGTTTTCGAGGGGCGAAAAGTCATTGCATTGGCATTTTCATGCCCCACGCGGAGGACCCCAATCAGCTCTCCGGGATGGCGACTGGGTTATCACCGCAAGATGGGACCAGAGTTTTAGCGCTGGAAGATTCAATACGAGCGAAATAAGAAAGATAAAAAAGGCAGAATTGACAGGATTCAAACTCTATGACATTGTTGCAGATCCTGGGCAGATTGTAGACATGAAAGAATCATATCCTGAGGTGTATAAAGTGCTTAAAAATCGTTTGGTAGTGGTGCATTCAAGTGTTACGCATGAATGTCCACAAGCCGGGCAATTTCAATGGACCGAAAAGCTACAGACCATTGTGGATTCTCGATATGATGATCTTCAAGAATAAACCGAACTTAGCATGATTAATAGATTGACGCTATCCATATTAGTTATCTTCCTTCTCATCAGTCCATCAGGATGCGATGAAGTTGACGAATTGGGAAAGCACAATATCCTCTTTATTATGTCTGACGATCATACCGTACAGGCATTTGGGGTATATGGTTCTCGCCTGGCATCCCTTGATCCCACACCTAATCTCGACCTGTTCGCAGAGGAAGGCATGATCTTCGATAATGTATTTTGTACCAATTCTATTTGCACACCCAGCCGGGCGACGATCATAACCGGCCAGTACTCACAAACAAATGGCGTGCTCGATTTAATGGGGAGTATTTCTCCAGATAAACAATACCTCCCAATGGAAATTAGAAAGGCCGGTTACCAGACCGCTATGATTGGGAAATGGCACCTCAAAGAAGAACCTGCAGCATTCGATTATTACAACGTCTTGCCCGGGCAGGGGAGGTATTTCAATCCCTCGACACGAGAAAAAGGGGAAGGCGATTGGCCTGAAAATCGTGTTGAACACAAGGGCCATTCTTCTGATGTTATTACTGATTTGACACTGAATTGGTTAAGAAACAGAGATAAATCAACCCCCTTCTTTCTCATGCACCACTTCAAAGCGCCCCATGATCTATTTGCAAATGCAAAAAGGTATGATGGTTATTTGAAAGATATACAAGTACCTGAACCGGTAAGTCTTTTTGAATCGGGCAATCATGGGTCAATTTCAACCAGAGGCTTGAATGACAGCCTGGTTCATGTGATTGGGGCCTCCGTTTCAAAAAGATGCAACGAATGGGAGCTGGGTAAGCGAATGGGTATCAGCGATTCGTTGCCTGAACCCGAGTACACCCATCAAGTTT
>CAYUGX010000373.1:0-3993 GCA_964444375.1 uncultured Porphyromonadaceae bacterium | reverse complement strand
CCACACATCGATCAGATCAATTTTCCCCAGCTTACCGCTACCCACAAAATCCATAACATCGTGCCAATGTGGTCCCGAACGTTGCCATTGACCAACCTGGATCACTTGCTTGTATCGCTCGCCAGCCCTAACCATGGTGTTGGCTTCTTCAATAGAATTGGCCATGGGTTTTTCAACATACACATCTTTTCCGGCCTGGCAGGCCAACACAGTCATTAATGCATGCCAATGGTCGGGTGTGGCAATGATTACGGCATCAATATCCCGCTGATCAAGTACATCCCTGAAGTCGGTGAACAATACCGGTTGGGTGAAGTCTGTTTTCTCCAACTGATAGGCAAGTTTTTCCAGATCGGCTGCCCGGTTATTCAAAATAGTTTCGTCAATATCACACAGGGCAACAACTTCCACATCAGGCTGAGTCATGAATTCGCGTATATTTGACCAGCCCATGTTTCGGCATCCGATCAGACCCACACGAATGGTGTCGTTCGGTCCGGGGCGCCTCGAACAACTCAGACTGAAGGGTAAGGAGGAAAATAGGCCTACAGTACCCAATACAGCCCCAGATTGTCGAATGAAGGTTCTCCTGTTTACAGCCATGATCAGCCTACACTTTAGGTAATTCCCAAGGAGTACGATAATTTGGGGTAATCAAACCATTCGCTTTGTCATCGTCCTTGAATTCCTGTTTATCAAAATCCCAATAAATCTTGTTTCCGACCTTAAGGGCAATATTTCCAAAATGAGCCATACAGGCCGTTGCCCGGCCAATGGACGGATTGGCCGTGGTATTGCGGTCATTTTCACGCACACAGTTGACAAAATTCTCCACATGCAAAGCCAACCCCCGGTTTGTGCCCGGGATTCGCTCTACCGGTTCAACGAGTGGTTTATCTTTTGATCCTTCTGGTACAACTTCCCATCCTCCGCGGTCAACTACCAAAGATCCGTTGTTTCCAATAAATGATAATCCATGTGGGCGTCTCCAGTCTCCATTGTTAATGCCCATGGCATGATCCCAAATGACATTGAATCCATCATATTCGTAAATAACTTGTTGTGTGTCTGGAGTGTCAATAGGTGAGTCAGGAAAGGCCATCTTGCCACCAGCACTCATGGCTGAGGTGGGCATATCTGCATCCATCCCAGCCAGTGCCATATCGAGCAAGTGAACTCCCCAGTCGGTCATTAATCCTCCTGCATAATCCCAGAACCAACGAAAATGGAAATGAAAGCGGTTTGGGTTGAAGGCGCGTTTAGGTGCTGGTCCAAGCCACATGTCATAATCCACACCGGCTGGCACAGGGGCATCTTCCTTGGCTGCTGGTGGGCGTATCCAATTGAGATAGGTCCACACTTTGATGGTCCTGATCTTTCCGAGAACCCCAGACTGCACATAATCAAAAACATCGTTCCAATGTGGATCGCTTCGTTGCCACTGGCCCAATTGCACCACTTTTTTATATTTTTTGGCGGCTTTTTCCATCTGGAAGGCCTCATAAATCGAATTGGACATAGGCTTTTCGACATAAACATGCTTGCCTGCTTGAACAGCGTCAATCATGATGCGGGCATGCCAGTGATCTGGCGTCCCGATAATCACAATATCAATGTCTTTTCTTTCAAGAAGCTGCCGATAATCAGTATAGGTTTCAGGTGCAAAACCCTGCAATTCTTCAATTTGTGGTAAACGCTTTTTTATCACGTTCTGATCGACGTCACAGATCGCTGCGCATTCAACATTTTCCTGGGCCAAATGGGTTCTCAGGTCATTAAATCCCATGCCATTGATGCCGATAGCTCCAACCACCAATTTGTTATTTGCCTTGTTGGCACAACTAACCGCTCCAGGAATAATCGCAGCAGCGCTAACGCCAGCCGTAATTTTCGCACTCGTTTTTACAAAATCTCTTCTCGTTGTCATCTGTCTGTTGTCCTATTTATTTGTATAATTCCCAGTAATGCGCTCTAAGGCGAAGCGGGCCATTTCCTGGGTGTCTTCTTCTTTGCTGAGTTTTTCAAGTGTGGCGACACAATCTTCATTACCAAACTGACTCAATTGGCGGCAGATAAAGTTCTTGGCATCCGAAGTCGCGTCACCTTTGAGAAACGTTAGCAAACCAGCTTGCATCCCAACCCATTCTTCTTCAATCTGGTAGGTAATCCTAATCAGGTCAATTAAAGCTTGAAGGCTGGTATTGTTGTCACCCTCTTTGTAAGTGACCAGGTTATCAAGTATTTCATCCAACTCCAGCGGTCTGTAATTGGGCCATAAACTTAAGGTGTTGTATCCCGGAAAATCTTCAGGAATGGCTTGAGTAACCTGTCCACTAACTGCCCACTCGGCACCCCGCTGCAATGTCACAATAAAGCCAACGCATTCAGCTGCTGGATAGGGGCCCTCCATGCCTCCAACGTGTCCCAGGGTGGTGTGGAACACCCGACCCGATCCGTATTCAATGGTCATAAGGGCAGGTTCGTGTTCACCTGTTCCACCTGTAGCCGTATCTGCATAGGCAGTGGCCAGTACATTCAGGTTTTCAGCTGGCCCCCTGAGCTCACTGTATAATTCATCTCGGGCGTGCAACCATTCTCTGGGTAGTCCATCGGTAATGGGGTGGTTTTCCTCCCGGATGGTGACCACAAAAGCATGCTGCCTCCCATGTGACCCTCCGCGCCCGGGAGTGTAATCTTTTACAAATTTATCATCCTTGAATCGTATGTAAGGACCATTTGTTTCGTTTCTTTGACCCCAACCCCCGAGGCCAATGATTTTGTTGTATTCTTCCCAGTCGGCAAAGGCATTGTCAGCTGCATGATAAACAACGACTCCACCACCGCCTGAGACGAAATCCAGAAAAGCCTGTTGAGTTTCCTCAGGCCAGTGATCCCCATTGTAGTCAAGCACAACCAGGTCATAATCAGCAAATTCAGGAGTAAAAGACGACATATCTGCGCCCTTCTCTGGTGATTTGGCAACGATGGTATTGAACAAACCCGAGTTGTCAAGAATTTGCTTCAGTATGGGAGTAGAGGCCTCCCAGGTATGATTATTCTGACCCGTGATGATCAAAGCGCGGTATTCTGCGCTGTTGGCTGATTCATTCTGACAGGAGGCTAGGCCCAGGACTGTCAAGGCGATCAAGCAGACGGCTGCGATATAGCTTATTTTTTTCATAAGGGCTTCTGTTTTTAGTTTTTCTCAAGAGTCCAGGGTGAACGGAAAGGTCTTCTCAACAGTCGATTGGCCATTGGATCGTTAGGAAACTCCTCTTTTACCGGATCCCATGTCAATTTCTTTCCAGTCAACATGGCTATCTCGCAAAGCAAACCGGCTGAGATCGACCGATGGGCAGTTTCACAAGGTGTGATGGTTTCTTTTCGACTGCGAATGCAATCTAACAGGTTCTGCGCATGATCTCTTGAGAAATACAATTTGTTTTCTTCTGGTCCGATCTGTTCTTCTAAAATGCTTGGATCACTTGCTTGAATGACATTCCCTCTTCTGACGTGTAACCAACCTTTATCGCCATACCAACAGGTGCCCATGCCAAAGGGCAATTTCCGGGCATTGGCAATGGTCATCACTATTCCATTTTCATACTTGGCTGTATTGTAGTACTCGACAGGCACATCATAAAGGCCTTCACGAGGATAGACTCCTTTGCCTTCGATTTCGACGGGTCCGGTTTTATCAAAACCACATCCCCAATGAGCGATATCAATATGGTGGCCGGCCCAATCAGTTAACTGACCCCCAGAATAATCCATAATCCAGCGCCAATTCCAGTGCGCAACACCGCGGTAAGGAACCGCTGGGGCTGGCCCCAGCCATGCATCCCAATCCAGTGCTTCGGGTACAGGTTGAACCGGATTAGAACCCGCAGAAGGGCTTCCATTGGGCAATCCGACCTCGACACGCTGGATCTTTCCAATGCGTCCGTTTGCAACCAGTTCAGCACCCCGGTGGAAATTACCGACAGAGCGCTG
>CAYUGX010000372.1:1497-4009 GCA_964444375.1 uncultured Porphyromonadaceae bacterium | reverse complement strand
GACATGTGACTGATATTGTGCCGACTATTCTTGATCTGGCAGGTGTGCCTGAGGAGGTGCTGGGCACCGTGCCATTTCCGGGAAGAACACTCACACCGGTTTTTGTCGAAGATACCAATCAGGTAAATCCAAGCTGGTATTTCCATGAAGGAAACCGGGCAATCAGGATTGGAAATTGGAAACTGGTAGCGGCAAGAGATGAGGCCTGGGAGCTTTTTAACTTAAATGAAGATCGTACTGAGACTCAAGACCTTTCATACAGAATGCCAGAAAGAATGCTCGAACTAGAAGAATACTGGGAAAAGATGCTGAATGATATTCGTGAGGTGGCTCCGCAAAAAAGTGACACAAAAAAGAAAATCGAAGTAACAACTAAAAATCTGGAATAAAATATTCTTTAGGATGAAGGCAGATTCAATTACCAAAGCATTTACCGCACATAGCAAATCATCAGCCTACATTAACATTGATTAACTAAAGCCTTCGTTGAAAGGTTTTATCTTGGCATTGAAAGCTAAAACAATTGCCATGAAAAGCCTACAACTGCTAAGCTTATTGCTTATGCTAAGCCTGTCAGTTTTCGGACAGGAGAAAACAGATTCTCTTAGAAAAGATGCCCTGAAAGTGCACTTGGAGGCAGACGACTACATACGTCAGAATCTCCCCTTCATTAATTACGTTAGAGATCTGAAAGATGCACAGGTTTATATATTGAGTAGTAAGCAATCAACCGGATCCGGGGGTAAAGAATTCACATTCTTTCTGGTTGGTCAGCATGAATTCAAAGGAATGAAAGATACGGTAAGCTTTGTTTCCTCTCCGGATGACACCGAAGATTTAATCAGAATAAACAAAGTGAAATATCTGAAGCAGGGCCTCATGCGTTATGTCAGGATGACCCCGCTTTCAAAATATATTGATGTCAGTTTTTCGCAACCAGTTTCTGAAGAAGTATCTACGGATAATTGGGACAGCTGGGTATTTAGAACGAGCGTAAATGGCTTTTTAAATGGTCAACGTAGTTACTCGTCTAACCGGATATTTGGAACGGTTTCAGCCAATCGAATCACTTCTGACTGGAAAATTGACCTGGATTATGATTACAGTTACAACCTGGATCGCTTCTTAATCGAAGATGAAACCATTAACAGTATCAACAAATCACAGAGCTTTAATTCTCTAATCGTGAAAAGCTTGAATGATCATTGGTCAGTGGGTGGAAAGGCGAGAATAAGAAGCTCTTCGTTCAGCAATTATCGCTTGAAGATCCAAGCCATGCCGGGCATAGAATACGACATCTATCCATATTCAGAGTCTTCAACCAGACAGCTCAGGCTCCTATATACTGCCGGCTATATTTACCAGGCTTACATCGATACAACCATTTACGATAAAATGGAGGAACATTTATGGGGCCACTCACTGGGCGCTGCCTATCAGGTTGTGCAAAAATGGGGATCCGTGAATATGAACCTGACCTGGTTTAATTACCTGCATGATTGGAGCAAGAATAATTTATCTCTTTCCGGAGAAATGAGTATACGAATCGCTAAAGGACTAAATTTCAATTTCGGCGGAGGAGCTTCTTTGGTCCACGATCAACTGGCCCTGGTAAAGGGGGGAGCAAGTCCTGAAGAAATCCTGCTACAGCGTAAAGAGTTGGCCTCACAATATCAGTATTTCACCTATTTCGGCTTGTCTTACACCTTTGGATCTATCTATAATAATGTGGTTAATCCCAGATTTGGTGGAAGCTCAGGGGGAGGCATGACCCTTGTCATCCACTAAAGGCTCAAAACCTCCAGAGATTGGGCTGTTGAACAATTGTCTTTTCTTTGCGGTGTGTCAGGTTGTCTATTCAACCACCATTACCCGACAAGCTCCATATCCACTAGTTCGAATATGGTAAAGGTAGATTCCAGGCTTTAAGTTTTTGGCCGACAGGAATAACTTATGTCGACCTGCCGGCATGTTCAGAAAATTACGTTTTAAAACCGTCTTTCCAATTAGATTGCTGACTCTAAGGGAGACATCACTTGTATTTGCTAACTCATAGGGGATGCATGTTTCATGACTAAAGGGATTTGGGTAATTTGCCCCAAGTTTACCCTGTGAGGGAACAGTAGCGACACCGGTCAGCTCAGTGTAGTCAATCTTGACCTGATACCTGAATTTCTGATTGCCCCTAAATGAATGGGGGACTGATACTATCACCAAATAGATCTCTTCATCATCTACCTCGGCCTCAAGGGTATAGGAGCCATGAAGAAGGTCTTCCATTTCAAGGTCATAATATTCATTCTTATTTTCCTTTCGGATGACTATCCGTCCTCTGAATTCAGCCGGATCGCCAAACTCACCCTGCTGATTTGCCGCTAAATGAAAAGTATAGCGGGCTTTTTCAGTGTTCTCAATTTTATACACATTATAGGCCCAGGCCCGGGTGACCCAGTCGTGTTTTGGGTGTATCCAAAGGCCCACAGGGGCGTCATTTTTTGTAGTTTGGTCTGTT
>CAYUGX010000372.1:0-1487 GCA_964444375.1 uncultured Porphyromonadaceae bacterium | reverse complement strand
CAATCCAATCGCCATCAGTCCCTTCATTTTGGAAAGTTTCGACTGTAGGGTGGGTGTCATTCAGATCACCGTAAGTGGCCAATTCCTGGTAGGTCCTGGCTTCTGTTCCTGCAGGAAAGTGCTCAAATCCACCTACATTGTGGGCTGTGTAGTCGGCAAACAATTCTCTAAAGTTGTCGGGTCCGATTTCCTTGTACAAATATTCCTGCGGCAGTTCATTGGTTTCTGCAAAGAAGCCATCCACAAAGATTCGTGGAGAAATATCCTTGACATCCGTTAGGTAATTGATGAGAATATTCATGCCATATTGATGACAATAGCGAACCCAGCTCCCCACATCGTTGTCTTCGCGATTGTTAAATGTATACCACATGGGTACCTGCGGATTGTAGGTGATACAGGATGCCGTTACATATTCATGTGGCGAATCAGGATGTTTCAGCGCCGCATACCAGTTAGCTGTTGCCTCAATGTACCACTGGCTGTCTCCACTGTAAGCAAATCCAGGTGAATTGGCATTGTACTGAAAGATGTGAAAGCCCTCGTGTTGAAGACCCGCATTATTCAGGTTGGCATAGCCAATCGGGATAGTCAGGAAAGGATAGCCGTTGCTATCCGTTCCCTGTCCCATCGCCCATCCATCAGGGAATAGGTCCCGTCCATTGTGGATGTATACGTTATAATAATACCCATCTATCGGATTCGGCGGATTAACCATCCGGTAGGTGTTCAAACAATCATCCTGTACATCAACCAGGGTCTCCAATAACTCATCTGCTTTATCCCCATAATCGAATGCCTTATCCCACCAGGCCACGAAAATTCCTTTGGTTTTGTAATGGCAGTTTTCGGTGGTGGAGAAAACGGATTTTAACTGTAGGTTTTCCTGGGTGAATGATTGATTAACGATGAATACAATCAAGGAGATGCAGATAATGATTCGATTCATTCGGATTTTTATTTCAAGGCATTACAAACCCGCAAATTCACCTCCCGAATCCTCTCCTCCATCTTCATCACCTTACGGTCATAGGTCATCAACCCATTCACTTCTGATTCAACATCGGTGGTTTGGGTATAAACTGCACCTGAATAGCCGTAGGGGATCAGTTCGAGGAGCTGCTCAGCCAGTATGATGTAGGCATCGGTGGCTTCTTTGGAGGTTTTATATTGAACATAGCCCCAATTGCGGCCGGTTTCCCAGAGATGTCCTTCGAGTGGAAGGCCAATGCCGCCATATTCACCCAATACATTGACGCGTTTTGAGTCGTATAATCCCATCTTTGGTTGGGGATAATTGTGCATATCGAGTATATCACCCACCTCAAAATGGTTTCCTCCGCTTGCCGGATTTACCAGCCGAGAGGGATCATAGCGCTTTGTCCATTTGGCAATTTCAACTGTTTTGAATTGTCCCCATGATTCGTTGAAAGGTACCCAAACCACCACACTTGGATTTGAATAACACAGGACCATCACTTCTTTCC
>CAYUGX010000371.1:0-4027 GCA_964444375.1 uncultured Porphyromonadaceae bacterium | reverse complement strand
CGCGTTTCACCTCGTGCAAGCTAAGGTTGTGCATATCTTCAGCAAGCTTTTCAAGCACATTCTGCCTGACAACATAACCAGTGATATTATCTTCATTGTCGTCGTAAACGGGGATGCGGGAGAATTTTGAGAAATCCTTATTCTCAAGAAACTGGCTAAGGGTCATTTTTTCTTCCGCTATCGAAACTACCACTCTGGGTGTCATCATCTCTGTGACCTTTACGTTCTTAAGTTTCAGCATATTCTGGATGATCTTAAACTCATTTTCCAGGAATAGACCTTCATCAGCACCGATACTTGCCAAAGCTGCAATTTCTTCACGGCTGGTTACCTGCCCTTTATGCTTTCTAGTTAATAGCCTCGTGATCAGGGCTGATAGTATAACCAGGGGATAGGTAATGATTACCATTACATGAATAATGAAATACGATGCCTTAGCTAAATGCCTCCAGTACCGTGCCCCAATTGTTTTGGGTATAATTTCAGTTATGACTAAAATAAGCAAGGTCAAGACAGCTGAAACAATACCAAAAGAAGCTTCGCCAAATACCTTAACAGCTTGTGCTCCAACACCTGCAGCACCAATGGTATGGGCCACTGTATTGAGAGATAAGATCGCTGATAGGGGTTTGTCGATCTGGTTTTTTAGATCGATGAAAGCTCTTGCCCATTTCTGACCTTTATCCTCTTTCACCAATAAGAAAGACTGAGGTGTAGAGAGGAGCACAGATTCCATGATCGAACACAGAAACGATATAATCAAAGCAAGGGCTAGATATGCTAATAATAGGGCCATATTTTTGTAACGTCAAGTGAACAATAAGGTTTTAGGTCTTACTCTTTCTTTTCTGGAGAAAGATATGGGTAGACTATTCCGGCTAATAATGCTCCTGCAATTGGTGCAGCCCAAAACAACCATAATTGATCCGTGGCCCAATCGCCAACAAAAATCGCCTGACTGGTACTTCTTGCTGGATTCACTGAGGTATTGGTAACAGGAATACTGATGAGATGTATAAGTGTTAATCCCAAACCGATGGCAAGTCCTGCTAATCCTTTCGGGGCTTTAGAGTGTGTTGCTCCAAGAATGATTAGTAAGAACATGAAGGTCATAACAAATTCTGTAATAAGGGCTGATAACAAGCTGTACCCACCAGGTGAGTGTTCTCCATATCCATTTGCTGCGAATCCTCCAATATCAAATCCATTTTTACCACTCACGATTAAGTATAATATTCCTGCACCAGCAATTCCTCCCAATAGTTGTGCAATGATATAGGGTAAAACATCTTTCTTATCAAAACGCCCTCCGATCCACAATCCGATTGAAACGGCTGGGTTGAGGTGGCAGCCTGATATATGACCTATGGCATATGCCATAGTAAGCACGGTTAAGCCAAAGGCAATAGCAACACCTACAAAGCCAATTCCCAGTTCTGGATAGGCAGCAGCCAAGACTGCACTACCACAGCCTCCTAATACTAACCATAAGGTTCCAATAAATTCAGCAACCAGTTTTTTCATTGTTGTTTCGTTTTTGTTGGAGTAATTTGAGATATTCGACTTTTATCAATTTCTCGTCCTGAGTTATTGTTAACATAGTCTTTAAATGATTGATAACCATTGTTATCTAGATCTGTAATTCTGATCCGGTAGCCTTGAGCACCCAAAACCAGCTGCAGGGCTCTTTCCACATGGTTTCTTAAAGGTTCAATTATCCATTTTAGTTCTTCAGGGCCATTTTCGGAATCCTTTTCAACCTGCAGACGAATTTCTTCTTTGATTTCATTTGCCAGTTTATCAAGTTTAGGATTGGTTCGCCAATGACCTGCCCCTAGAAAGGGGATGTTGAACTCCAAGATCTCGTCAATCTCCCAACGACTTGTTCGTTTTGTGAAAGCTAGGAACTCAGGGTTAGCATTTGAGAGGAATAATTCTTTAGCGCTTTCATCGATTTTGAATCTAATCTTTCGAAAGTCAACGCCATATTTTGCTGTGAAACCAACGTCAATCACACCGATAAACTGAATGTTTTTATCATTGACCTTTAACTTTCTGTTGACCGTTCGTTTGAAATTCGTTTTAACTTCGAATAATCCCAGTTCAAGTACAGTGTTGATTTCTGAGATATTTAACTTCCTTTGCGAGTAGTCTTCAACTGAGTCTTTCAGTTGTTCGTTTTCTGTTTGAACTTCCAGTAGTTTTTGATTGAGACTTTCAAATTGCCTAACCTTTTCTTTTAGCAGAAGCTCCCAGGTGCCAATTGCAAATACACTAATCCCTAATAGGATTACTCCGATTGCTAATGCCTCATTGAAAAGGAGTATCAGAGCGGCAATCGATAGTAATCCAACAACAATGTAGAACCTGTATTTCTTGAGCATCTTTTTGGTCTGGTCTTTTAAGGGATTATTGCCCTGGTTTTCACGCGTTTCATCCCTAATGCAATCGCATGCAGTTAAGGTTCATACCCTGCAAGATAATATATATTATTAACTTTACTGATCCCCCTCATGCAGTATAAAACCATGAAAAAACTCATTGCTTTGACCCTGGCCATATTTTGGCTTGTGGCATGCCATCAGACCAAACAAGAGCTTCCAGAAGGAACCTTTGTTTCACTTGAAGGATTGTGGGAATCAAAGGACTACCTGAAACTGTCTGAGATTGCTGACTCTGTAGAATACATACGCCTCGAAACAACAACTGATTGTATTCTTCCTCATGAAGGAATTGTTACAGGAGAATTGATCAACGATATACTGATCATTCAGAGTCACATGAGAAATGCCAACCAGATCTATGTATTTGATCGGTACGGCCAATTCAGAACAAAAGTAGGTAACTATGGCGAAGGACCAGGGGAGTATCTTGATGCGCATGTCGCAGTAGATGTTGAGCACAACATACTATTCGTGCTGGATAAGTATCAGTCAAAACTTATTAGATATGACCTGAAGGGTAGTTTTTTAGGTGAGACCAAATTACCTGAATATTCCACGCGTTTGGCTATCAGCGAGAAAGGACAACTGTTTCTATTGGTTCTTTTCCCGAGAGATCAACACCATAAGAGTCAACTTCTTGTATATAATCATAATGGAAGCGTGATCAATGAGATTTCATTATATGGTGTACGAAAACCAGGATCAGGAGCTGAAAAGGCAATCATGTGTACTTTCGGTTTTATTGATGATGAACTGTACTTTAATGAAGGACCATTCACTTGTGGAATCCATCTAGATTTTGCCAATAATTGGGATACATCCTGGCAAATTGATCAGGGAAAAAGTGCATTACCTCCAGAATCCTATTGGGATTACGGTATAATGGAGTTTTTTGAAGGCCCGGCTGTGGCAGCAGTCTTTGAGAGTAGTAATTACCTCATTATCGGGGGTGTTCATAAGCGTTCAGCGTCGAAATTATTCATTCATTCGAAAAAGACCAGTCAAACCTGGCCGAGTCATGTCGCTGCCGAGACTGAAAACCTGCAAGACATGGCAGGCATATTCAACGATTTTGATGGCGGGCTCCCCTTTTTCCCCCAATTAAAAGCCGGTAAAGACCGTTTCCTCCAAATCAATGATGCGCAACGCTACATTGATCTTTTGAACGGAAAACTAAAATATCACACAGTGAATAAAATCGTACCAATCTCAGAAGATCTTCGAAAATTGTGTAAGTCACTCAATCCAGAGGATAATCCGGTGGTGATGGTGGTGCAGTTTAAATGAAAGTACTCAGTCTTCAGTCCTCAGCAAAAAAAAAGTACTGGACACCTTGCACTCTACTTCCTGCTCTCAATCAACGCATTAATCGCATCGAGCTGGTCAACCATCATAAGACGAACATAAATTTCTCTGAGTGCAAGCAAGAGTGTTGGAACGGTGTTATCCAGATGGAAGGCTTTTTCGTAATAGGGTTGGGGTTGCTTGAAGTATACGTCACGTTTTTTAATGGCTTCGATGTAAGCATCTTCTTGAGTAATGGGGAATTCATTTGCCTGATCGTTTGCATCTAGGCCTTGATT
>CAYUGX010000370.1:0-4038 GCA_964444375.1 uncultured Porphyromonadaceae bacterium | reverse complement strand
CCACGATACGGTGCCGTTCGAAGTTGAGGCCGTTGACAACTTCGTGGTCAAACACGTGGAGTATCTGGTTGATGGGGAAGAACCCGTTCTGCTTGAGGCCCCTCCGTTTGGGTTGGAGTTCGACTCAGGCGGCCTGTCAGGTGGGTGGCACGAGTTGTTCGCCACTGCGACGGATGGAGCAGGGCACCAGGATACTGCCCAAACCGTTTTTCTGATCGACAGGCCCCCGGTGGTCGAGTTCATCACTCCCGGAGACGGGGAGGTGGTGTACGACAAGGTGGAAGTGGAGATCGGCGTCTACGAGGATGTTGCCATCGAGAAGGTCGAGTTGTTCATTGACGGATTACTCAAGACGACCATCGAAGAGTGGGACGGGCTCTACTGGTATCTGTGGGATACGGAGTACGAAAAGCAGGAGCACACGCTGACGGTGATTGCAACTGACCTGGCAGGCCAGGAGGCTGAGGCGGAGATCTCCGTCACGGTCGACTATCCTGTTACGTTAGTTCTGTCCGATTGCACAGGTTTGCCGTGCATCACCCTCCAGGGCGAGGAAGAGCTGTCGGGCGTGGTGGAGCTGCTAGTGGATGCAAGCGACGACGGATCTTCGATCGCCAAAGTTGAGCTTCTGGTTGATGGCAACCTGGTGGCTATCGATGAAGAAGAGCCGTTTGAATTCGAGTGGGACACCTACGAGGCAGGTGATGGCCCACACACGTTGAAAGCAGTAGCATTCAACGAACTCGACGAGACCGGCGAGCTGGTTGTCGACGTGTTCGTCAACAACTGCGACAAGGACTACGATGGGTTCCTTGCGCTGATGTGCGGGGGGACCGATTGTGAAGACCTGGCTGCCGATATGAACCCCGACGAACTGGATGTTGTTGGCAACGACGTCGATGAGAATTGCGACGGCGTTGATGGAATGGACGGCGACGGCGACGGCGTGGCATCAGAGGCGTCAGGAGGGGAGGACTGCAATGATGAGGCTGCCGAGATCTCTCTCTGTGGGTGCGGGGAGAAGTGCATTGGCGCAAAGTGCCTTTTCACAGCGTGCGCGGAAAAGGAGTGTGGGAGCGACGGTTGCGGGGGGACTTGCGGCGACTGCGCACAAACACAGACATGCCACCATGCCACTGGGAACTGCCTCTGGAAACCGGCCGAGATGGTTCTTGTGCCAACGGGTGGCTTCTGGATGGGGTGCAACGAGGTTGTGGATTCTGACTGTGCCTGGGAATAGACTGAACGGAATGAACAATGCGGAGGAGCGGGTCCGGTCCGGCTCCAACGACGCTCTCATGATCGCGAGGCATGCATGACGAAGGTACCAGCTATCGCCATTTGTATGATGGCACTAATTGCTTGTGAGAATTCCTTAGATGTCCCGGCCAGAATGCCCGTCGGGCTAGAAAGGGCCGAGTCGGCCAACCCGAAGACCATGAATCCGGCGTCCCTGCCTTCCCACAGGTTGCCGTCTGAACAACGGATTCCAGGCAAGGCAGACAGCGCCACCGACTACCGTGCGCTCCATCCCCAATGGTACGCAATCACCGCCCCCCCGAAGGGCAACTTCCGCCCGATGAGAGAGTGGGAGCCTATGCAAGCAAACATCATCACCTACTCGGATTATCTTCAAGCCGACGCAGCGGTTTCTCAGACCATTGTTGATATTGCTGCCGCCTCGTTGGAGATCGGTGAGGTGTGGGTTGTGTACGAGTCCGATATCGCAAAGAGCGATTTCATCAGCAAGGTGGGAGGAGTCGGGGTGTCCGACGCGATTCTTGACTCTCAAGTGAAATACTTCAACATTGCCAACGACGCGATCTGGCAAGTTGACTATGGCCCGCTCTCGCTGATTGACCAGGACTCGCACGCCATCGCCTTCGCCGACTTCAGGTACTATCACCCACGCGTCCATGATGATGCGGTCCCCACGCGGTTGGGCAACCTCCTCGGGGTGACCACATACCGCTCCCCCTTCGACTTTGAAGGGGGCAACTTCCAGGCGGACGGCGAGGAGTTCTGCTACTTTAGCGAGAGGGTCTACACCTACACGGGGTTGAGTTTTGACGAAGTCGAGGCAATCATGCAAACCTACTTGGGATGCAAAAAGGCAGTGGCGCTCAAAGACATTACCAATGATGCCACTGGCCACATTGACAACTTCTTCAAGCTGGGCGGCAAACATGTGGCCTTTGTGGGAGACTACACTGCGGTTGCCGACTCCACTAATAAAGTGCGCATGGATGACAATGCGGCGCTCCTTGAGGGTCTTGAATTCTCGGATGGGTCCGGGGGGCTCACGGTTTACCGGATTCCGATGCCGCACCCCAAGCAAGGTGTTCCCCGGACGTTCATCAACTCTACGCTGTTTGTGAGCGCCGACGGCGCCGAAAAGGCCAATCTTTGGCCCACGTACGCGGCCGACAAAGACCTGGAGGCAGAGGCTCTAGCCGTTTGGCAGGAGGGACTGCCCGGCTGGGACCACGTAGGCATCGACAGTGACCAAATCTCGTTGCTTTCGGGGGCTGTGCACAGCGTAACCCGGACCGTTCCGGCATTCCCCCTTGGCAAGTGGGTTGCGGACGGTGAGTGCGTGGACGGTGCATGCATCGGTGAAGAGGGCGCCTATTCTGGAGTTTGCATTCCTCCTAGCGAGGACAAGCCTGGGTGCTGGGGGCCCGAATGGGAATGCCTGTGTAACGTTTGCGAGGGCACAGGGTGCGGCATACCTGCCGCCTGTGGCAATGGGGCGTGTGACGAGGGCGAGAACTGTTTCTCTTGTGCAAAAGACTGCGGTTGCATTATGCCTGAATCGTGCGATTTTGCCGGTGGGCAATGCACGTGCATTTCATCGTGTGCAGGGAAGGAATGCGGCAACGATGGGTGTGGCGGTTCATGTGGCTCCTGTCCGAGTGGCGTGTACTGCGACGACGGCCAGTGCGACGCCCCATGCCCGATGGATTTCTGCGACGAATACCCATACCATTACGTCGATATCCCTAATTATCTAATAGACCTCCACGAAACTACAGTGGGGTCCTATCTCGCTTGCGTCGTGGAAGGTGGATGTACCGAACCTCTTCAGGTTCTCGATGGCTGCAACTGGGGTGCAGAAAAGGAAGACTACCCTGTCAACTGCGTGTCCTGGTATCAGGCACAGCAGTACTGCGAATGGGCTGGAAGAAGACTGTGCAGCGAGGCAGAATGGGAGAAGGGAGCTCGCGGGACAGAAGGACTCAAGTATCCATGGGGGAATGCCCAGGCAACATGCGAGAAAGCAGTCATGGTAGAATCTGGCCAATCTGGATGCGGACTCGAAGAAACTTGGCCGGTTGCTTCTAAGCAAGCTGGCCAAGGGCAATGGGGTGTGCACGATATGGCTGGCAATGTCGCCGAGTGGGTCCAAGATTGGTATGCAGCAGATTGCTACCAGTTGATTTCGAGCGGCGCTTCGGTCGGGCCGGCCGAGGGTGTAAAGAAGGTGGTGCGCGGCGGGTCTTTTGCTGATGGCGGGCCTAAACTTCGTAGCTCCGAACGTTCTGCCTACTTCCCGAGTTTTTCGGGGCCTGAGATTGGAGTTCGATGTTGTGACACCCCTTAGGGGCATATGTGAATGTGACAAGAAAGGGAGGGGGATGCCCATGAGACCGTTCTGTAGCGTGACCGTGGCCGCTGCCATATTGCTCGTTGCGGCGTGCGGGATTGACTCTACGGCGTCTCATGACATCACGCCGGAAATGGCCACTGCACCACCACCGACGGAACTGGCGAAATCGGACCCGACGATGGTCGGGTTTCTCACTTCCCTGCCGGTGGAGGCCGTTCTCGACGAAGTCCTTCTGACGGCTACGGACGAGGCCCAATTCGAGGAAATTCTCCGGCTGGCAGAGAATATGGGGGGAGAAATCGTAGGTCATCTGCCGGAAATTCGTCTATGGCAGGTTCGAATAGCGAACGAGAAGGCAGACCCCGCCGTCGTTGAGCAGGCACTGGAACAATGCAACTTGGATTCGGCATCGGAGCTTTGTTTTCCAA
>CAYUGX010000369.1:0-4072 GCA_964444375.1 uncultured Porphyromonadaceae bacterium | reverse complement strand
GATGGAGGTGGACTGATAGACCACGTTACTTCGATATATACCCGATAATAGTTTTTCGGATCGGGTATTTTACTTTTTCTTTTTGAAAAGGCTCACAATGAATATGAGCAGAATGGCTCCCAGGGTAGCTGTTATTAAGGTGCCGAGCAGGCCCGATCCAATGCTGATATCCAGTACACCCACAACCCCTCCGCCCATTATTGCACCTGCAATACCTAACAGAAGGTTAACCAACCAACCGAATCCTCGGCCTTTCATGATTAATCCAGCCAGAAAACCAGCAGCGATGCCGATAAGGACCATGTATAAAAAATCCATAATAAAAGTTTTAGGGGTGAATAGTAATATTAAAGAAAAAGGTATTTATCTAATTATACAAGTTAGTTGGCCATCTTTAACAGGGATTTAAGGATACCTTTAATCAACCTGATATTGTCATGATTGGTTTAAATGATCAACTTAGTGTAGACTAATTTTATTTATTATTGCTGATCAATACTTCTGAGCTAAACCCAAGGAATGAAAAGGAATAAACTTATACTCTGGACCTCAACTGCAGCCCTGGCTGGCTTTTTATTTGGCTTTGATACTGTTGTAATTTCTGGTGCCAACTTACCGATAAAGGATCTTTGGCAAACCAGCCCGCTGTTTCATGGAACATTCATCATGTCAATGGCCTTGTGGGGGACCGTAATTGGTGCCGTATTCGGAGGAATACCAACCTCTTATCTTGGACGCAAGAAAACTTTGCTGCTTATTGGTGTATTGTATGCCCTGTCAGCACTGGGCTCAGCGCTGGCTGGTGATCCTTATTCATTTTCATTTTTCCGCTTTATCGGTGGACTTGGGGTGGGTGTTTCAAGCGTTGTAGCACCGACTTACCTGTCTGAGATTGCACCAGCAAACAAAAGAGGTCGCCTGGTTGCTTTGTATCAGTTTATGATCGTTTTTGGCATCCTCATTGCCTTCTTTAGCAACTATCTATTGAAGGGCTTTGGGGGAGCAAATGATTGGCGTTTTATGTTGGGGATTGAGACCATACCGGCTGTGATCTATACGGCAATGGTTTTGTTTATACCGGAAAGTCCACGGTGGTTAATTATCAATAAAAAGAACGATAACAAAGCTCAAGTAGTCTTAGCGCAGATGGGTGTTTCTTTCCCAGAAAAGTCAATTCAAGAAATTAAAAGTTCAGTCACTGATGGTGGAAGAGTTACTTTGTGGAGAAAGAAGTACAGCTATTCGATATTGTTGGCATTCTTCATAGCCTTTTTCAATCAGCTATCGGGCATAAACTTCATTCTGTATTATGCACCTGAAATTCTTGAGCGGGCAGGATTGGCCACACGAGAGTCATTAATGAGTTCAGTATCCATTGGGATAATTAACCTGTTGTTTACTATGCTCGGAATGGTTCTTATCGACCGTTTGGGTCGAAAAACGCTCCTTTTGTGGGGATCATTCGGATACATCGTGAGTTTAGTGATGGTGGCCCTATCCTTTTATTTCGAGCTAAGTTCGGGAGTTTTATTGAGTTTTATCTTACTTTTTATAGCCGCTCATGCTATTGGTCAGGGTGCTGTGATCTGGGTATTTATTGCCGAGATATTCCCTAATAAAGTCAGGGCCTATGGACAATCTTTTGGTGCAAGTATCCACTGGATTTTTGCAGCATTGATTACCTTGATTACCCCAGTTTTCTTAGATGCCGAAGAGGGATTGTTTGGAGCGAATCCGTGGCCAATTTTTGCATTTTTTGCCTTTTTCATGGTTCTTCAGTTGCTTTGGGTCTTGTTCAAGGTGCCTGAGACTAAGGGGAAAAGCCTTGAACAACTCGGTTCTATTTTGTTGAAAACCAAAGGTAAAGACCAGTTTGGTGAGGGAGCACAAGCTAAACCCCTTCTTGTTGCCTTTGGTGAGGTGTTATGGGATGTCTTTCCAAGCGGAAAAAAGATGGGTGGGGCTCCATACAATGTGGCAGCTCATGCTCAGATGAATAAAATACGCAGCGAGATGATTAGTTGTGTTGGTGATGATGAATTGGGTGCTGAGATCCTGAGTGAGGTAAAGAAACAAGGATTGAGCAAAGAATTCATCTCAATTCATCCAGCTTACCCAAGTGGTACTGTTAACATTCAGATAGATGATGGTGGTCAGCCCAGTTACGAGATCAGTGAACCGGTTGCCTGGGACCATATTGCTTGTACCGATGATTTGATCAGGTTGGTTAAACACGCTGATGTCTTTGTTTTTGGAACATTGGCCAGTAGAAATCAAACCAGTCGGGGAACTTTGATAGCATTACTGCCTCATGCCAAACTAAAGGTATTGGATCTGAACATCCGGCAAAGTTTCTATACCAAAAAAACCATACAGGAATTGCTAGGGCAAACGGATATTCTCAAAATCAATGATGACGAATATGCGCTATTGACTGAGCTGCTCAATTGTCGTGAGGCTGATCTTTACCAAACACTCAGCAAGGATTTCAATATTGACCTGATTATTACAACAAAAGGAGCTGAGGGTGCTGAAGCCTATGCCAAGGGAGAGGTGTACCATGCACCTGGAATTAAGGTTCAGGTAGCCGATACAGTTGGTAGCGGAGACGCCTTTTTAGCCACTTTCCTGGTTCAATACCTGAATCGTCAAGACATCAATGTGTGTTTAAAAGCTGCCTGCCAACGTGGTGCCTTCGTAGCATCAAAAGGTGGTGCGATCCCGAAATATTAGTATGCGCCTACCAGATACCTGCACAGTTGTCATTGTTGTTGGGCTGCCACGGTGGCGGCAGTAATCCTGGTTAACCATTATTAACCAAAACCACCGCGTAAACCGCAACCCCATTTTCCTGACCAACGAAACCCATTTTTTCGTTTGTTGTGGCCTTTATGGATAGCTGATCTTCATTGATTTTGAGGATTGTTGAGAGGAGGCTAACCATTTTTGGGATATGGGAATTGATTTTCGGTTTCTCAAGGCAGACGGTTACATCAATATTGCCGGGCACCCAGCCTTTTGAGTTAATAAGTTCAACCGTTTTGGCCAGAATAATCTTGCTGTCGATGTCTTTATATTCGGCTGATGTATCCGGGAAATGAAAGCCGATGTCGCGCAGGGCCAGGGCACCAAGAAGGGCATCACAAATTGCATGAACAAGGGCATCCCCGTCAGAATGCCCTAAAGTACCTTTATCGTGTGGAATTTCTAGTCCGCCTAAAACCAATCGCCGGTTTGGAACCAATTGATGAACATCGTATCCAAATCCGATGCGGAGATTCATGGTTTAACGGCCTCCCTGCAGTCCTTCAATATCGAAAAGCAGGCTGAAGCGAAGGGTATTCGCCAGCGGGTTGTTTTGGAACAGGGGCACCAAATAGGCAAAATCCAGTCCGAAAACATTAAGTCGCAAACCAACACCGAGGGTGAAATATTTTCTATTACCCTTAGTGGCGTGTTCGTGGAAATAGCCACCACGAATAGCGAATTGTTTGGCATACCAATATTCAGCACCTAAAGAAAAGGTGAACTCATTCAATTCTTCTTGAAAGCCTAGCGGGGCATCATAGAATGATTGGAATATTCCAACAGGAACTGCCACATTCGGATCCATGCCAAACTCTATGACTGGATCGCCGTTAATATCCACAGAGTCTAGGTAATAGATCGGTGGAGTGGGGACCAGCATTTTATTAACATCTGCCGCAAAGGTCAGGCTGTTGTAGTCGTCGAAGTCAATAGTATAGGCGCCACCCAGTCGAAGATTGATAGGGATGAAGTCTTTATCTGAGTTTTTGGTATAGGAGATTTTCGATCCCATATTGGAGATATTCAATCCCCAGGCTGCGGTTGCATCGTAGGCACCTGCTGTTAAATCATCGTTTTGATAAAAGAGACTTACGTCAGCAGCAAAAGCCCAGCCGGGAGTTGATTCTACACCTCCGACGAATTGTCCTCCGGTTAGGTTAGAATAAATATAACGGAAGGCCAAACTGCCTGAAAAACGATCAGAAAATGACCGTGCATAAGCCGCATCAATGGCGAACTCATTGGGATTAAATTGGCCACTGGT
>CAYUGX010000368.1:0-4074 GCA_964444375.1 uncultured Porphyromonadaceae bacterium | reverse complement strand
ATTGCTCCACCATAGTCCAGAGGGCATTGAATACGCCAATGAATTTGGTGTGAATCTATACCTGAGTGGCCACACACACGGTGGTCAACAGTTTCCTGTGACCCTGATCAATGATCAACTCTTTACCTTCAATCGCGGTCTCTACACCCATAAGAAAACCCAGATCATTGTATCTCAAGGTCTGGGAACGTTTGGCCCTCCTTTGCGGATCGGTACAAAAAGCGAACTCATACTGGTGACACTGCAATAAAACAAGGGCCAGGAAAACCTGGCCCTATTAACAAACACCGAAGACACGAGAAGCTTGAGATTGTTCGTTAATTATCCACTTCTCGCTTAAATCTTCCAGTTCGTTCTCAGATGTATAACATCTATGTAATATCCCTATTACTCTTACTGCTTTACTTAAAGATACGAATTGAAACTGCCTCTATCCTAATGGAATGACCAGCGATTTGGCAACTGCGCAGCATGATTTCACACCCGAGAAAATCCAGATTGACCAACCATTTTAACCGTTTTTGATTTGACAGAATTGTTTATCAATTACTTCATAACTTTACATTTTCGCCTCTTGATATCACCATGAACATAAAATCATTCTTTTTCTTACTCGTATTTCTTGGTGCATGCTCGCAGTCAGACACCTGCCCACCAGAGTCTCGTGATTACCGTGAAGACATGCGGTCATTTGTTAGGGATTTGAGCCACTATGCAAAGACCCAGAACCCTGATTTCATTGTGATCCCACAGAATGGCATTGAGTTAATTACAAAAAATGGGGAGGCAAATGGGGAGCTGAATTACGATTACCTGGCAGCTATTGATGGGCATGGTCAGGAAGATTTGTTCTTTGGCTACCATCAGGACAATCAAAGAACGCCTGAAAACGAAAGTCAGTATCTCATTGATTTTCTAAGCCTATCTCAAGACCAGAATAAAACTATCCTGGTCACAGATTATTGTCAAAGTCCAGACCATGTCACCACATCAAAACAGCTAAATCAAGCTCAAGGCTTCATATCTTTTGCTGCACCTGGAAGGGATCTAAGTGCAATTCCAGAACATCCACCTAGTCAATTTAATGAACATGCTATTGATATTCTAACTGATGCTCGAAACTTCTTGTATCTGATTAATCCCATTCTTTTTTCTTCTGCAGATGCCTTTATGGCTGCTTTGTCATCCACCAACTACGACCTCCTCATCATCGACTATTTCATGGACACTCACTTAGCCCTTACCCATGAACAAACCACGCGATTGAAGCAAAAAGCCAATGGAGAAAGTCGACTCGCGATTGCGTATTTGTCAATTGGTGAAGCAGAAGATTATCGATATTACTGGGATCCAAAATGGAATAGCGAGCCTCCAGACTGGCTTGAAGAAGAGAATCCACACTGGGAAGGAAATTATAAAGTAAGGTATTGGGACACAGACTGGAAGAATATCATCTTCGGATCAGACTCGGCCTATCTTGATCGCATCATCCAAGCTGGATTTGATGGGATTTACCTCGACATTATTGATGCATTTGAATATTTCGAGAATAAGCAGCATTAAACAGGCACCAATTTCAAGAGCCTGATTATTAACTATCTACCTGAAGTTCAGATTGCCTGAAAAAACTGACTAAAACAAGAAGTGGGCTATGAAAAAAGTGATTAGTTTTATTCAGCGAAATTCAGTTGACCAAACCATTTTTTATACCACAAGGTGAAAGATATTACAGCGTTTTTTGAGAAATACCGCCTCCAGGACTATTACACCTGGCAGGACCTCAACTCAGATTCACCAGTTATTCCTTTTGACCCGGGAATTCATCAAAAGCTTTCACATGGTGTATTACCAGGCTACCGGAATTATGACCTTTTTTATGAACGCTACCTAAGTGCAGTTACCGTATTGGCCGTCCAAAATCTGATCAGGGAGGACATGAAGATACTGGATATTGGATCTGGAGATGGGTTCTTTAAATTCTTTTTTGATTGGAAATTCCCTTTTCACCTGAACTGGCATGGTATTGAGGTTTGGAAAGAACGGATAGCCTTCTGCCGGCATATTGGCTACCAAATCGATGAAGTTGACCTCGAAAAAGGAAAATTACCCTACGCCGACTCCTCATTCGATTTGGTGATTGCCTCACATGTAATTGAACACATACCGAATCCGAAGGCCATGGTGGCCGAAATGGGCCGGGTGCTAAAACCGGGCGGAATATTCATAATTGCTACCCCGACAAAACTGCCTGGAGTAGCTCAACTCGACAGTTGGTATCACCACGTTAGCAGACGACACCGTGGAGATACCCAACAAGCCTTTACCCACCGAAAACTCGAACGGCTCACCTTAGCCGCCCTCCGACAAGACAAATCCACCATCATCGACAAAAGAGGCTTCAGGTTAATATCCGGAAGGAAGAGATTACCTCTTGAAAACTGGAAATGGTTTTATCGCTTCAACACCTGGCTAGCTAAACGATGGTTGCTGCTTGTACCTGAGATCAATATCATACTAAAGAAAAACCAAGACCTATAATATGCCAGATCTATCGAAAGAATACCAGGCTCGGATTAATATGGCCTTCGATTACATTGAAACCAACCTGGATCAGAATTTCACACTGGAAGAACTGGCCCAGGCCGCGTCTTTTTCAAAATTCCACTTTCACCGAATATTCATGGCCTTTGTAGGTGAAACCCCTTTCCAATTCATCAGCAGGGTCAGATTGGAGCGTGCAGCATCATACTTGTTATCTGATCCTGATGAACCTATTGCTGAAGTAGCTTTTCGCTGTGGATATGGAGATATTTCTGTGTTTTCCCGCAATTTCAAATCTAAATTTGGTATCAATCCGACTCAATACCGCAAGAATAAACAAGTCCTTAGCAACCTGAGTCAAAACGAAAGCAAGCCGAGTCAACCAAAGCATGAGACCTCCATGTACATTTGTCAACGTACAAACAAAATTAAATGGAGGACAACGATGAAATTACATCAAAGTACTGAGGTTAAGCACCTCGAAAAGATGACACTGGCCTATGTGCGTTACATTGGCCCCTACAAGGGTGATGGTAAATTATTTGAGAGACTCTGGAACAAGCTCTTTACCTGGGCCGGACCACGTGGATTGATTGGTGGGCCCGATTCCAAATCCCTGATCATTTACCACGATGATCCGAACATAACTGATGAAAGCAAATTACGTGTGAGTGTATGTGTTACTGTACCTG
Source organism: uncultured Porphyromonadaceae bacterium (assembly GCA_964444375.1). GTDB lineage: Bacteria > Bacteroidota > Bacteroidia > Bacteroidales > UBA12481 > JABHCC01. Next base: position 841 of record CAYUGX010000368.1, on the reverse strand, counting down.
AAGATACCAAAGTCGACGGCGAAATTGGGAAGATGGAATTGGAAAGCGGAGATTATGTTTTTGCCCGCTTCAATGTCAACGAAAAGGAATTCGGACAAGCCTGGGAATGGGTATATCGAGAATGGTTCCCGAATTCAGGATACCAACCCGCCGACGGCCCCTGTTTCGAAATGTATCCGGAGGAACCCAAAGATGGCCGATTTACCATTGACATTTGTGTGCCTGTACAACCCATGTAGGGTATAGGGCACCAGCGTGGTAGCCAGACAACAAGCGCAAGCATGGCGCCCTAACAACGAAAACACCAATTACAACGATTGCAACAACTTTTTAACTATTTTCACCCCGTCAAATTGTAAATCGTTGAGTTGATGAATAAAGCACGTCGGGGATTCTTTCAGAAGTTGCTGGATTGGACAGAAAAAGCTGGAAATGCGCTGCCTCATCCAGCAACTTTATTTGCATTGTTTGCCTTATCAGCCCTTCTGCTGTCGGCAGTTGGTCACTGGTTGGGCTGGGAAGTTGTTCACCCAGGAACCAAGGAGATCATAAAACCGATTAACCTCTTGTCACATGATGGAATCCACCGGATTCTGTTAGAGATGGTTGATAATTTCACCGGCTTTGCTCCTTTGGGTATTGTTTTGGTTGCCTTGCTGGGTATCGGGATTGCCGAACAAAGTGGATTAATCAATGCTGTGATCCGCCTGTTGGTGCTCAACTCGCCCAAGCGTTTACTCACATTTGTTCTCGTTTTCACCGGAATTCTTTCAAACGTAGCCTCTGATGTCGGCTATGTGCTCCTAATTCCTCTTGCCGGAGTAATTTTTATGGCGGTTGG
>CAYUGX010000367.1:0-4075 GCA_964444375.1 uncultured Porphyromonadaceae bacterium | reverse complement strand
CGTTCTTTTTGAGGGCACTTCCTGGTCTGAAGGCAGAGGTACAACCCGTAGCCTCGAATTATTTGGTCATCCGGCAATAAACCCCTTTGTTGAGCTTGAACGACTGAATAATCACCTCCAGAAGACGGCCAATCTATCGGGTTACTACCTGCGACCTTGCTATTTTAAACCTACCTTTCAAAAGTTTCAGGATACGAGCTGTGGTGGTTTTCAATTGCATTGTACCAATCCGTCTGATTTTACTCCCTGGAAAACGGCTCAACACTGCTTATACTATTTCTACCAGCGTCTCGACCTAGATCCTTTTTGGAATCACGATCCCTATGAATATGAAACCGATGGTTTACCCATTGATTATATCAACGGCACCACCTGCATCCGAGAATGGATAGAAACTGGTGCATCACCCACTGAATTAGTTGAACTGGAGTTATCCGGCAGGAAAGAATTTTTAACAAAAAGAGCCAATTATTTACTTTACACCTAAATTGAATATCATGAAAAGAACGTCAGTACTCCTGGTCCTGGTCTTGGGTTTCCAATTATCAGGACTGTTTGCCCAGCACGCAAATAATCAAGAATTTACATTTGTTTTTATGACCGACATCCATGTGCAAACAGAATTACAAGCAGATAAAGGCCTGTCTCAGGCCATTGAGAAAGTGAATGCACTCAATCCCGATTTTGTCATCACTGGAGGTGATCTTATCATGGATGCCCTGGGCCAAACTAAAGATAGAGCTGATTCGTTGTATACGCTGTATCTGGATCTTCAGAAACAATTCAACATGCCGGTTTATAATACACCAGGCAATCATGAATACTATGGCTTTTACAAAAAAGAGGAGGTGGAACGGACAGATCCAGATTATGGGATCAACATGTACAGGCGGTATTTAGGAAAACCCTATTACTCTTTTGACCATAAGGGCTGGCATTTCATCGTCTTAAATTCAATTGTTGAGACCGAAGAAAGAGGTTATCGCGGTGGAGTAAGTGAAGAACAGCTATCATGGCTTGAAAAAGATCTGAATGCAGTTGATGCAAACACACCCATAGCTGTTTCGGTGCACATACCGATGATCAGTGCGATGGCACAAATGAATAAAGGATCACTGGCAACCAATTTGAAGGGAAGTGTGATCAATAACAGCAAAGAAGTACTTGCCAAGTTTTCAGATAAAAACCTGAGATTGGTTTTGCAAGGGCACTTACACTATCTTGAGGATCTCAATATGGGAGGGAAAGTGCATTTCATTACCGGTGGTGCGGTATCGTCGAGCTGGTGGAGAGGCACCCGGTATGGGATTGAAGAGGGATTTCTCTTGGTCAAAGTAAAAGGAGATCAGTTTACCTGGGAGTATATCGATTACGGATGGGAACCGGTAAAGGATAGGTAAGCTAAACTTGTTTCATTAGCTGATCAACCAGGGGATAAATCTGGTCGGGCTCAAAACCCCGGCCTGCAGCAAATCGAACGAGTTTAGCCTTGATCTGGAGCCTGTCACTCTCATGCTGTAGAGATTTCAGTTTTGAATCCAGTATCTGCTTCAAAATACTTGTGTATTGAAGCTCATCAATTTCAAGCAGTGCAAGATCAATGGCATCAGAACCAATCTCTTTGCTTCGAAGATGGTACCTGATTTTTATTCGTCCCCATCGGTTAATCGCAAGTTTATCACGCACAAAAGCATGGGCAAAACGGGCCTCATTTATGAAATCCTGATCTTTCAGGTATTGGATAATATCATGGCTGTCGTCAGGCATTACACCCCATCCAGCAAGTTTCTTTCGAATATCACCGATGGCCTGTTCAGATCGGGCACATTGTTTCATGGCCCTTGATAAGGCTTTATTTTTATCCATGTTGACAGGCTTTAAGCATTCGATCCTTTGCATGAATATCCTGCCGCAATGTAACCTGTGAAAATTGGGTTTTCAGCAGGTCGACCATCGGCTGCCCATAGGTTTCATTGATCTCAAAAAACAAGGCACCCCCTGTATTCAATACCTCTTTAGCGTATTGTGCAATATGCCGGTAAAATTGCAGTGGATCATGCTCACTAACAAATAGGGCCTCACGGGGCTCATGGTCCACTACATTCTTACCCATTTCATTCTGCTGAGCCGGTGTTACATAGGGAGGATTTGACACGATGATATCAAATGATCTGTTGTACCATTCAGGATTGGGATCCAGCGCGTTGAAGGATTCGACACTGATATTTACCTCATTCAAATCTGCATTTTTCCGTGTCATTGCAAGTGGTTTTTCATACCAATCCACGCAGTGGATTTCGGCAAGCGGGCAATGTTTGGCCAGGGCAATTCCGATTGCACCACTTCCACATCCAATATCCAACACGCTTATGACTTGTTTTGCGCTATACTTCTCATTCACCTCCCGGATGACCCATTCGACTAACTCCTCGGTTTCCCCTCTGGGTATCAAGACTCCTGGCTCAACTAATAATTCGAGTCCATGAAAATTCGTTCTTCCCAGTAGGTACTGTATGGGAACGCTCTTTTTTAGCTGTTCAATGAGCTGCTCTATTTCCACTATCTGTTTGTTGGTCCATTGCCAATCAGGATTGGCCAGTATTATTACCTTTTCTGACTCCAGCAGGTGTTCAATAACCAACCAGGCCATAGATCGCGCTTCGGCAATCGACATATATGGTCTTAGTTCATTCTCAAACCATTGAGGTAAATAGTGTACAACTCCCTTTGCAGATCGAATCATTATGGTAAAATTTACATTTCTAAACCTAAAAACAAATTCCAGAATGACTAATCGTCGAATTTTTCTGAAACAGACCGCCTCTTTGACCGCCTTGTCTTCAATAATTGGAACCAGTGGATTGAACAGCCTACTTACTGGATGCACTCCAAATAATGCAAAAGCAATTCGAATCAATCCCGAACCACAATTTACGGTTTCACCAAATCTGTATATGCAATTTATGGAGCCGCTGGGTTCTACAGAACCCTCTGTCGAAGGAGCCTGGGACTATGATCGGGATGATTGGCGCCAGGATTTCATTGATTGTGTAAAAGACCTGGAACCTGATGTGATTCGCTGGGGAGGGATATTCAACCGTTATTACAAATGGAGAGAGGGGATTGGACCAGTCGAAAAACGTAAATGGATGTATAATTACCAATGGGAGGGTAAAGAAACCAACCGGGTGGGCTCACATGAAATTGTGGATTTTTGTCGTCGAGTTGGAGCCAATCCTTTGCTTGGTGTCAATCTTGAAGGCGACGGATTGCCCTATTATAAGAATACCGTGCACGGAGAGGACAGAACGGGTACAGCGGATGAAGCAGCCGAATGGGTGGCTTACTGCAATGAACCCACTCATGCCGAACGCAGCAGAAATGGAAATGTGGCTCCTTTTAATGTTAAGCTCTGGCAACTGGGTAATGAGTCATCCTATGCAGGGACAGACGGTTTTGTTCTTGATTCATATCTCGAAGTGGCACGCCGGTTTGCTAACAAGATGCGTGCAGCGGATCCATCTATTTCCCTCATCGGATGGGGAGATGTAGTGGATTGTGGTAAGCTTATACCGGGGGCATCACTTGAAGGCAACGAACCCTGGGCATCAAAAATACTGCAGCAAACAGATGACCTATTCAATTATGTTGCCTTCCATATGATGGGGATATACCCGAGAAGAAGCGATACAGTCTTAAAAAGCTTTGATTACATTAATGACCCGGCTCAGGCCTGGGACGAACTCATCGAGTTGGGCGAAATTCCTCAATACCGAATTGATGTTTTCAGAAATGAACTGCGGAATGCTCAGTCAAAGGCAGGATTAGCGGTTACCGAGGGACATATGTCACTCAGTCCATACAATACGAATACCATCCTGAGGTCCTGGCTATCGATGGCCTATCATGCACGATCTTTGAATGCTTACTTACGCAACGGAGATGTGGTGAAAATCTGTACAGCTGCTGATTTCAATGGTGCTCGTTGGACCGTTAATGCGGTTATGATGCCAGAACCCAGGGGCAATAGTTTCTTATTGCCAGTAGGACATTTGATGAAATGGTTCAATAAGGA
>CAYUGX010000366.1:0-4212 GCA_964444375.1 uncultured Porphyromonadaceae bacterium | reverse complement strand
TGTCATTACGTACAACAGCGCCAAATCCAGGCAGAATCACACACTCCTCCCCCAAAAGTAATTCACGGATAATTTGATCAATATGTATCAGCGAGATCATCAATTAACAAAAGTAAGGCTATATAAACAATGTTCCAAATTTTGGAAACCCTTAGTCCCGAAAATGTGGGAAGTTGGTCAAAAATATTTACCCAATTCCTGCTATATTTGAGCCTATAATTCAAAAACCACCCTTTCATGCAGAAAATTCATATGGTTGACCTGCTTACCCAGTATGAGAAAATTAGGGGAGAGGTCGATGAGGCTATTCATGAAACCATCCAGACCACAGCATTCATAAATGGTCCGGCAGTTAAACGTCTTCAGCTCGAGATGGAAAGCTATCTGAATGCTGAGAAAGTGGTAACCTGCGCCAACGGAACCGATGCTTTACAAGTGGCAATGATGGCTCTTGACCTCCAGCCTGGGGATGAGATCATCACCTCTAACTTCACCTTCATTGCCACCGTTGAAGTCATAGCCCTGCTCAAACTTAAACCTGTTTTGGTTGATGTTGACCCTGATACCTTTAACCTCGATCCCGAAAAGATCAGAGCAGCCATAACACCCAAGACTAAGGCCATTGTTCCCGTTCATTTGTTCGGCCAGGCCGCCGACATGGATCAGATAATGGTTATTGCTCGTGAATACCACTTGTATGTCATTGAAGATACTGCTCAGGCCATCGGAGCTGATTACAAGCTAGATAATGGTCAATCCCAAAAAGTGGGAACCATCGGAACCATCGGAACCACATCATTTTTTCCTTCTAAAAACCTGGGCTGTTTTGGTGACGGAGGAGCATTGATGACCAACGATAGCCCACTCGGAGAACGTATCCGGGTAATTGTGAATCATGGATCACAGATGAAATATTACCATGAAGAGATTGGAGTGAATTCACGTTTAGACACCCTGCAAGCAGCCATTCTCAGGGTCAAACTCAAACATCTAGATGAATACAATCAGGCTAGACTAGAGGCAGCTAACTATTATGATCAGCTCTTAGGAGGAATAGAAACCATTCAAACTCCTGTTCGCTCTGAAAAAAGCACCCACATTTTCCATCAGTATACCCTGCGAATTAAAAATGGTCAACGCGATACGATACGCACAAAACTAGGTGAAAAAAATATCCCATCAATGGTCTATTATCCCGTGCCATTAAGCCTGCAAAAAGCTTTCAAAAGCGCAGGCTATACAGAAGGAGATTTTCCAATTACTGAAACCCTGTGCAATGAAGTACTCTCCTTGCCCATGCACACTGAACTCACCCGGGAGCAACAAGATTACATCACCCGAGAACTCATCAAATTAATCTGACATGAATCCTGACTATTTCGCACACGAAACAGCGGTCATTGACGAAGGCTGCAAGATTGGGAAAGGAACTAAAATTTGGCATTTCACCCACATAATGCCCAATTGCACCATTGGAGAGAACTGTAATTTCGGCCAAAACGTAGTTGTTTCACCTCATGTCGTACTGGGCAAAAATGTTAAAGTGCAAAACAATGTATCGATATACACCGGGGTTATCTGTGATGATGATGTTTTTCTGGGTCCCTCCATGGTATTCACCAACGTTGTCAATCCGCGATCAGCTGTAAATCGTCGTGGTGATTATGTTAGGACGCATGTTGGTCGGGGAGCTACTATTGGAGCCAATGCCACCATTGTGTGTGGCCATCCCATTGGGGCGTTTTCTTTCATTGGGGCCGGTGCAGTGGTAACTAAAGAAGTTCCTGCTTATGCCCTGGTCGTAGGGAATCCGGCACGGCAGGTAGGTTGGATGAGTGAATATGGTCATCGTCTTCAATTTGATGAAAACGACCTGGCAATTTGCCCCGAGAGCCATGAAAAGTATACATTAGCAAACGGAACCGTTAAAAAAACTACAGAATGAAAGACTTGATCTTAGTCACAGGAGGAACCGGTTACATCGGATCACACACCAGTGTAGAGTTAATCCAACAAGGGTACGAAGTAGTCATTGTCGATAACCTGGCCAATTCGAGTATCGATGTTCTTGACGGTATTGAAAAAATCACCGGTGTCAGACCGGCCTTTGAGCAATTCGACTTGTGCGACAATACCAAAGTCAAGGCTTTTTTCACAAAGTACTCTGGGCTGAAGGCCATCATTCACTTTGCTGCCTACAAAGCAGTCGGTGAATCGGTTGAAAAACCCTTGATGTATTATCAAAACAACTTGATCTCGCTAATGAACCTGATAGAAGGGATGAATGAATTCGAAGTAGCCAATCTGGTGTTCTCCTCATCCTGCACTGTTTATGGCCAGCCCGATCAGTTGCCAGTCACTGAACAGGCTCCGATTAAACCGGCCGAATCCCCTTATGGCAATACCAAGCAGATATCAGAAGAAATCATTAAAGACTCGATGAGGGTCCTTCCCAATCTGAAAACTATAGCACTGCGTTACTTTAATCCGATAGGTGCTCATCCCAGTGCCTACATCGGCGAACTCCCAATAGGAGTACCTAATAACCTTGTGCCCTTTGTCACCCAAACAGCTGCCGGCATCCGTCAAAGCCTAAAGATCTTTGGCGATGATTACAATACACCTGACGGATCGGCCATCAGAGACTACATCAATGTGGTTGACCTGGCTCAGGCTCATGTTGTGGCCATCGATCGTTTACTGAAAGACAAAAACAAAAGCAATTTTGAATTCTTTAATTTAGGTACCGGCACTGGATCCTCGGTGCTTGAAGTAGTCAAAACATTCGAAAAGGTTACGGGTCAGGATCTCAATTATGAAATTGTTAACCGGCGGGCTGGCGACATTGAAAAGGTTTGGGCTGATACACGAGTCGCCAATGAAGTACTGGGCTGGAAAGCTCAGCGAAAACTTGACGAGACCTTGTTATCGGCCTGGAATTGGGAAAAACGGATTAGGGGTATTAATTAAATCATCATGAGAAAAACTATTCTGATCACTGGCGGTGCGGGGTTTATAGGCTCACATGTTGTTCGTCTTTTTGTGGAGAAGTATCCGGATTATCGTATTGTTAATCTAGACGGACTCACTTACGCAGGTAATCTGGAGAATCTGAAAGACATCGATCAATGCGACAACTATGTTTTTGAGAAAGGAGACATCCGGGAGGTAACCTTTATCGATCAATTATTTGAGAAATACCAGTTTGACGGTGTGATGCACCTGGCGGCTGAGAGTCATGTCGACCGATCCATTGCAGATCCCATGGCATTTATCACCACCAATATTGTAGGTACTGTCAACCTGCTTAACGCAGCCAGAAAAATCTGGACAGATGGATTTGATGGCAAGCGTTTCTATCACATATCAACCGACGAAGTATATGGTTCTTTGGGTAAGGAAGGCTTTTTCTATGAAGACACTGCGTATGACCCAAGGAGTCCATATTCGGCCTCTAAAGCCAGTTCTGATCACCTGGTCAGGGCCTATCACCACACCTATGGTCTGCCAGTAGTACTGACCAATTGCTCAAATAACTATGGCCCAAACCAATTCCCAGAGAAATTGATCCCGCTTGCCATAAACAACATAAAAAACAAAAAAGCCATTCCGATATACGGCAAAGGTGAAAACGTGAGAGACTGGCTCTATGTGGTTGATCACGCCCGGGCAATAGACCTTGTTTACCACGAGGGAAGACTAGGAGAAACGTACAATATCGGGGGCCACAATGAGTGGCAGAATATTGACCTGATCAAGGTCTTGTGCAATATCATGGACCGTAAGCTAAACCGGGAAGATGGCTCCTCAGCCAATTTGATCACCTACGTGAAAGCCCGGGCCGGACATGATCTACGCTATGCAATTGATGCCACAAAGATCAAAAATGAACTTGGATGGGTGCCTTCACTGCAATTCGAAGAAGGCCTGGCAAAGACCGTTGATTGGTACCTGGCCAATCAGGACTGGATGGACCGTATCGTATCTGGTGATTATGCCCAGTACTACGAACAACAATACACAAAACGATAAGATACTAGATATTGTAAGGGTTGAAGATTTTCAACCCTTACCATTAGCCGCCCATGCGTTTGATCCACTTATCTCCCAGGGTGCTTTTCTTTTTTATATGCTGCCGGATTGCAGATACAGCAGGATTTTTTTCAAATTCACCTCTGACCTCTTCAAAGTCTTTAAAGCGCTCAGAATCTG
>CAYUGX010000365.1:0-4260 GCA_964444375.1 uncultured Porphyromonadaceae bacterium | reverse complement strand
GTAATTTGGTTAAGGAAAAACTCCCCGAGTCAGAAGTATATGAATATTATATTGTTATGAGAGCCTTTGGTAAAGGCTATGAAGAGTTTTACCAGCGAATAAAAGAAGAAGGCATACACATTATTCGTGGTCGAACTGCCCAGATTTCCCAGGAGAACGGGCACTTAAGTATGCGAAGTGAAGATATTGTTGGTGGTGAAATTCAAGAGCAAGATGTAGATATGGTTATTTTATCAGTTGGTTTGGAACCGCATGCTGAAAACCAGGAATTAGCGAATAGGCTAGGGATTTCTGTGGATGCTTATGGTTGGTTAAAGGAACGTGATGCTGTTTTTCAACCCGTAAACACCAATTCTCCAGGAATCAGGATTGCTGGAGTTTGCCAGGGTCCGAAAGATATCCCTGACACAGTAGCCCAGGCCTCGGCAGCGGCAGCTGGAATTATCCAAAATGTTCTGAGTGGTCGAATCAATCATCCGACCCTGCAGTTTTCAAATCAAACCATTCTTGAAACTATACTATGATACAAAGAGTAAATCCAAACCTTAAGAAAGATTTGGTAGCATTTGGTTTGCGGGAGTGGAACGATTGTTTTCATTGTGGCAATTGTACTGCAACATGCCCCCTGACCAAATCAGATAATTTGTTCCCACGTAAGGCCATAAGATTGGCTCAGATGGGACTCGAACAGCGGATTGTAGCCAATGCTGATCCCTGGATGTGCTATTATTGTGGAGACTGTTCAGATTCTTGTCCACGTGGTGCACAACCTGGTGAATTAATGATGGTGCTACGCCGTTACCTCACAGCTAGTTACGATTGGACTGGCTTGTCACGAAAGTTTTACACCAGCAAAATTTGGGAGTTTGGTGTTATTGGCGTGATTGCGGCAGCAATCATTGCAGTATTTGCTTTCCTCTTACCTCCGGCAGCTGATCTAGTGAGTAATTCATCGGCCTACATCAATGACCAGGGTGGGGTTATGATCAACAGTCTAGCTAGTGGAGTTGGCGCAAATCATTTTATTGATTATATCCATTTTGGCGACCTGATTATGGCTGGCATTGTGGCATTCTTCTTGATTACGAACATATTTAATATGTTCATAAAAGTGATTGTACGAGATAAAAGTGTGCAGATACCTTTTACTTCATACTTCATTGAGTTTTGGCAACTGATTTATAATTTTCTGACTCAGCAACGGTTTTCGAAATGTGATAAGAAGGATTATTGGGTTGGCCATTTACTTCTTATGACTGGGTATACTATTCTATTTACTATGATTGTTGGATTTCTGCCGAAATTTCAAATTGAAGAAATTGTGCCCTGGTATAATTGGCAACGCATTTTAGGCTATTATGCCACATTTGGATTACTTTTCTTTATTACTTACACCATTATCGGACGGATTAGAAAACGTGATCCGAAACTCCGCTTCTCACACCCTTCAGATTGGCTTTTTCTGATTATGTTGGGATTAACTACTGTATCAGGGATTCTGGTTCACATCTTCAGGGTTACCGGTTTGCCTGCAGCAACCTATTATACCTACGTGTTTCATTTGGCAGTTTTGGTGCCAATGATCATAGTAGAGGTGCCATTTTCGAAATGGTCTCACTTGGCTTACCGGCCATTCGCCATATATTTTGATCGTCTAAAAAAAGCGGCACGCAAAAAGGCTTCTCAACCTCAGCTTGCTGTTGCATAAACAATTGTAAACATGTCAAAAATTAGAATTGGAGTATACGTTTGTTGGTGCGGCACGAATATCGCCAAAATGGTTGATGTGCAATCTGTGGTCAGAGAGATTGCTAAAATGGACGATGTTGTTGTGGCCAAGGATTATAAATACATGTGTTCTGATCCAGGGCAAGAACTGATAATAAAGGATATCAAAGAGAACAAGCTTAACCGAATTGTAGTTTCAGCTTGTTCGCCCAGGATTCATGAGCTAACTTTTAGGAAAGCGCTCGAAAATTCGGGATTAAATCCCTACCTCTTTCAGATGGCCAATATAAGAGAACAGGTCAGCTGGGTGCATACTGATCGCGGAAAGGCCACCCAAAAGGCCCTTTCACTGGTCAAGGGTGCAGTAAATCGGGTGCGTTATCACGAACCATTGGAAAAGCGACGTGTCGATGTGAATCCGGCAACCTTGATCATCGGGGCAGGTATTTCGGGTATGACGGCTGCGCTCGAATTGGCACGTGCCGGAAAGCCAGTGGTTATTGTGGAACGAGAAAGGGAGATTGGTGGCCAGTTGAGGCACATTAATCGAACCTTTAACGACTTCCTGCCTACATCAGACTTCTTACAGCCCATAATGGATGAGGTCAGACATCATCCGAGAATCAGGCTTTATACCCAGGCAGAATTAGCCGAACTGCAGGGTTATATCGGGAACTTTGAGGCCACTATCCATGTCGAGCAAAAAGAATTGAATGTAGCCATTGGGAATATTATTGTTGCCAGTGGTTTGAAAACATTTGAACCCTCGGGTTTGACTAATTATGGTTATGGACGTTTACCAAATGTTATTACCTCACTTGAGCTTGAAAAAGGTTTAGCAAAGGGTGAAATTCGTACACGAAACCGCAAGGTGCCAAAAAGCATTGCCTTAATCCACTGTGTGGGTTCTCGAAATCCAGAAACCCATGAATACTGCTCACGAACCTGTTGTATGACAGCGTTAAAGCTATCAAATCAGTTGATTGATCAATTGCCCGAAACCCAGGTGTATCATCTTTATGCAGATATGCGGTCAATGGGAAAGGGTAGTGAAGAGTTGTATACTGAAACCTCCCGCAAATCGGCTATGTTTCTCATGTACGACCAGTTGAGTAAGCTGCCATATGTGCGCAAAGCTGAAGCGGGTGATCCAGCTAACCTGCTGATTGAAATGCATGAGCTCTTGTCGGGTGAGCATATTGAGATTCCGGTTGACCTCATTGTTCTTATGGTGGGTGTTGAAGCCCATGAAAGTGCTAAAAGACTGGGCCAACAAGTAGGCATTTCTCTTTGTGGAAATGAATTTTACATTGAGAAACATCCCAAGCTTGATCCTGTTGCTACCACTACTGACGGTGTTTTTGTGGCTGGGACTTGTCAATCACCTAAAGATATTCCCGATAGCATATCTCAAGCCAAAGCTGCAGCCGGTCGAATTCTGGGCATGATAAACTTCGGATCCGTTGAAGTCGAGGTAACCACCGCGCAAGTCAATGAAGAGATTTGTTGCGGTTGCCAAACCTGCATTAGGGTCTGCCCATACGGGGCCATTAGCTTCCTGGAAGAGAAAAATGTATCCAATGTGAATGAAGTACTATGTAAAGGTTGTGGTACCTGCTCGACTTCTTGTCCCACCGGAGCAATTAAGAGTCGACATTTTACAGAGGAACAAATCTTATCTCAAATTGAAGGTGTAATGTCTCAACTAATTGAAAACTAATCATGGAATTTGAACCCAAAATAATGGCGTTTTTGTGCAATTGGTGCTCCTATACAGGTGCTGATCTTGCTGGAACCAGTCGCATAAAGTATCCCGAAAATGTGAAAATTATCCGAATCATGTGTTCTGGCCGTATCGGTCCAACCTTTATATTAAAAGCCTTCAGAGAGGGAGCTGATGGGGTGATGGTGTGTGGGTGTCATCCTGGAGATTGCCACTATCACGAAGGCAACTACAAGTGTTTAAGGCGATTTAAGCTGATACAGCGGTATATTGAGCAAATGGGAATCGACCAACATCGACTTCGGCTTACCTGGATCTCAGCGAGTGAAGGAAAGCAGTTTGCTGAATTAGCCGCCGACATGACCGATGCTGTTAAAGCATTGGGTCCATGTACTATTAAAAATGAGATGGAAACTTTTGCCTAATCGTTGAATAATGTCAGAAAATGAAAAACCGAAATTAAAGTTGGCGGTATACTGGGGTGCAGCCTGTGGAGGCTGCTGTGTATCCGTCTTGGACGTGCATGAAAAGCTATTCGATGTTGTTGCAGCTGCAGATCTGGTATTCTGGCCTATAGCATTGGATATCAAATACCACGATGTGGAAGCAATGCCAGATGGTCACATTGATGTAACCCTTTTCAATGGAGCTATACGTAACAGTGAAAACCAACATATGGCTGAACTTTTGCGTCGAAAAACAAAAGTGCTCGTAGCCTATGGATCCTGCGCCCACATGGGCGGTATACCTGGACTGGGAAACTTCTCAGACCGAAAACAAATATTTGATCGGGTTTATCACGAAAGTGA
>CAYUGX010000364.1:0-4266 GCA_964444375.1 uncultured Porphyromonadaceae bacterium | reverse complement strand
TCTTGCTTCGCGAGGCCGTACCAGGTAGTGATGTGGGTTTGTGTATGGCCGCGCCTGAAGAAATAACAGAGGAAATCGAGGAGTGGGGGCAGCGCGCTAAATCTGAAGTGTTGGAGTTGAAGGATGCAGAGCAAATTGCTGTGAGAAACCAGATAAATCTGGTCGGACTAACGGGCACAAAGGATGGAATGATTGGATCGCTTGCTGCAATTGGCCTGAGAAAAACCGGTAATGACGGTCGCTTTATCTGGCAACCGGGTAAACAGCTTCGAGATCTGCAAGGATCAATGCAAGTAGAAGAATTGCTAAGGGGAACACAGGTCAATGCGGTGTTAACGACAAATGGAAAAGTTTTAGACAACAATGATATGGTCGATTTGACTGATTGGGTTCGGGCCGTTTTGATCAATAAGAAGACCTATATCTTAGTGGAGGAAAATTTGAAAAAATCTGGAAATGACTGGAAAACAGCAGACAAAGCCTATATCAAGAATCTTAGCTCCTAGCCTGACTAATCAGACTATTGAAGCTATTGTGTTGTTGCTTTTGGGGGCTCTAGCCATGTTTGTTCATGCGCGGTTCAGATGGGGTAATGCCAATATTCCAGGCCATCACGGCATTGAGTTTATGGCTATTTTAATGGCCTGTCGGTTAACAACACAATTCAAATGGTCTTCAGTATTTATGGTTATTGGTATTGGTTCAATGGTTGCATTACCCTTTTTAGGGTTCAAAAACCCTATATCAGCACTTGGATATATGTTACCTGTGGTGGCTTTAGACCTCATGTATACATCAATTCCAAAGAGATTCCATGTGAAATGGCTGCTGGCTGTATTGGGTGGTTTGGCCTATGCAATGGTACCCATTTACCGTTTGGTTTTAAGTGTCTCAGCTGGAATTCCATACCCATCAGCCCTAAAGCATGGTAGTATTTTAATTCCTATAGCTGGGTTCTTCTTTTTTGGATTGATTGGTGCGGGATTAGCTGTAGGTATAGTATTTACAATAAAAAGTAGGAAGAAATGAATAAAATAAGTAATCGTTTGGTAGTTATTATTGGTTTAGCTCTTTTATATATCAGTTTTAGTGCCTGTGAAAAGGACGGTGGTAACCCTTCAATATCTTTAAGCCAGGGGGGTGATTTTGTGGGACAGGATACAATGCTCATGGTGGGTGACAGCATCAATGTGGGAATTGAGGTGGCTTGGAACGGAGTCAACAGCCTTGATAAATTAGAAATATTCTTGAACGGAGATTTGGTTAGTATGACAGACATGAGTCTTGACCAAGCCCAATTTCAGATTGTTATTGTCAAAGGTATTAGTGACGCTGAGACCTGGAGTTTCACTGTAAGTGACACAAAGAAAAACTCAGCCACAGTGGATCTGGTTCTTACTAAAGATCCCAATTCAATCTATGGCCCCATACGGTTTTATGATAATACTGCATTAGGAGCTCAGCAAAACCTGGTTCAGCCTGGATTCATTAGCATTTCATCGGGAGAATTATTCACACTTGATGGTGCCTATATGAATCAGGCAAAGATTGATCTACTATTCTATTATGATGGTGACGAAGGTGCTGTTTTGGCTTCACCGGGGGCCAATGTACCTGCAGGTATTTTTGAAGGTGATCATAGTCTGGGCAATTGGACCACGGTGAATACTACCTATTTCCAAAAAGTTGAAATGACTGCTGATGATTTCGATCGGATCTTCCACGATGGTAGTATACTTACAAATTTTGATCAGGATATTGCTAAACGTAAAGCCAAGGCCTTAGCAGTTAATGATGTGTATGTTTTCAAAACTGAATCAGGTATTCATGGGATTTTAATGGTACTTGAAGTTGAGCCAATCGCGGATGGTCTGCTGCGATTTGCCATGAAAGTGCAGGACAACTAAATCAGCAAAGGTGGTGTTCTAGACTTTGGTTACACCAACTATTGGGATCTTCGTTCAGTATGCAGCATTTAACCGCTTGGAGGCCTCCTGAAATACCGAAGCGAACACCAGCTTTCTTGTCAACTTGACCAACAATTTCAATTTCGAAGGTGATATCAGCCGGAACATAGCGTGTTCCTCGTGTTGCTCCTTTTAACCAATTACTTGATTCTGTTTCACTATAGTCAACTGAGGATTCATTGCCGGTAATACCCCATGTACTATATTGAATCACTGCGATGATCATCAATACGATAAGGAAGATGAAAGTGCTAGTGTGATTCTTGTTTCTTTTCATGTTACTGCTGTTTTTTAAGTTTTGATATGATCAGTACCTGACCTGAAGCAGCCAGAGCCTGGTCAATAAATGAGCTTAGTTTGATAAATTTTTCATTATGTACAGGATCTACCTGGGTTTTGCTAAGACTTTCTTGGATGGCCAACATGAAGTCTGCTGAAAGCAAACTAACCAGGTGTTGATCGTCTTTCCGATCTGTCGGAAATGCGTACGGATAGACTCCTAAATTATTTTCGATACCCTGTGTGCAGGTTAGGGTGTGACGGTGGCGGTCAACCAAGCCATACCACATCGAATTTTCCAGAGCAAACTGAAAAAAGATATGATCCTTTGAGATTAGTGGCAAGTCTTTAGAAAAAACCTTTTTTGCCTCATAAAATGCCACATCAGGTTCCTTGGGTTGTATTTTCGTTTTCTGGATGTTAGTCGGATGATATCTTCCAAAGTCAAGTATACCGATCGGATTTATTTTGGCTTTTGGGCCAATCATAAAAAGCGAATCGCTGTGACACATCAGAAGTGTTGAATCACCGATTTGTGAGAAACATCGTCGAATTACAGTAGCGTGGTAATAGGTCCGACTGGGTTGGTCCAATACTTGTTTAATTCGATTAAAGTGTCGATGAGAGATGAATAATCCAGCTGGTAAAGTATCTGTTAGATCGAATCCCACAAATCGATTGTAAAGCAAGATTCTGCCATCAGCTAACTGGGCCATGTCCTGACCACCACGGCCGGTTACTTCCTCGCGTAAAAACTCCCCATTCATGTTGTATACAATAAATTTTGATGGTATACGGCAATGTGCCCAGATTTCCTGAGAAACCGTATCAACAAAAAAAGCGCTCAGCATGGTATATTCGCCGGGACCTTTTCCAACCTGCTGAATTTTGAACTGAAAAGAGCCTGTTTCACTAAAGCATAAGATGCTTTTTAGATCTTTATCTAATATATACCATCTTCCGCCCGCGAAAGTGATTTTGTCGGCCGAAACGAACAATCCTTCAGGATCACCATCAAGAATCACATAATCGATCTTTTCAAAGTAGTCGCCCAGCCTTACGTACTCATTATACTCGGCTTTTAACAGCGGTACCCCCAAATTCTGACTGCGATTGCAAGACAAGCAAAATGTTACCAATATAATTGCGATGAAGGGTAGTGGATAATAAATGGTTTCACTTTTCATTTTTCCTTAGCGTTTTAGCCATGGTGCATAGATAATTTTTGAGGTATTCTTCATTGCTGGGATAGGGAACAAATGGTGATAAGAGCATACCATCTTTGTACAGCGCCAGATAGGGCAGTCCAATTTGGTCGAATCCGCCAAAGGCTTGATCGTCATTTATTTCAATAAAGCGAGTTGGTTGGAGCACAGTTTTTAAGTTTTTGAGGTGCAACTCTTCATTGGTTTTCTGGGAATAGAGGACAGTAAGTTGTTGTTGTTTAAATTGATGGATTTGACTTTTGATTTCGAATACCAATTGGTCAACGCAGGAACTACAATGCTGCCCCGATAATCGAATGACAAGCTTTGGTTCTTGACCCAGTTTACTCCGGTAACATTCTGGTATGTTTGCTACAGCGAAACCTGCTGTCCTTGCCCATTGTAACTTGGTTCTGTCATATGCTTCGAATAGCTCACCGTTGGAGACTTCTGACCTATCCAGTTGTCTGCCTAATTGACTAAGCTGCTTTTGGTGGTTTAGCCAGAAAATCAAGTTTGTAAGCACCATGATAATGAGGCCGATCATCAAAAATCTAGAGTCTTTCATGGACTAAAATATTATACATTCAGGATGATTGTGGCTTGTATTACACCACGCATGTTGTTGCATACAAGGATTGCAGCATCTGATGACCTCAGCATCAAGCGGGGTTTTCATTTCGAGCCCCCCCCAGTCATTAAACTGCACGCAAAACACGCTATCTTTATTGGCCCATCTATACTGAAAAGCTGAGATCTGACCAGGTTTCCATGTATCATGTGTTTCTGCCTGAGGTCTGGTTTGTCTAATACCA
>CAYUGX010000363.1:0-4349 GCA_964444375.1 uncultured Porphyromonadaceae bacterium | reverse complement strand
ATTTTGTTCTTTTATTGGAGCTTATGATTCGGCTTTTCCTGCCGATCTGGCCGAAGCGCTGCGGGTTGATCGGATTAGCCTGGCGAGGAAAGACGCTTTCAGAAGCTTGGTTTTTGTTTTACTAGCTGCCGGAATTTTGTGGGCAAGTCTGAAAACCAAGATGAAACCGGTGTATTTATACAGCGCTCTTGCCTTGTTGATTCTGCTGGACCTTTGGTCTGTCGATCGCCGCTACCTGAATTCAGATCGATTTGTCAACAAGTCTCAATTAAAGCAGAACAGCAGTCCATTGCCAGCAGACCAGGCCATCATGGCTGACACTAAGCTGGGCTTTAGGGTCTTAGATATTTCAGGGCCCAATCCGAATGAACCCAATCCGTATAAGTATTCAAGGGCCTCAAGGTTCCATCAGTCCCTGGGAGGATACCATGCTGCTAAACTAGGACGATATCAGGATGTGATTGAGAAAAACCTCTATCCCGAAATGTTTAGGTTTATGTCGGCTTTAAACGAACAGGCAACCATTCAGTCAGTAACTGATTCAATGGCCTTTATGTCAGTTCACCATATGCTGAATACGAATTATATTATTCTGAATCCGCAACAGCGACCACTCCAAAATCCATACACCCTGGGTGCTGCCTGGTTCGCTGATCATGTAACCTGGGTCAGCAGCGGAGCAGATGAACTTGCTGCTCTAAATACAACTGATCTGACCTTTTCAGCAATTGTTCATGATGAATTCAAGGATCTTTTGAATACCCTGCCGGATGTGAGTCCTGCGGTGACTGAAGAAAAAATTGAACTCACAGATCAGAAGCCAAATTACATGAAGTATACAGCAGAAGCCGGACAAGATCGTCTGGCAGTATTTTCAAGTATATGGTATCCACATGGCTGGACAGCTAAAATAGACGGTCAACCGGCTGAATATTTGAGGGCAAATTACCTGTTGAGGGCGATGGTTGTACCCGCTGGAACACACACCATTGAGTTTGAGTTTAAATCAAATTCTCTGCAAATTGGGCAGACTGTTGCTGCCATCGGCAGCATCCTGATACTGCTATTTATCGGGGTTTTCGTATGGTTTGAATACCGCAAGAAAAAAGCCTAGTTGTCTCTTACACAGCGTACTGAGCTCCCTGTGGTTTTAAAATCGCTGTAGCGCCCTATGGCATCGCGATTGTAAAACAAGTAGCGTCGCCAGCCATACAGCTCATCTTCTGACCACGTTGAGGCCATCCAGAAGTTGGCGTATCCAGGTACGCCAGCAAAAGCTCCTGCGGAGGTGCGGTTACCGCCTGGTAAAGCAGTAAAACTACTTGAGTTGGAGCCGTTGCCTTCAACATCCCATCCCAGAGAGGCTTTTAGTTTTCGACCCACATCGCCGGTTAACCGCCAGCCCACAGAATCGAGTTCATGATATTCCATGCCCATGGTTAGTTCGAGAGACTTCCATTCATCATCGGTAGGCAGATGCCAACCATCCGGACAAATGTCTTTGCCATTTCCGTGATTGTCATCCATGGCGGTATGCCAGTCGTAGAGACAGCCATAGGTGCTATAATTGTCGGTAGCTTTTGCCTCATTGACATCGCTTCCATGGTAGCCGTACACCCAGATACCGCCCTGCTCAATGGAAGGTGAGACGTGAGGAAGATAGGCCAGATTTTCTGCCATCCATACCTGTCCACCTATTCTCACAGCTCCGTATGTGCGACCATCGCGATTGTCTGTAAAGGAGAAGGGCTCACGAATTGGAACGTTAAACAGGTATTCCTCAGTTTCTAAATAAACCAAGGTTTCACCCCGTATGCTGTTTTCATCACGAACAATGATGTAACGCAATCCATGGGGAATAAGCGGGATTTCATAACTGCCATCCAGATCACTCAGGGCCCTGAGGTCACTATCACTTTTATCCGGATTCAGCACAATGATTTCAAGGTTGGCCTTGGGTTCAAGGCTGTTGTTACCCATGCAAGTGCCGTAGAGCCGGGTGGAGTTTTTCGGAGAAGACATATAAACGTTAGCTTCATTAATGCCCTCTTGAATGATTAAATCAGTTTCTCCTTTTGTAAAGTCAGTTTTGGTGCCAAAAACGGTTTGACGACCAGAGCGAACACCATCTATTTCATATTGGCCTTCGAAATCAGTGGTGTCTGTTTTTCCTTGGATGGAAATTATCGCCTCATGGATGGGGACAGTAGTTCCGGTAAAAAAGGCAAAGCCGGTTAGTCGACCGAAAGTGGGTGCTGCCAAGGGAATGGTAAGGGTGGCAACAGTTGATTCTTTTCCATCAGAAACGGTAACTGTAATCAAGTATTCAGTGTCTTGATCGGGCTGAGGCCCTGCCCATGTTGTTTCACTTTGTTCGGGATCCTCAATGAATTCACCTGCTTCGGCTTCCCACAAATAAGTCATCGGATCGTGATTGGCATCAGAGGCTTCAACCGACAATACAAAACTGGTACTACCAATTCCGGGTAAACGGGCAAACTCTGTATTGAAAATGCGGGGAGGATAGTTTTTCTCGCAAGACAGCAAGCCGATCAGTAGGATCATGGCAGAGAGGGTTGAGGCAAATTTCAATAATCTGTGGATCATGTAGCAGATAGTATAAAATGACTTAATCAGAGAATAAACTAACGACCGTCATGAAAACGGCCCCACGAATCTGCAAAATTCAGTGCTTTTGTGTATTTACCCAACGAAATCGAATCAATTTCCTCTGGTTTCAATGCTTTTCCAAATAGGGTTAGTTTATACGAAGAGGCAAATAAACCAACCCCACCCTTTTTTATATTGTTATACTCAGGTTTATACATGAAAGTGGATTCTGGATCTCCAAGGGTTTGATACATGAGCAAATTTGAATCCGGGAGGTGAATCATAAAATCAACACCTACTGCAATTCGCCGGGTTTCAGCGGTCACTGGAATTTCCCGCTGGATAAAGCGGAGTAAAAAATCATCACCCAGAAAGTCCTGGTCCTCAAAATTGTCGCTGAGTTCAGTGAATGTATTGTAGTCGTGAATATATTCGATGTATTTCTGTGCTGTATCTTTTGGTGTCATCTCAACGTAGAGGAAGCGGGTCAATTGCTGGTGTTTGGTCGGGGTAAGATCGGTCCAGTAATCAATATCTTCAGGATGATACCATGAATAATTGGTTTTTCGCTGCTCATCATGAAATGCATGTTCAATATTCCATGAGCCAAGTGGCTGTATACGAGAAGTAATTCGCTTGTCTTCTTTATGGAAGTAGACACTAAACTCGTAATCGAATTCAGAGTAGATGGCTTCGTAAGTTTTAAACAAATAGTGTCCGTCTGAAGCAAAAGAGCCCGTATCTTTTGGAATTTCATAAGTAGGGATCATTTCAATCACATCCATGATACTTCCGTCAAGGGTATCGAAACGAGTCAGGTAGACTTCGAGATCCTCTTTTGGATAATACAATGAATCGGCCTGATGTGACAGGTTATAGGCATTTTCACGCGCGATGTAGCTACGTTGTACGCGGGCATATTGAACGCTGTCTTTCGGGTTTAACACGCAGATGACATAAGGCGTGGAACCGGCTGGTGCAGTAGGATCAAAATCAGATTCACAGGCCGTCAGTAGTAAAAGGCCGGATAAACCCAGGATCAGCTTTTTTGAAAGACTCATGTGGCTTAGTTTTTGAACGATCAAATATAAACATAAATGCAACTTAGAAAAACCATTAGAACCATCCTTTTCTGAGGTAAAACCAGGCAAACCTGAAGGCAATGGGCAGGTGATGCAGCATCGAGGGCAACCATCCATAATGATTCTTCATTGAATCGAAGCGTTCGGCCAAACTGGGTTTGATGTTGTGTTTTGACTGCCCCCCATCCAGAAATGCCGATAAAACCATTTGGGTGTTGTTAATTCGCTTGGCTTTCTTCAGCGCTTTAATCACCCAGTCGAAATCGGCTGAATGTTTGTATGTTAAATCAAAAGGATCGGCCAGGGATCGCCTCACCAGTATGCTCTGATGACAGACCAGCATCCCCTTTTGAAAAGAGCGCCAGGTTAGTTGTTTGGGGGGGCGCAATCGCCGATGCCCGATTTCGTTGTAGGATTCATCAACAATCATGGTATCGCCATAATAGACATCCGCCATGGCCCCAGCATGGGCAAATATTTTTTCAGCGATATCCGGTAGGTAAATCAAATCGCCGGCATTAATAAACCAAACAAAATCACCGGTAGCTGCCTTGAGGCCCTTGTTCATCGCATCGTACAGTCCTTGATCTGGCTCACTCGAATAATAAGCCAAGCGGGCGTGGTATTTTTCGATTAGCTGACAGGTACCATCAGTTG
>CAYUGX010000362.1:0-4385 GCA_964444375.1 uncultured Porphyromonadaceae bacterium | reverse complement strand
AGGTCGCAGGTGTAAAGGCAGTAATGTCAAAGCCGAGCGATACTAATTACCCGTAAGCTTTCTACACGAGGATGATTTTTAAACCGATAGTGTTTCTTCCGATATGTCTACCTTATTAATCCCGGGTTACCGGGTAATGACCTTAAGGTGGTTATTGCAGTGGGGTTCCACCTCTTCCCATTCCGAACAGAGAAGTTAAGCCCACCAGCGCCGATGGTACTGCATTTGTGGGAGAGTAGGTCACCGCCGACTTTTTATAAAAGCCCTGATTCTTTTGAGTCAGGGCTTTTTGTATATTCGTACTAGCCTTATGAAGTACCCAAAATTATTTCTAATTCTAGTCGTGACCTGGCTAGTCAGCACAGCGGCTAACGCACAGCCCCTCAACTTTGATCAAGACCGATACCAGTACAGACTCGCTGATGGATCAATCACAGCTATTCCTTTTGATACCCTCACCAGTGGATCCCAATTGTATCGCCCCACTTACCAACAGTTTCCATGTTGGAGCGAATTGGGAAATCTGGGTTTTCCCGGCCTCCCATTGAAATGGAACGGACTGTATACCTCACAAGAACCCTATTTTATAAAACATTTCAATGCTTACAAGCAAGCAAATGATCAACTGGTGCATTACCTCACACGAACACCATATGCCCTACTCGGGTATACGTCTGGTGGGACAAAAGACATCAACGGACAACTCATAAAGGTTGAACTGGTTCGGGCAATTTCTCCCGGGATCCATTTTACAGGTCGACTAGATTTTATCAATTCTCCTGGGCATTATACGAATCAGAATGGCAGCCAATCCACCGCATCAGCCAATGTATCAGTCGATAAACAGGGTTATAAACTGATAACAGGTATTGAAAGAATGACTGCAAGCCTCGGAGAGAATGGCGGTGTCTTGCAGGAAAATGATGTGATAGGATTCAGTGCATCCCCCGGAAGTGCGTCGGTGGCATTGAGCAAAGGGGCTTCAGAAACCAGTATGACTACCTTGAAAGGACGACAAGAATTTATCTTGTTTAAAGAAATAACTCAGGATAGCATAATGCCTGGTATCGAATTGCCAGATAGTGCACTGCAATTGACCGACAGCCTGATGACGAAAGTGGATAGCCTGGGCGAAAGTGATATATACCGTGAACCCAGACAAGCCCGAATTCTCCACCGGTTTAGCTACCAATTGGGAAGTCGGTCTTACCTCGATAAACAAACATATCAGGGGAGTTATTATGATCATTATTACATCGATTCCACAGAGGCCCTGGACTCAGCCAAGTATAATTCTTTCTATAATAGTATTGGGGTAAGCTACAATGGATTTATGCTTGATTCTATTGATGTACGAGCGCAAATGGGTCTGGCGCACAATCTTGTATTCTGGCGAAGCAATGCCTTGCATGATTGGTTTCAGCAACTCGGTCTTGAGGGGCAATTGCAGGCTGCGAAAAACAGGTGGCAAGTCGATGCCAGCCTGCGTTTCAATATACTGGGTTATGCACCTGGAAATTATGATGTAAGCTTACAAGGAAAGCAAAAATCAGTCAATGAGAGATGGGAATATGGGGTTGAAATCGAATCACAATTGCAGAAGCCGGGTATCTTCCTGCAACATTTCTCCGGAAATCATGATTATTGGGATCAGGAATTGGGCAATCAACAATCACATGGATTGAAAACCACCTTTCACCATCTACCCTGGAATATCCAATTTGACCTAAATACTCACCTGATTTCGAATTGGGTATATTTCAATAATGAAGCCATCCCACAGCAAAGTGATCATAGTTCAGTATTGGTAAGTAGTTCAGTAAGAAAGAACTTCATTGCAGGGCCATTTCGCTCCAACAATTTTGTTCATCTGCAATACACCCCCGCATCCGAAATTCCTTTACCTCTGGCAGTCATGTCGAGCTCCACTTTTATGCATCATGATGTCAATTTCAGGAACACGGGAGGGAAATTAGAAATCGAATATGGACTGGATGTCAGGTATTGCACGGGCTATGACGGCTATGCCTACAAACCTTCGACAGGAGCATTTTATTTGCAGAATCAGAAGCGTTTAGGTAATTATCCCTATATCGATGTTTTTGCCATGCTAAGAGTGAAGCGTACCCGTGCATTTATTCGCTATGAGCATGTCACTTCTGATTTGATCGGTGGAAATTATTTCCCAGTTTTGAACTATCCGGTTAAAAAGCGGTTTCTTAAGTATGGTTTCTATTGGCACTTTAACGATTGATTTCCTCGTCGAGCTTCTAGCAAGCAGGCTATCCTTGCCCCTGCCAGGCCTCTCGGCGCAGCTGCAGATGGCACCCGCACAACGGAGATCCAGCCACAACAATGCTGATCCAGGTGCAGCCCAGCCCAGTAGTGTACTAATTCTACTTTTTCAGCGCAATCAGAAGGTCTATACCGCATTTATTCAAAGAACCGAAACCGGACCCCATGGAGGCCAAATCAGCTTGCCCGGTGGCAGACGTGAACCCAATGATCAATCAGGTGCTCATACCGCACTGCGGGAAACAGAAGAGGAAATTGGCATTCAAGCGACTTCAATTAAAATACTCGGAGAAATCAGCTCGCTGTACGTGTCGCATAGCAATTACTGCATCCGACCATTTGTGGGTTGGATTAATTATGATCCGGTTTTTTCACCTGATCCATCAGAAGTGGTTTCAGTTCTTAGCATACCACTCAGCAAACTTTTCAATCAGGCTTCAAAAAGAGAAGACCTAATCCAGGCAGGTTCTTACCGAATTCATGCACCATACTACAGCATTGATCCTTATAAAATATGGGGAGCAACAGCCATGATTATGAGTGAGTTTGAGCTTATAGTTGGTCAGGCGATTACCGAGACTACTTCCGGTATTTACGAATAAAATCCTCCACCTCAGGGACACCACCCTGATAAACCAAATAGCCATTATAGGGCTCACGACTCGTGATTTCTTCATTGATCGGTGCCAACATAATCTCCTTAACTTTGTCAAGGTCACTGGTTTGTCCTAAAGCCCATCCAAGTTTAATAAAGGCAGCCTCTGGTAACATGTTTTCCAATGGAATGACCCCCATGGCCATTAATTCTCGTCCGGTTTCGTAAACAAACATATGGACATATCCCCATAGGGTTTGAACTGTCATGTAAACGGCAACACCCTTGTCTCTTGCCCGTTTAATAGCTGGATAAAGCTCTTTATTCACATGACCCAGACCCGTTCCAATGATGATTATCCCCTTATAGCCCAAATCAACCAATGAGTCGATTGTGTCAGGATGCATGTGAGGATAGAAATAGATCATACTTACCCGGTCTTCGAAATAGGGATGTATTTCTACCTTTCTATCCTTTCTACGGTGATTATACTGCTTCTTCAGCGGCTTTACTTCGCCCACCTTTACCGTACCTAGTGGGGTGTCACCTATTGTTCTGAATGTTGACCGGTAAGATGAGTGCATTTTTCTAACCCGGGTGCCTTTATGCAGAAATCCATATTCATCCGAAGTAGGACCAAACATACAGACCATCACCTCAGCTATATCTCCATGTCCCGCAGCATAACAGGCGTGCATCAGGTTTAAAGCGGCATCTGAGGAGGGCCGATCTGATGATCGCTGTGAGCCCACCAAAACGATAGGAACAGGTGAATTCTGAACCATGAACGAAAGGGCAGTAGCGGTGTGGTGCAGGGTATCGGTGCCGTGTCCGATGACGATTCCATCGACTCCATTTTCGATCTCTTTTCCAATAGCTACTGCAAGCGCTTTGTATTGATCGGGTCCCATGTTTTCACTGAATACAGCAAATACCTTTTCAGTGTTCAGGTTACAAATGTCTGCGAGTTCTGGTACCGCCCCATATAACTCACCAGGCGAGAAGGCCGGAATAACGGCCCCGGTTCGGTAATCCAGTCGACTCGCGATCGTCCCACCCGTTCCGATTAGCTTAACTTTCGGGAGATTATCGGTGTAGGGAAATTCTTTTTCCGGAATTTTGTAGTTGGCCTTGAAATAGTCGACTTCAACCATGTGTGTAATGGTGTTGGTTGCAATACCAATATTGTAGCCGGTTTCAATTTTGATGACAATGTGCTTATCATCATCATTTTCAGCCCTGGGCAAAACCGTACCTTTGAATTTGCCTCTGGTGGTTTCAAACTCAGCCAAACCCCAAACTCGTACGTTAAACTTTCGCAGTATCTGGAGGGCCTCACCCCGGTATCCTTGAAATATATCTTCGCTCATGATTATTTGATTTCCTGTTGCACCATTGTACTTAATTCACTAAGCGAAATGTTTCCCAAAGCCTGGTTGCGTATTTGCCCCATGAGCCAATCATTTACCGCTCCCGGCCGTTCACGTTTTCTAAT
>CAYUGX010000361.1:0-4397 GCA_964444375.1 uncultured Porphyromonadaceae bacterium | reverse complement strand
AATTATCAATATGTTTAACTTGGTAAAAAACGGTCAATGCTATTCAGGCATGGACATACTGAAAACTGAAGACTGAAGACTGAAGACTATTTCTTCCGACACAGGATTGGGATATACAGCCAGAACAATAGACTCCATTTCGACATTGTCAACTGCAGAAATAAACCCCTCCCCAATTCGAATCGAGAAGGTATGATCCCAGTATTCATAGCCATCACTTGAGATCAGAGCTTTAATATAGATCAAGGTTCCGTTCGGGATTTCAGGAGAAATTTTTAGCACCTTCTGTCCATAACAAGTGGCTGATTCGCCTGGGGATAGGTCGTCACAACTGATCTCCTACCGGATGCAGGGTGACGACCTCACGGGGTGTGGGTAATTCGGCAATTTTAAAGATTTGATTTGTTTCCAGATCAAAGCGCCATAGATAGGGCTGAACAACCATTGAAATTGATGAACCGCTGACTGTTAGACCGCCTGCCAGATAAATGGCATTGTTATAAACACAAGAACGGATTGCCCACATGCTTTTGGGAAGGGTTACATCCAGCACTTCCCAGGTATTGCTTTGAGGATCATATTGTTGGATCTTTGAAATAGGAATTCCTCTAACTCCACCGGTTATGATAATTTTGTCGTTCACGATATCGCATGACATTAAGCCACTGGGGAAGGGTAGGCTAGGACCGTATTCCCAGGTATCTGTTTCAATATCATAGATCTCCATAGATTGAGCATAGGAAACTTCGCTGTCCCAGCAACCGATAACATAGATTTTCCCATCCAGGGCAACGGTTCCTGAACCCATATGTCCCCGATCCATGGTTGCCTTGCCAGTCTCCCAGGTATCGGATTCTGTATCGTAGCTTTCGATGATCTTTGTTGCGTACGGTGATCCATCAGCCTTATGGCCACCAATGACGTAGATTTTATCTCCTACCACTGCAGTTCCGGAATAGTTTCTGGGTGTGGGCATGGGTGTTCTGGATTGATCCCAGGTATTGGTTTCAAAATCATACACTTCAACGCTACCAACAGCAGCGGCATGGTCGAGGTCGGCATCGGTAAGTACACCACCGCCGATGATGTAGAGTTTGCCATTCACGACCTCGGCACCAAAAGCCCATTTTGAAACTGGCATAGGTGGCAGGTCGGTATTCCAGCTCCCGTTTTGTGCGAAGAGGAAGCTTGGGAGGAGTACTAGGAGGAGGGTAGCGAGTTTTTTCATGGTTATATCGTTTAATAGGTTGATATGATTTTTTTTGGTTGTCTTGTTGTCTTGTTGTCCTGTTATCCTGTTTCAGATGCTTTATTCAAAACTAAAACAGGGCCTCCATTAGAATATGAAGTTCCTGTGAACATTTGTTAAGGATTATTAAGATGAAAAAAAGCCTTCACCTGTTCGTTAGGCCAAGTAACAGGTGAAGGCAACATAGGTGGTTATGGATAGGTATGAAGTCTTACTAGGGGCTAAGTTAGAGTACGTAGTATTTCTGATTGTAGAGATTGTGTCAAGAAGAGTCAAGATTGTGTTAAGAAGTCAATTGGATAATAAGCCAAATTCATAATT
Organism: uncultured Porphyromonadaceae bacterium; assembly: GCA_964444375.1. GTDB lineage: Bacteria > Bacteroidota > Bacteroidia > Bacteroidales > UBA12481 > JABHCC01. The sequence goes on along the minus strand of CAYUGX010000361.1, from coordinate 2,827 downwards.
CATTGCTGTTTCGTACCTTACTGCATCGAAATAATAGTCAAACCACTAACCGCAACCTGATGTAAAATCGGAACGGGGAATCATTCAGTTATCTGGAATGGTGATGATGATAATACGGAATCTGTTGCTTCAGGAACTTATATATATCAGTTAAAAGTTGAAGGTAAGTCGGTTGCCATGATGAAATGTATTATTCTAAGATAGACTAATGCTACTAACACTGATCTAACAGGTAATTGTAGAGTGTGGCTAATTGCTGAAGTATTTCTCAAGTTGCTTCAATGTGTTTTCATTGGTTTCTAGGTCGTATGCAATATTCCCCTGGTGTAAGACCACAATCCGATCACAAACTTCAGTCACATGGTTAAGGTCGTGACTTGAGATAAGCATGGTGACTCCATCTTTTTTGAGCTTGTTTAAACGCTGTATCAATCTGATTTGGGTGGATGGATCGAGGCCATTAAAGGGTTCGTCGAGTATGATGAGTTCAGGCTTGAACATCAGAGCCGAAGTGATGCCTACCTTTTGTTTATTGCCTTGAGACAGATCGCGTATGTATTTGTTCTTACGCAGAATTTCACCAGCAAAAATGTCTTCATATTATTCGTAAAAGGCCTGTAAATCTCCCTTCGACATGCCGTGGATGTCGGCCTGGAACTCGAAATACTCTTCAGGAGTTAAGAAATCAATCAGAAAATTCTTATCCAGGTAAGAACCTGTATAGTATTTCCAACCGGTATGGCTTCGAACGTCAGTATCCTGGATCTCTACATGGCCCGTAGTGGCTTTTATCAGATCCAGTATCAATCTGAATAGTGTCGTTTTACCGGCTCCATTATTGCCTACTAACCCGAAACTTTCCTTTTCACTAATTCTCAATTCGCTAATATTGAGTACCGGTTCTGAGTGATATTCTTTGCTTAGCTGATGTATGCTGATCATGTTGATCTGTATTTATGATTGCCTGAAGCCTTCGGCCATGGCATATTTACTTTTTAGAAATTGTTTAACAATGACATTAATGAGAGAGCGGTGGAAAATCAGTCCGATTAACCCGAGAATACCGATAAAGAGAATTCCAGCCTGCGGAATTCCCGCCCATTTAAACGGGAGAAAAGTAAAGATGGGCAACAGAAATGCTGGAATCATAGATAACCAGTGAGATGCACCCATGCCCTGATAATTAAAGGCGGCACCTCGTGTGAGATCCATTCGCTTTCGACTAAATGTAGCCATATAGAATAAGGCAAAAGACAGAACCCCCACATTATACAGGAAGGCGGCAAAATTGACCAACAAAATCTCTAAACCAAAATACAGGTATGGGATAGTTAACAGAAAACTGATTGCAGACATTGACACCGCCAGCAAATACTTGCTCCTGATATATTGTTTGAAGTCAGTATAATTCGCCAGAATATTATCAAAATAGCTGCTCTCATAGCCGAAGCAATAATTCAGATAATTTAGCATCAGACCTCCGGTCATGAAAACACCTACAAAGATGAGGAAAACGCTGGCACCCTGATATTCCTCCTGTGGGTAAAACATGAGGCCATAAAAGATGAATATAGGCATCAAGACAAGTTGACTCCTGGTGCGCTTATTTCGCCAAAGTAATCGCATTTCTAAGGATAGCAATTGACCGGTAAGGCCCATTGATTTGAAATACCGGATATTAGCTAAGCCATCACGTTTTTCCTTTTTCTTGATATTCAGCTCCTCAGGATAAAGCTTTGTCTTCAGGTGAAAGTAATTAAAGAGATAAAATGCGAGTATCAGTATAACTGGGACAATAATCCAAAAACCCTGGTCTATAAAATGGGCAAAGAAATTAGCTGACAACGCAGTTACAGAAATCAATTTGAAATAATTGAGGACAATCAGACTGATCAAAGCCAAACCAAAACCAACGACTACAAAAGGTTTACTTACCAGGTGTCGTTTTACCCAGATCGCAAGAAAATTGTTGGCAAACACAAAAAATATCAAGCTGAGTAACCAAATCAAGGCTTGGCCTGTTGAATAGGCTGGAGCAATAACTTTGAAAGCAAAGGGAATAAAAATAAACCACGACAAATAGTTACCAATTGTAAAGATCGATTTACCGACTACATAATGCACGATGTAGCTTTTTCGAATCGGCAGGTGTAGATAGGTTTCAATATTGAGTGTAGGCAAACTTTGAATAAAGAAACGCAGGACAAACTCAATACCAAAGAAGTATAGAAGTAAACCATTGAAAAGCAATACCGGATCCTGATGAGGAAACATTTCATTGAGGATAACGTCAATCAACAATCCCAACATGAGCAGGTAGCCAAGCATCAATAGAACCAGTAATCCGATCAAAATATTAATGGCTAGTTTCTTCTGCCAGATTGAGGATCGAAGGGATTCATAGACTTGATGCCGGATGAACCATTTTACAATCATAACGAGTAGTTTGTTCTTATTAGTAGGAAATCTTTAACGATTATTACAAGTAAAAGAATTATGTAATTTATTACCTATTAAATTATTTAATTCTTTTAAAATCCAGATCGTGAAAATCGTAACTGAAATCTGTCATCGGAGATATGGCTTTCATGGTGAATCCTGAAGGTAATCCGTCGAAATCCAGCTCAAATCGCATGAATGCATCAGCATCCATGCTTCGATCATCCCACTTAACAACAAAGGATGTTCCTTTATACCAATAAACCTGACCATCCAAGCCTGGAGAACGCTCAGAAAGAAATCGAAGTTGGTCGTTTTTTTGAAATATCGTGATATTTCCGAGCCAGGGATCTTTATAGGTGCCGATGATATTGGGTGCTGGGTTCTG
>CAYUGX010000360.1:0-4471 GCA_964444375.1 uncultured Porphyromonadaceae bacterium | reverse complement strand
CACGTAGCCAGCCTCCTGCAGTTTCTCGGCAATAGTGATCTCTGCTGGATCCATTGGGAATTGTCCTTCCAGATTTGGATCATTCCATGATTTGGTCATATCCCACACCGGGCCTCGCTCGCCCCACTCGTGGTTGCCCCTGATATGGGCATGACCGCCATGACGACCTGTGAGTAAGATGCAACGAGAGGGCGCGCATACAGCCGAACCCGAATAGTGGTCAGTAAAACGCATGCCATTCTCAGCCAGCAAATCAATATTCGGAGTTTCAATTTTTTCTTGTCCGTATGAACCCAGTTCACCGTAACCCAAATCATCTGCGAGAATGTAGATGATGTTTGGGGATGGTTTCGAGCATGAGGAGATGATGACGATCATGATCATGACTAGGCTCATGGATGAGAGATTTCTAAGGATGTTTGAATTTTGTGATTGTTTCATGTTTTCTTGTCTTTGCCCGGTATATAGAGCCACACGGCTGAGTGGCTTTACTTGATAGGATTAGTGTTGGTTAATTCGTTTATTACTATGGAGGCGAGGAAGCAGCCGAATGTGGGTGGCATGTATGAGATGGTTCCTACGTTCGATTTTTTGTTTTGTTCGCCTTCGGTGAGGACGATTGATTCTTTTTTTACTTTCTCTGGTGAGAAGACCACCTTCACACCGGTGTAGACTCCCAGACGGTGCAAGCGTTTACGTAAAATACTGGCCAGCTTGCAATTGTATGAATCCTTAATGTCAGAGATAATAATCTGAGTTGGGTCTGATTTGCCACCTGAGCCCATTGAGCTGGCTATTTTAAGTCCTTTATTGACAGAATGATAAATCAGGAAAATCTTGGGTGCCAGGGTATCAATAGCATCTACCACGTAATCAAAGCCAGTATCGAGGATCTCTATCATACGGTCGTCTCGAATGTACTCATTGATCACTGTTAGGCCCAATTTGGGATTAATATCGAGTAGTCGCTCACACATGAGTTGTGCTTTATCTTTGCCTTCATTGGACTTCAATGCAATGAGCTGTCTGTTGCGGTTAGAAGGCTGAACCACATCGCCATCAACAATGGTTAGTTTTCCGATTCCGGCTCGACAGATCATTTCGGCAGCGTAGGCACCCACTCCTCCCAGGCCAACGACAAGCACTTTACTGTTCTGCAGTCGATCCAGCTTTTCTGGCCCCAGGAGTAATTCAGTTCTGACCAACCAGTCGGGTATCATGGTTTAGAAAATTTGGGTGAAATTATGCATTATTACACTTTTCAGCTGACTCAATGGGATATTTTTTATTTGAGCTGCATGTTGATAAATCGTTTCAATGGGTGTGGGACTGGTATCGGTCTCAAAAAATATTCGATCAAGCGAAAGCGCTGATATTGTCTTTGCCAGTTTAGCTGAAGGCGATAATAACGCTGTTCCAAAAGACAGGTAACAATCAGCCTTGATCAATTGATTGGCCAGTTGCTGGTTGCCGGTAAAGCCATGGACAATCCAGGGAGTCTGTTTGTATTGTTTGCGGAAGTACAGCAATCTGTCGAATCGTTTCACACAGTGGATTATGACAGGTTTGTTGGCATCCTCGGCGAGTTCAATTTGTTTGAGAAATAGCTGCTCTTGCACATGTTCAGTCGCTCCCTTTAGGGCATCCAGACCAATCTCACCTACAGCAACTACTTGCTGGTGAGTCATCAACTTCTCTAAATAATCTAGTGGAGGATTTGCCTGGTCGGTGTGCCAGGGGTGGAGCCCTACAGAATACCTTCGACCGCTTGCATCCGGGAGGAAGGAATCAGTAAGAAACTGATTTAAAATACGAATTGGTGTATTCTGAACTGTCGGAGATTGATGGGTATGTACATTAATGAATACAGTGGCATCCGAAGTGGTCATGCCATAAAAGTAGCCTTTTGCACTGGTCTGGAAAAGTGCAATTCATTCCCTTTTTTGTCCGATATTCTAAAATATGGAATGATTTATTCACAGTGAATTAATAAAAAAGTCTAATAATCAGCAGTATAAGTAATTCTGGCATTTTATTGGTATAGCATTTACCAACATATTTGATTACCGGTTAAACACAAGGATGGAAATGGAAATACGATAATAATCATCAGGTTGAAACTTTAAATAAGTATTCTCAGATGATTGTGTTATGGCTCGATAGGAAGAAGGGCCCGGTTCAGGGCCCTTTTTTCATTCTTCTTTCACACAGCGCACGGGAACATATATTCCGGCTCTATTGAAGCCATTCCAAATTTCACCGCTTTGGCGATCGAGACGAATCATGTATATATCAGAGCGCATGTTATTAATGTCCTCCGGAATAGTACTGGAGGTCAGATAAACTGATTCATAACTTTCTTTAAATCGATACACCGTATCAACGATTCGCATTTGTTCTATCACAAAATAATAGTCGGCATAGCCGAGATATTGGGCGTTGAAGTCCTGAGATCCGCCCAATTCGAGGGTTTTCCCATTTGTTGGGCCACCTACATTTGCGATTAGGTCTTCCATCTCCTGTTGTTCAGGCAAACGCCATCCGGGTGGGCAAATATCCAGGTATTCATCACTGCCACGATTGTGTGTGATGGCCGACACATGGTATAGTCTACCTACCTCTTCGCACCATGATTTTTGTTCATATAAGCAAATCCAGGTATACAATCCGGTAGTCAGTTTCTGAGGTACATCATAGTTTAAATTCTCAGCCATCCACCAGGTAGATCCAATTTTAACAGAACCATAAAGTTGACGGTCTCTCGCATCCATGAAGTAACTGGTCTCATTGAGGTAGGGAGATACAGTGAGTAAAAGAGTAGCCACTGCTTTTTTTCCACCTGGATCAACGGCTTCTACCCGAGCTCGATAATCTCCAGCATGGGTAAATTGATGATGCATTTCTAAATGAGGGCCATAATTAGTATCCCAATACCCATCTCCCTCAAAATCCCAACGATACAATAATCCGGATGCACCCACATGGTCGTCGGTCGAAAACCACGTGTGCAAATAGAACTGGGTCCGGATGTTCCCCTGCTCAATAGCCGCTGTGATAACCGGTTCGGGTGCTTTGTTCTCTTCACCCACCGTAACTGTTTTCTGGATAGTTTTTTGTAAGGCAGTGTTGGGATTGATTGTCATTAAATGTACGATATGATTACCGCCGGAAATAAAAGTATGAGTGGTTTCGGGATTGTAACTGGGTTCAGTCCAATCAAAATAGCTGAATTTCCATGAATACTGAAACTGCAGACTCGTATCTACTTTATGTGAAGATAATGAAGCATCGAAGTTAAACGGTTCACCGGCCTCATCAATGTCAGCGTGCCAGGTAAAATCAGGAAGCATATCTCGGTCAATATTATCAATAAACAAATCCTTTTTGATAAGACCATATTTATTGCTTGGGTCTTTTACTTGCATGACAACCGTGTGATAGCCCACACGACCAAATGTCCGATAAATTGTGGGATCTGTACTAAACGGGACATCGTAAAAGCCATCAGCACCAAAATCCCACCTGAATTGGAGTTGATCGATTGAATCTTCGTCATCATAGGTGGAACTGGCATTAAAATAAAAGTCAGTATAGATATTTCCAGAATCAGGCTCTATAGTGAAGTTTGGCTTCGGACTTGAAAATCCCTGCTCTATATTCAGTGTTGTGGAAAATACTTCACCATACCCTTTTCCGAGACTTACCTGGACTCTTATAGTGTAGTTGCCTGGCTGCCTGAAACGATGTGTGATTTTCTTGGCTGTGGAATAGGGAGTATCCCACGTTGAATCGCTATTCCAATCCCAACGGTAGTAGAAAACCGTTGAATTATTCGCTCCTTCTAAGGGCTCAACAGCACAGGTAAACTCAGTAATTGTAGAGCCATTACCCGGAGCCACATTGATTTGCATTTCTGGAATGACTGGTTCAGTATTTTTCGTGCACTTTGGCAAAAATGCAAGCGTAAAAGCAAGAGCAGTAATGCAAACAATAGTTTTATGTATCACTCGGATCATTGAAATGTGATTTTTTTCTGAGTGGTTTTGCCAATTTCAATGTCTATAGTGCCTAATGTCCATTTGGCTCCGTACCGTCCGCCTGGAAATCCACCCCATAAACACGTATCTCCTTTGCTCGAACAGGTTATGCCCGCTTGCCAATAATAATTGCCTGGAGGAAGCTCGAATACATAGGTTAATTGAACATCGGAAACATTGGCCGATTGAATGAAATCACCCTGGTACAGGTTTTTTGCATTTTTAGCCAGACTCAGATCAATCCGGTGCAATCCCCGATCGGGAATACGCATCACATCCAAAGGGAACTCAAACTCAACCCGACCCGTTATCACTTCACCACCACCACCACCACCACCAGGGATGGAGGAGGGTTCGCATGAAAGCAAAAAAGCAATCATAAGCAGCAGAAGTATGGGCAAAGTCGTTTTCCGGATCATCTGGAGTTATTTAAT